>JBIOVB010000089.1:0-47260 GCA_044867525.1 Acidimicrobiia bacterium | reverse complement strand
TCACCGCGGTTCACCTCGCTGCCGGCTGCGGGCGCCGCACCCGAGAATTCCAGTACCCGGAGATGCTTGTTGACATGGCCCCGGCGGGCGATCCGGCCCACCAACTCCTGACCGAGGAAGCAGCCCTTCTCCAGGTCGACTGCCACCGGGACCAAACCGGTCTCCTGGGGAATCGTCGAGTTACCGGTGTCGATACCCACCACCGGTTCGCCGGATTCGATGCGGAGCTGCTCCACCTCATCTGCGGAGATCGAAGGCAATTCGGGCCGATCCCCGAGCACCAGGAACCGGGGCACCCCGGACCAGGAGACGTCGGCCACCAGCCCGCTATCGGTCTTGGACCACGCGCCATCGACCCCGAAGTGACCGATCACCAGCCAGCGATCGGCCGGCTCCTCGCTGACCTCCACGTCGACCCGAATCCGGTAGCGACCTAGGGCCGCGGCCAGCTCGCCGCCACGCTCGGGATCGGTGACCAGGCCGATCTCCTCCTCACCACGAAGCACCCACATCAAGTGGTCGATCCGGCCCTGCGGGTTGAGCAGAAAAGAGCGACGCACCGTTCCCGGCTCCATCCTCTCCACCTCCTGGGAGATGATGTCGTTGAGGAAACGCACGGTGTCCGGCCCGCGAAACCACACCAGATCGGGGGCCACCGGGGCGAGGAGGTGCTCCATCACACCGTGGCCAGATCACGAAGCAGGGGCACTGCGAGGAAGACATCGACCAGCCATGCGGAGATCCGGCCCAGGCTCCCGGTGACCATCACCACCCCAAAGCCGACCAGGAGCAGACCAGAGGCGATGCTGATCGGTCGCAGGTAGGGCTTGAGCTTCCCGAACACCTTGAACATGCCGAGCCCGGCGAGCAGGAAGGGGATCCCCAGTCCGATCGAGTACACCACGAGGAGGATGATCCCACGGCCCAGCGTCTCCTGGGTCGCAGCTGTCGTCAGGACCACAGTGAGCACGGGCCCGATGCAGGGTGTCCAGGCGAAGGCGAACGCGGCGCCCATGACCGGCGGGGCCCACTTTCCCAACCGGGAAGGCCGGACTTCGGGCCGCCGATCCTGCTGCAAGGGGCCAAGCAATCCCCGGTTGGACACCGCGAGCGCAACCATGAGCACTCCGAAGCCGATGATTACCAGCCCGGCAATGCGTGTGAAAGCGCTCATGTTGCGGAGGAGGAATTGGCCAATGCTCCCCGCAGCGGCTCCGAGCGCGGCGAATACCACCGTGAACCCGGCGATGAACTGCAGGATCACCCCGGTGAGGCGCCGGGTCGACACGTCGCCGGCCTCGATCTGTGCTGCCGAGTAGCCGGACATCATCGACAGGTAGCCGGGGAGCAGAGGGAGCACGCACGGGGACACGAACGAGATCACGCCCGCCCCGAAGGCGATCAGGGCCTGGACCAGGAAAGCTGCCGATCCAACGTCCTCGAACACGGGTGCGATCTTCCCATGCCCCTACTCCCTACGCTCGGACCGTGCCCTCGCTGCCGCGTCGCCTGCTCGATCCGCTGCTCCCAGTCGACCGGTTCAACGCCTCCGATCGACGCATCGTTTTCGTGATGTGGACCGCCGGCCTCGTGCAAGGTTTCGCACAATCCCAGGCGGCGAACACCCTGCCCTTCACACGGGTCGGCCTCGGGCTGAGTGAAGGCGAGATGAGCCTCCTGCTCGGAATCGCCCGGCTGGCGGCATTTGCCGCCCTTCCCCTGGGATGGCTCGGCGACCACCGGGGCAGGCGCAAACCGTTGCTCATCGCCATTTCCCTGGTGGTGGCCGGCGGCGCCGTGGCCGGACTGGCGATGGAACCCTGGCAGTTCGGGACGGCCCAGGCGGTGCTCCGCACCGGGACCGCTGCCATGTCCGGCTTGGCGGTGGTCTTGCTCGCCGAGCAGGTGAGCCCCACGATCCGCGCCTATGCCATCTCGTTCTTCGGGGCGGCCGTCTCGCTCGGCGCAGGGCTGGCATTGATGACACTGCCCCTCGCCGATGGCGGTGGCCAGAACTGGCGAATCCCGCACCTGCTGATCGCCCTCGGCGCCATCCTGATCCCCTTCCTGGCCCGGAATGTGCCCGAGAGCCGTGTCTACACAGTGGTGCACGACACCAGTGGGCACTGGCGGGACCTGGTAGCCGGCCCCTGGGCACCCCGGTTCTGGGTTGTGGTCGCGGTCGGGTTCCTCGCCTCCGCTTTCTCCGCAGTGGGGATCGCATTCGCCACCGAGCGGATGATCGAAGTGGTCGGACTTAGCACCGGCAACGCGGTGTTGATCCTGTTGCTCGGAGGAACGCTCGGAGGGCTCGGGTTCTTCGTCGGCGGCCACCTCGCCGACGCCTGGGGGCGTCGGCGGACCACTGTCCTCAGCCTGCTCCTCGCCCTGGGAGGGGGGATCCTCCTCTACTGGACGACATCGGTGCCGTTGATCGTCCTCGCGGTGATGGTCTCCTCGTTCGGTACCTACGCCTTCGTCCCCGCCGGGGGGAGCCACCGCGCAGAGCTCTTCCCCACCGGCCTTCGGGCAAGCGCCACCACCGCCTCCTCCAACTTCGGCCTTGCCGGATCGGGACTCGGGCTGATCCTCGGCATATTCACAATCGATCGAATCGGGATCACCGGGACTGTCACGCTTCTCGGAATCGGGCTTGCAGTGGCGGCCTTGCTCACCCTGCTCCTCCCCGAGACCAAGGGTCAGGACCTGACGGCGACGCCGGACACCGCCCTCCGGTAGGAGAGGACAAAAACCAACGATCGGACTACGAGCATCGCCGCGATCGCCCACCAGATCCCGTTCAGGCTCTCGCCAAGCGGTGTTTGAGTGATCAGCCCGATGGCGAGGAGAGCACCGCTGGCGGTAGACGCCAGGATCGTTCCCAGGGCGAACAGGCCAAAAAAGACACCATCGGCGACGAACAGAGGCCCGGCCACCGGCATCATCCATGCCACCACCGGAAGTGTCGCAACCACCAGAACGGCCACTGCCTCCGACGCGACCAGGTTCCCAAACACCGACCCTCCGCCGAGAAGGAGAACCGCGATCGCCACGCCTACTCCCAGCCCCCACAGCAGCAGCCTTCCGGTGACCTGATTCACCCGTCCCCGATCCCCGGCACCAGCCCCGGCGCCCACCATCGCCTGCCCGGCAATGGCGAAGGCGTCGGCGACCATCGCCGCCACCAGCCAAACCTGAAGCACCACCTGGTGTGCAGCTATCTCCTCGTTCCCCAGCTTGGTCGCAGCCCGGGCCGCCACTGTCAACGCGAGGAGAAGCACCCCGGTGCGCACCGTTATCAGCACCGCGCTCCTTCCCAGCTCGAGGACCGTTGGCAACGAGTCGCGCAGGCCGCGGGGCCGATCGGCGAGCCCGCGCCGCCTGATCAGCGACAGGAACCACACCGCCCCCACCACCTGGGCGAAGACGGTGGCGATCGCCGCTCCCTCGACCCCCAGGTCGAACCCGAAGATGAGCACCGGGTCGAGCACCAGGTTGATCCCATTGACCGCCGCGGCGACCACCAGTGGCGTCGTGGTGTCTTGGTGACCGCGAAAGGCGCCATGGGCCACCGTGGTGATCAGCACCGCTGGGGCTGCGATCGCCCGGATCCGGAGGTAGGAGACGGCCGGACCTGAGACCTCCTCGCCGGCACCCATCAGCGAGACGAACCATGGGGCGGCCAGCTCCACCACCACGATCGCCAGCACTCCGAGCACCACAGCGAGGAGCAACGCATCGCCAACCCAGCGTCGAGCCATGACCCGGTCACCTCGGCCCAGGGCCTGGGCAACCAGAGGCGTGGTCGCATAGGCGAGGAAGTTGAAGCCGAAGAAGGCAAACCCCAGGATCGCGGTGTCGACCCCGAGCGCGGCCAACTCGACGACTCCGAGACGGGCCACGAACGCGGTGTCGGCCAGGGTCAACAGCGGGTCGATGGCCAGTGCACCGAGAGCCGGTATCGCCAGGCGGAGGATGGACCGGTCGAGGGCCCGGCCGGTCACCTTGCTGCTTTGGCCGCCACTGCGTAGCGGTCCGGCCACTGGCAGAGTTCGAAGAGCTCGCAGGCCTCACAACGAGGTCTGCGGGCATCACAGACATCACGCCCGAACTGGATGACCCGCATCGAGAGACCGGACCAGGTCTCCTTGGGGAACAGGGCCATCAGGTCCTTCTCGATCTTGACCGGGTCGGTCTCCGTGGTCAGCCCCAGCCGCCGAGTCACCCGCCTCACGTGGGTGTCCACCGCGATCGCGGGGGTGCCCCAGACCTCGGCGAGAACGACACTCGCCGTCTTTCGCCCCACCCCACGCAGCTTGACCAGCTCGTCGATGTCGGCCGGGACCTCACCGCCGAACAACTCCTCCACATCCTGGGCGAGGCGGATGATCGACTTCGTCTTCTGCCGGAAGAATCCGGTGGAGTAAACGATCTTCTCGACCTCCTCCGGGTTGGCCTCGGCGAGGTCGACCGGCCGCGGGTAGCGCTCGAAGAGGACCGGAGCAACCCTGTTCACGTTCTCGTCGGTGGTCTGCGCTGAGAGCACGGTGACCACCAGAAGCCGGAACGCGTCGTCGTAGTCGAGCGCGGTGCGAATCGTCGGGTACCGCTTGGTGAGGCGACTCAGGATCGCTCGCGCCCTCCCCCGCTCCTTGGCGCTCGGAATGGACCCATCGGCCCTCGCCCCTGGCATCGGGGCATCGTACGGCTCCGGCGACGCCGTCCCCTACTGCGTGACCTGGTACTCCCCCGACTGCAGGCGCCGGGCGAGACGCATCAGGAGCCTGATCCCCATCACCGAGCCCAGGAAGCCGAGGGTGAGGATGACCGCGAACTCTGGGGCTGTCGTGAACGGGTTGGCGCAGGCCTCGAGGCCTGCTGGGCAAAGCCCCCATCCCGTCCCGCCGTCGAGGAGGTCGATCAGGACCAGGATCGGGACCATCGCGATCCCGATGGCCAGAGCAGTGAGAAACAGGGTTCCGAGGCGGATCAACAGCAACGCCATCGGCGTTCACGATAAACCGGGGCCGATGGAATCCCGGCATACAATCGCCGACCCGTGCCCGCGTACCACCAGGAGACCTTCACGCCCGAGGAGCAGGCGGTCCTGGCCAGGTTCTTCACCAACGTCGAGCTCCCGGTGTTTGCCCTGACCAACCTGCCCGAGGTGGTGAAGGGAGCATTGTTCGCCCGTTACTCCCGCTCCTCGAAGTCGTTGCGTCGGCTCTTCCTCGACGAGTTCGTCACCGATTCCGATGTCGGGGTCGCGGCCACGGAGCACTCGCTCGAAGCCGACCCGATGGGATCCGCGGCCCACGCCCAGCAGCTATACCAGCGCATCTTCTTCGATTACGGCGACGATTCCGTCGCCCAGCTCGGCGGCGCCCATCTGGCTTGCGAGCAAGCGTCAAACCTGCTCACCAAGGCACTGGAGTGGGGACGGCTCGCCGCCTATCTGGAGCAGTCGACCCGCTACATCCGGTATGACGCCCCCCTTGGAAGCCGCTACCGCTACCTCGTCCCGGACGAGATCGCAGCTTCGAGGCACCGGGTCTCATACCTGGCATTGATGGACCGTTCCTTCGAGGTGTACGCCCGGATGGTCGCCTACATGATCGGTGTCTACGAGGATCGTCACCCCCGGGGAGAGGACGACTCGAAGATGGTGTGGAACGCGACGATTCGAGCCAAAGCGTGCGACACCGTCCGCGGGCTACTGCCGGTGTCCACCCTCTCCAACGTCGGAATCTATGGCACCGGGCAGGCATACGAAATGTCATTGGTCAGGATGCAGGCCAGCCCGGTCGCCGAGGTCCGCGACTACGCGGCGATGATGCTCGGCGAGCTGCGCCAGGTGATCCCGTCGTTCCTGACCCGTGTCGATCTCGAGGAGCGCGGCATTCGTTGGTCGCGCTATCTCTCCGAGGTGCGGGCGGATCTCGAAGGGCGGGCCGGAGGCCTCGGCGAGCCATCTGACCCGGGCCCGGGTGTCACGCTGACCGACTGGGATCCGGATGCCGAGGCCAAGGTGGCGGCGGCGGCGCTTTATGCGGTGTCGGAGCTTCCCGACCGGGTTCTCCTCGACCGGGTGCGGGATATGAAACCCGAAGAGAGGGCAGACCTGATCCGGGCCATGGTCGGCGACCGGGCCAACCGCCGGCACAAGCCGGGGCGGGCCATGGAACGGACCACCTACCGCTTCGACGTCCGCTGCGACATCGGAGCTTTTCGCGACCTGCAACGTCATCGCCTGATGACTCTCGAGTGGCAGCGATTCTCCACCAGGCTCGGCTATGACCTGCCGGACGATGTTGTCAGCCACGGGATGGACGACGATTGGGTCTCGGTGATGGACCAGGCCGGCGAGCTCTACGAGGAGGCCCGCGCCGATCTCGGCCCGGATGTGGCCCAGTACGTGGTTCCCTTCGCATTCAACGTCCGCTTCGTGATGGAGATGAACCCCCGTCAGGCATTCCATCTCATCGAGCTCCGTAGCCAGGCGGCGGGCCACCCGGCGTATCGAACCATCGCCCAGCAGATGCACGAAGCGATCCGGGACGTCGCCGGCCACCGGCTCATCGCAGAAGCGATGAGCTACGTCGACTACAGCGACATCGAACTCGAGCGCCTGGAAGGCGAGCGCAAGGCGGAGGCTCGGCGGGCCACGCGTTAGCGTTGCTTCCATGGCTCAATTCGACGTCGACGCCATGGTGCAGCGCTACCAGGAGCGGGCGGCCGCCGTTAAGGATCGACCTCTTCCCCCGGTAGCCGGCGAGGAGCGCAAGAGATTCATCGAGCAGGCGGAGCACGACTACACCGACTTCGCTCTCATCGGCAATGCCAAGTGGAGTGTCGAGGACGACCATCTCGTGCTCCGCATCCCTCTCGGCCAGTAGTGCTCGAGAAGCGTCTCCTCATCGTCACCGGCAAGGGCGGCGTTGGTAAGTCCGCGATCGCGGCCGGTCTCGCCATGCTCGCCCAGCGCCGCGGGCAGCGGGTGCTCGCCATGGAGATGGGCTCGCCTGACGGGCTGGCCACGCACTTCGGGACCGGACCGCTGGAATTCCGCCCGAGAGAGGTCAGGCCCGGGCTCCATGCGATGCGAATGGTCCGCGCCGACGCCCTTCTCGAGTACCTGTCGCTGCAGCTCAGTGTGCCCGGGATGGCCCGTTTCGGCCCGGTGGCGCGGGCCTTCGACGCCCTGGCGACCACTGCCCCCGGGATTCGGGAGATCATCACCATCGGGAAGGCGCTCTGGGAGGTGAAAGAGGACCGCTGGGACGTCGTGATCGCCGATGCCCCCCCGACGGGCCAGATCGGCTCCTTCCTCAGGGCCCCGGTCACCATGTCCGAGTTGGTCCCGGGGGGCCGGGTTCGGGCGCAGGCAGACATGATGCGCGACCTGCTGGCCGACCCCCAGACATCGGAGCTGGTACTGGCAACCCTCCCCGAAGAGCTGCCCACGACCGAGACCGAGGAAACTCTGCAATGGCTCGACGTGGAGAAGGTGGTCTCTTCACGCACGCTGATCGCCAATCGGGTGCTCGGCGAGCTCTCCGATACCGGCACCCCCAAAGGCCCGGTGGGTGAAGCGGCGCAGCTCCACCGTTCGCTGTGGGCCGAGCAGCAGGCGTGGTTGCAGCGTCTCCCCCCTGATCACACCCTCCCCTACCTATTCGGCGTGTTCACCCCCGGCGAAGTGGCTGCCCGCATGTGCGACGAATTCGAGGCGATCACATGACGGCGACGCTTCTGGTGACCGGTGCCGGTGGAGTGGGAAAGACAACGGTCGCGGCCGCGATAGCCATCCGCTCTGCACGCGCCGGGTTGAGGACCTTGGTGGTCACCGTGGATCCCGCTCGCCGTCTGGCAGCCGCGCTCGGGGTCACGGACTTGGGCAACGAGCCCCAGCCCCACCCCGAGGAGCCAGGGCTATGGGCTGCGATGCTCGACGCATCCGCCTCCTGGCGTGCCGTCGCCATGCGCCACGCCGACCCCCAGGTGGCCAACCGGCTGGCCGACAACGAGTTCTTCAAGGCGGCCTCCGAGCACTTCCCGGCATCCCAGTCCTACGCCGCCGCCGACCAAGCGGTGACCTTCGTCCAGGCCAAGGCATGGGACCTGGTCGTGGTGGACACTCCGCCCTCTGGCGGTGGGATCGACTTCTTCACCTCACCTGCCCAGATGGCGGATCTGGTCGGCGGTCGCCTCTTGCGCTGGATCACCGGTGGCCCACTCCCGGGGCGACGGATGCTGTTCAACACCGCGGGGCGTCCCATGCTGCGGATGGCCGACTCGATCCTCGGCTCCGATCTGCTGGAGCGAGTCGCCGAATTCCTCCTCGACCTTCGCACCACCTATGACGGGGTTGCGCGCCGCGGCCGGGAGATCGAGCGCGTTCTCCGGTCGTCGGCGATACTCGTGGTCACCACCCCGGACCCGGCACCGGTGCGCGAGGCGATCAAGTTCTATCGGGAACTGCCTGCAATCGCCGCGGAGCCTGCGGCGGTGGTATTCAATCGGATCCTCCCCGAGAAGTGGGCCCGGGCCCGAGTGCCCTCGGGGACCTCACCCGCCCTGGCAGCGAACATGGCGAGATGGAAGGCGGAGACCATCCGCCAGCGGGACACTCGTGACGAGTTCTCCGCCCGGTACGGGGCGAAGGTGGCAACGATCCCATGGTCGCCGACCGCGCCCACCGATCTGGACGGCCTGGCCGGCATCCTGGAGCGCGCCGACGGGATGCCATGGGCCTCTATCGGAATCGTCGAGGCGTAATAGCCTGTGACCATGGCGAACAGCGCCGCCTTCTTCGATCTGGACCGAACCCTGAGATCGGGAGCTTCGGCGTTTCCGTTCGGAATCGAGGCCTGGAGACAGGGTCTGGCCTCCAACACCGACCTGCGCCAGTGGGCGATAGCCGCCATCAGCTTCAAGCTCCTCGGCGACAAGGGCGACAACTCCGAGGACATCAAGGGTGACTTCCTCAGTCGCAGCGAAGGCGCCTCGGTGCGGGCGATGGAAGGGGTCGGCACCGCGGTGATGCCCAAGCTGGTGGCCAGGGTAAGGCCCGAAGCCCGTCGCCTGGTCGAGATGCATCACGAGGCGGGTCGTGACACCTGGATCGTCTCCGCATCGCCATACGAGATCGTGGAGCCGTTTGCCCGCACCCTGGGCATGACCGGGGCTATCGCCACCAAGGGCCGGGTGGTGGCCGGTCACTACACAGGGGAGTTGGACGGGCCTTTCGTCTATGGCCAGGGCAAGGCCGAGGCCATAGACAAGCTCACCGCCGACAGGGGCTACGACCTCGACCGCAGCTACGCCTATTCGGACTCCATCTCCGACCTGCCGATGATGGAGATGGTGGGCCACCCGGTGGCGGTCAACCCGGACTCGGAGCTCGACCGCGTGGCCCACGAGCGCGGCTGGCCGATCGTCATCTTCGCCCGGAGGACGAAGCGGGCCATCGCCTTGAGCGCCATGGGTACCGCAGCGGCCGCCTTCACGGCAAGCGCCTACGCCCTGGGGCGTCGCCACGGGAGGGGCCATGCGATGGCGAAGGTCGCCGAGAACCAGATCAGGGGAAAGTCCTGATCAGATGACGACCCGCTGACCCAGCAACTCTTTCAGCTCGGCAAACAGGGCAGACCTGGGCTCAACCCGGTGGCTGTCTGAGAGCTTGAGCACCTTGGTCCCGTTTTCGCCCACCATGTGAAGGAAAACGCTGGCCGACCCCGGGTGATTGGAGAGGATCCCCTTCAGCCGGTTCACCACCTCCGGAGAGAGCCGGGATGCAGATACCTGGAGCCGAACCGTTGAGTCGTCCTTGACCTCGAGCTCCTTGATCTCCCTGGCGATGACCTTGACCTCGTCACCCCGGTTGTCGAGATTGCCCGCGACGACGACCACGGCGTCGGGGACGATCACCGGGCCGAAGTCGTGGACCGTCCTCGGAAACGCCATCACCTCGACCGAGCCTTCGAGGTCTTCGAGCTGGAAGAAGATCATCGGCTCGCCGGCCCTCGTCCATCTCCGCGTGATCGACGCCACCAGGCCGCCGACATTGACGCTCGCCCGATCGGGTAACTCCCCCAGATCATGGATCGTGTTGGCCGCCGCGGCTGCCAGCGACGGCCCGACGGAGAGCAGGGGGTGGTCGGACACATAGAGACCGAGCATCTCCTTCTCGAAGGCGAGGCGAACCTTCTGCGACCAGGCGTGTGTCGGGATCTCGATCCGGGTCTCGATCACGGCCTCGACATCCCCGGCGAACAGGCTGTACTGGCCCATCTCCTCGTTGCGCCGCCGCTCCATGGTGGCGTCGAGGATCTGCTCGTAGACCATCATCAGCCCGCGTCTCGTGTCGCCGCTGGCGTCGAACGCGCCTGCCTTGATCAAGGACTCCACCGTCCTCTTGTTGAGCACCGACGGATCCACTCGATCGACGAAGTCCTGGAACGACTCGAAGGGCTGCTCCTCACGGGCAGCAATGATCCTCTCCACCACTCCGACCCCGACATTGCGGACAGCTGAGAGCCCGAACCTGATGCCTCCCTCGCGCACGGTGAAATCGGTGTCGGACTCGTTCACGTCGGGGACCAGGACCTTGATCCCCATCTGCCGGCACTCATTGAGATAGACCGCGGTGCGCTCCTTGTCCTTTTTGGTAGCGGTGAGCAGGGCGGCCAGGTATTCGGCGGGGTGATGAGCCTTGAGATAGGCGGTCTGATACGCGATCAAGCCGTAGGCCGCGGCGTGGGACCGGGCAAACCCGTAGCCGGCGAAATGCTCGATGAGGCCAAAGATCTCCCGTCCCACCTCTTCGGTGTGACCCTGGCTCAAGCACCCGTGCACGAAGCGTTCCTCTTCGGCGACCATCACCGATTTGATCTTCTTTCCCATGGCCTTGCGCAGGGCATCGGCGTCGACCATCGAATAGCCCGCGATCTCTTGGGCGACGAGAAGCACTTGCTCCTGATAGACCATGATCTGATAGGTGTCGGCCAGCTTCTCTGAGAGAGCAGGGTGGATGTGCTCTATCTCCGCACGGCCGTTCTTGCGGTCGGCGTAGAGATTGTGCATGTTCGCCCCCATCGGGCCCGGCCGGTAGAGGGCAACCAGGGCGATCACGTCGTTGAACGAGTCTGGGCGGAGAGATCGGATCAGGGAGCGCATGGCGTTGCCCTCGAGTTGGAACACCCCGATGGTGTTCCCCGACTGGAGGAGCTCGAATGTGGCCTGGTCGTCGAGAGGAATGTCGTCGATGTCCGGCCTGGCTCCGGTGCTCTCCTCGACCAACTCCAGGCAGCGCTCGATGATCGAGAGGTTGCGCAGGCCGAGGAAGTCCATCTTTAGGAGGCCTAGCTCCTGGACGCCATGCATCTCGTATTGGGTGACGACTTCGGCGTCCTCCCCCTTTTGTTGGATGGGGACGATCTCGATCAGCGGCTGGGGACCGATGACCACCGCGGCGGCATGGATCGAGTCCTGTCTCCGCAACCCCTCCACGCCTCGCGCGGCATCCACAGTCTCCCGGACCGCGGGGTCTGACTCGTAGAGCTCGCGCAGCCCCTGGGCGTTGGCATACCAGTCCTTCACCGTGGAGTCGGCGTCAGGGGGTGGTGGGGTCAGCACCTGCTCCAGCGTCGCCTCCCGGCCCAGGATCGCCGGCGGCATCGCCTTTGCCACCCGGTCCCCCACCCCGTAAGGATGGCCCAGCACCCGGGCAGCGTCCCGGATCGCCTGCTTGCCCTTGATCGTGGAGAAGGTCACTATCTGGGCAACCCGGTCCTGCCCGTACTTCTGGGCGGCGTAGCGGATCATCTCGGCCCGATAGCGCTCGTCGAAGTCCATGTCGATGTCCGGCATCTCCTTGCGACCTGGGTTGAGGAAGCGCTCGAAGATCAGCCCGTACTCGAGCGGGTCGATGTCGGTGATCCGGAGGCAATAGGACACCATCGACCCCGCCGCCGAGCCTCGGCCCGGGCCGACCCGGATTCGGTTCTCGCGGGCGTGACGGATCACATCCCAGACGATGAGGAAGTAGGCGGGGAAGCCCATCTCCTCGATGATCTTCAGCTCGTGCTCCACCCGCTCCCACACCTCGGGGCCCGGACTTGGCCCGTAACGCTCTCGGACCCCCAGGTCGACGAGCTTCCGTAGATAGGTGACCTCGGTCTCCCCGGCCGGGACCGGAAAATGCGGGAGCAGGACCTTGCCGAACTCAAAGCCGACATCGGCCCTTTCCGCGATCAGGAGAGTGTTGTCACAGGCGCCGGGATAGATGTCAGCGGGAAAGAGTGCGCGCATCTCGGCGGAGGTCTTCAGATAGTGGTCGTTGCCCTCGAAGCGGAGCCTGCCCGCATCGCTTCGCAAGGACCCGGTTTGGATGCAGAGCAGGACGTCGTGAGCGTCGTGCTCGGCGCGATGGGTGTAGTGGGCATCGTTGGTGGCCAGCAAAGGGGCGCCGATGCGATGCGATATATCGACGAGATCGGGCATGATCGCCTTCTGCGCCGGCAGGCCGTGGTCCTGAATCTCGATGAAGAAGCCGTCTTTACCGAAGATGTCCTGGAACCGGCCCGCCGCAGCCATGGCCGCGTCGAAGTCCCGGATCTGGCCCCGGTTTCCCTCCTCGCTGACCGAGTCGGGAGCCAGCAGCTGGGGCACCAGGCCTCCCAGGCACCCCGAGGTGGCGATGATCCCCTCGGAATGCTGGGCGAGGAGCTCGAAGTCCATCCTCGGCTTGTAGTAGTAGCCCTCGAGGAAGGCCTTGGAGGAGAGCTGGAGCAGGTTGCGATAGCCGATCTCGTTCTCGGCGAAGAGGTTCATGTGGTACCGCTTGTTGGCGCTCCCGAGGGGCCGATCGAAGCGTGAGCCGTCGGTGAGGTAGGCCTCGATGCCGACGATCGGCTTGATGCCGGCCTCGCCCGCCGCCTTGACGAAGTCGACCACCCCATAGAGGACACCGTGGTCTGTGATCGCGATCGCGGGCTGGCCGTCAGCGGCAGCGGCACCGACCACGTCCTTGATCCGAGCCGCGCCGTCGAGCATCGAGTATTCGGTGTGGACGTGGAGGTGAGCGAATGACACGACTGTCATTTCACCTTAGCTCAGATCGAGACTGCCACCGCGGCCAGGGCGGCGACGGTGAACCCCACCGTCGCCCGCAACATCGCTGCCCTCGGCCCCTGGATCAGGGCCCACACCTCGGCGATGAGAAAGCCGGCGATCAGACCCCCCAGGTGCGCTTGCCATGAGATTCCGGGGAAGATGAATGGGATCGCGGCGTTGATGAGCAACAGGAACCCGAGCTGATTGAGCACGGCCCGCCCGTATGCCGTGTTGCGCCGGTGGAGAGCCCAGCTCAGCCACACACCGAACAGCCCGAAGATGGCGCCGGAGGCCCCCACAGCCACGTCGTTGGGTCCGCCGAAGTAGAAGGCGGCGGCCCCTCCCACTCCCGCAGCTGCCAGGTAGACACTGATGAACGGCAGGGTGCCCACACCTCTCTCCACCTGTGGCCCGACGACCCACAATGCCCACATGTTGAACAAGATGTGAGTGAGCGAGCCGTGGAGGAGGGCCGCGCTGTAGATCCTCCACCATTGGCCCCCCGCCACCGCCTGATTGGACTGCGCCATCGCGAGAAACGTCTCGTCCCCGAATCTCCCGAAGCTGGTCAGGAGATAGAAGAAGACCGAGAGGGCGATGATGACCATCGTCGCCGGCGCTCCCGACGACCGGGCGCTCATCGGCCGCCTCGCCCCCGCCGGTCTCGGGACGACCCTCTGCACGGGCTGACTGCCTTCGGAGCGCAAGCATTCAGGACAGCGCTGGCCCACCACCGCGTCGATGGAGCAGGCTGAGCAAATCGGCCGCCCGCATCGGCTGCAATGGAGGAGGGTGTGCCGGTCGGGGTGGCGATAGCAGACCGGGGCCTCGGTGGTGTGATCCTGGGTCACCGGAGAGACGCTAGATGGCTCACGTCGTTAGCTCGCGCTCCCCCGAAGGCCCTCGATGACCTCCATCATGTCATCGGGGATCGGGGCTGCGACCTTCACCCGCCCACCTGTGCCCGGGTGTTCGAACCCGACAGAACGGGCGTGGAGCATGACCCTGGGGGCAGTGATGCGGGAGGGGGCCGGCGAGTAGGCGCGGTCCCCGAGAACCGGGTGCTCGATGGCCGCGAGATGGACCCGGATCTGATGGGTCCGGCCCGTTCCCAACCGCACCTCGAGCAGCGAGACCTCACCGCCGCCGAGCTCCTCCAGCACCTCATAGTGGGTCAGCGAAGGCTTGCCAGTGGCCACCACCGCTCGCCGTGTCGGCTGGGAGGGGTCGCGGCCGATCGGGGCGTCGATCGTCCCTGTGGGGACCGGGAATCGGTTGTGTGCCAGGGCCAGATAGAGCCTTTCGATGCGTCGCGCCGCCAGCTCCGCGGTCAGCCGCTCGTAGGCGGCTGTAGTCCGGGCCACGATCAGCACCCCCGAGGTCTCCCGGTCCAGGCGATGGATCAGACCCCAACGATCGGGGTCGCCGACGCCCTCGAGCTCCGGGTAGCGGTGCAGGAGCCCCGCGGCCAGGGTGCCGTGCTGCCTGCCCGATCCGGGATGGACGGTGATCCCCGGTGGCTTGTCGACCACAACCACCGAATCGTCCTCGAAGAGGATGGGGAAGTCGACGGCTTCAGCCTGGAGATCCGCGACCGGAGACAGGCCTGGGGTGACGATGGTCGCCCCCTCGCCGACCCGGTCGCCGGGGCGCGCCGGGGCGCCATCGATGGTCACGCCCTCATCGAGCAGGGCGCGCGCCACGCTCCTGCTCACCCCGAGGATCTCCGAGATGGCCTTGTCCACCCGGGCCCCGCCGAGGTTCTCGGGGATTTCGAACGTCAGCGGGTCCGCCACGCCTGTATCAGTAGCAGGCAGACGGCGATCGTGATCGCGGCGTCGGCGAGGTTGAAGGTCGGGATCCACCACAGGTTGACCCAGTCGATCACCTTGCCGTCGAGGAGGCCAGGGCCGCGAAGGATCCTGTCCGTCAGATTCCCCAGAGCCCCGGAGATGACCAGCGCAAAGCCGGCCACCTCGAGAGCCGGTCTCGGGTGGCGCAAGGCATAGAGGAGCGCCACGCTGACCACGATCGCAGCCATCCCGAGCACCGGCCCGGCGTTCTGGAGCGACCCGAATGCCGCCCCCGGGTTCTCGACGTAGGTCAGCGACAGGAATCCGGGGATGATCTCCACCGGCCCATCGGCGAACTGGACCGAGGCCCAGCGTTTGGTGAGTGCGTCCAGGGTGACGACGGCGGCAACGATCCCCAGGACGAGGGCGTAGCGGCGAATCAACTCTTGCGGGCGCAGTCGACGCAGAGCGTCACATAGGGAAGGACGTCGAGCCGGGCCATCGGGATCGATTTGCCGCAACTCTCACAAATGCCGTAGGTCCCGTTATCGATGTTCTCCAACGCCCGCTCCACCTTGCTCAGGAGGTCGACCGTGTTCTGCTCGATGGAGAGCTCTTTCTCGTATTCGAATTTCATGGACCCCGCCTCGGCGTTCCCGGGATCGGGGCTGCGGTCCGACGAGCTCTCGGTGAGCCGGGCCACTTCCAGCTCCTGCTCGTAGTCCCTGATGAGGGCCTGGAGCCGGTCACGCTCGTCTTCGAGTCGTTTTCGGTACCTGTCGACCGTCGATTTGGCGAGACTTCTGGCCACCACGCACCTCGTAAAGGGCGGAAACCTTATCAATTCCCTGGTTCTTCGTCACTGTATTGGGGATTCCCTACGATTCCCGATCCCCAGCCCCCGAGATCGCCCATTGTGAGCATCGAAACCGGATTCAAGAGGGTCGACCCCGCAGTCGACATCCCCCAGATGGAAGAAGGGGTCCTGGCCCTGTGGCGGGAGACCGACGCCTTCGCCGAGTCGGTGCGCCGCCGCCCTTCCGACCGGGAGTACGTGTTCTACGACGGACCGCCTTTCCCCACGGGGGCACCTCACTACGGCAATCTCCTCGCCGGCGTGATCAAGGACATGGTGCCCCGCTATTGGACCATGCGGGGATATCGCGTCGAGCGCAGGTTCGGCTGGGACACCCACGGGCTCCCCATAGAGATGGAGGTCGAGAAGCAGCTCGGGATCTCCGGTCCTCGCCAGATCGCCGAGTTCGGAATCGATCGCTTCAACGAGGCTTGTCGCCTCGGGGTCCAGGCCAACACCGAGGCATGGGAGGTGCTTACCGAGCGCATCGGGCGCTGGGTCGACTTCGAGAACGACTACAAGACGATGGACCCCGACTTCATGGAGACCGTGTGGTGGGTCTTCAAACAGTTGTGGGACAAGGGCCTGGTCTACAAGGACTTCAAGGTGCTCCCCTACTCATGGGGGGCGACCACGCCGCTGTCCAATTTCGAGGCCAACCTCGACTACCGCGACGTCGAGGATCCTTCCATCACGGTCCGCCTCGAGGTGGAGGGGGGCAACCAGACGGTCCTCGCCGGGGACTTTCTCCTCATCTGGACCACCACGCCGTGGACCCTGCCCGGGAACCTGGCGATCGCCGTTGGGGAGGACATCGACTACGTGCGGGTGGCTCACACGGGCGGCCACTACTGGATTGCAGATGCCAGGGCGGGATCGGTGTTCGGCGACGGTATCGAAGTGGTGGCCCGGGCAACGGGCCGCGAGCTGCAGGGAGCCCGCTACCGGCCCCCGTTTGGCCACTTCGCCGATCTCGGGGACAGCGGGGCGTTCCGGGTCATCTACTCCGATGAGGTCTCGGTGGATGAAGGGACCGGTCTGGTGCACATGGCCCCTGCCTATGGAGAAGCCGACTTCATGGCGCTCCAGGCAGCGGGCATCGACGCTCTGGTCGACCCGGTCGACGCCGGTGGCTCGTTCACCGACGAGGTGCCCGAGGTCGCCGGCCAGAACGTGAAGGTGGCGGACTCGACCCTGATCGAGCTGCTCGAGGCTTCCGGGAAACTTGTCTCCTCGGGGCGGGTCACCCACTCCTATCCGTTCTGCTACCGCACCGGGACCCCTTTGATCTACAAGGCGATCCCCACCTGGTTCGTCGCCGTCGAGCAAATCCGGGACCGGATGGTGGAGCTGAACGACACCGTGCACTGGGTGCCTGGCTATGTCGGCTCCCGCCGGTTCGGGAACTGGCTGGCCAACGCCAGGGACTGGGCGATAAGCCGAAATCGGTATTGGGGATCCTGCATCCCGGTCTGGCAGTGCGACAACTGCGAGGAGCAGGTGGCAGTGGGGTCGGTCGACGAACTGGAAGGGCTCTCCGGGCAACGTCCGACCGATCTCCACAAGCACATCGTCGATCTCATCACATGGCGCTGCGGTGGCTGCGAGGGGACCATGACCCGGATCCCGGAGGTCCTCGACTGTTGGTTCGAGTCCGGCTCCATGCCTTACGGGATGGTCCACTATCCACTCGAGAACACCGAGCGCTTCGAGGCGACGTTCCCCGCCAAGTTCATCGCAGAGGGCCTGGACCAGACCCGAGGCTGGTTCTACACGCTCATGGTCCTCTCCACCGCACTCTTCGACCGGCCGGCCTTCGAGAACTGCGTCGTCAACGGGCTGATCCTCGCCGAGGACGGGCGCAAGATGTCGAAGAGCCTGAAGAACTACCCGGACCCGTCGGAGATCTTCGACCACCTCGGGGCCGACGCCGTGCGCGCCTTCCTCATCAACTCACCGGTGCTCCGCGCCGAACCGCTGCGCTTCAGCAAGGACGGGGTGGCCGACGTGGTGCGCACGGTGCTCCTCCCACTCTGGAACACCTACAGCTTCTTCACCACCTATGCCGAAGCCGACCTGCTCACAATGTCCGACCTGGCCCGGGCACCTGCCCCGGGCGACCGCCCGGAGATGGACCGCTGGATCCTCTCCGTCCTGCAGAGCCTGGTCGACGAGGTGAACACCCAGATGGAGGGTTACTACCTCTACAGCGTGGTGCCCCCGATCCTCGGGTTCATCGACCACCTCACCAACTGGTATGTGCGCCGGTCTCGGCGCCGGTTCTGGAGGGCACGCGGCGAGTCGGGTGAGGGAGACAGCGACAAACTGGCCGCCTTTGCGACTCTCTACGAGGTCCTGACGACGTTCATCGAAGTCCTGGCCCCGGTCCTCCCGTTCATCACCGAGCATCTCTATCAGGACCTCGTGGCCAGACACGATGCCGACGCGGTGCGCAGCGTGCATCATCGTGACTACCCCGAAGCCCGTCAGTCGCTGATCGACGCCGACCTGGAGGGCTCGATGTCGGTCGTCCGCGAGGTGGTCCGACTCGGGCGCAATCTCCGCAAGAAGGAGGGTCATCGAGTCCGCCAGCCCCTGGCCGGCCTCACCATCCTCACCCACGACCCGGGGGTGGCAGCCGCAGTCCAGATTCACTCCGGGATCATCGCCGAAGAGCTGAACGTGAAGTCGGTCTCGGCCACCGGAGACGAAGAGGCCCTGGTGCAGCTATCGGCCAAGGCCAACTTCCGCAAGCTGGGCCCTGAGCTCGGCTCCCGGATGCAGGATGTTGCAGCTGCCATTGCCGCCCTGGGCCCGGTCGAACTGGAGAAGATCCTCGATGGTGGCGAGGTCGAGGTCGCCGGCCACCCGGTCACCAAGGACGATCTCTTCATCGAGCGAACGGCCCGCGATGGGGTGATCGTCGAGACCGGTCCCGACTTTGCCTGCGCCTTGGACACCACGATCGACGAGGACCTGGTCGCGGAAGGCATTGCCAGGGAGATCATCAGCCGGGTGCAGCGTCTGCGGCGGGAGGCAGGCCTGGAGGTCATCGATCGAATCGAGCTCTATTGGAAGAGTGATGACCCCGTCGTTGTCGACGCCATGGAGGCATACGCCGAGACGATTGCGGGTGAGACCCTGGCCGCCAAGACTTCAGCCGCCGGTTCCACCCAGGGGGAGGTCTTCGACCTCGATGGCCGAGAGGTGAGGATCGCCATCGAGCCGATCGGCTGACCTCACGAGCTCCTATTCCTCCTCGGCCTGGTTGCCTTCACCCGGCTCCTCATCCTCGGAATCGGCATCTCCGACATCAGCGACCAACTCGAGCGTCTGGGGCTCGTCGGCCTCGGCATCAAGCGCTTCGGACTCGGGATCGGTCCCGGCTTCGACCTCCGGCTCTACTTCATCGTCGAAGTCGGCGATCTCTTCGTCTCCACCGTCGGCGACTCCGGCTTCGCTTTCGGCGATCTCTTCGCCTTCACCGTCGGTGACCCCTCCGGCTTCGCTTTCGTCTCCCATCGCGTCCGTTTCCGGCTCCGGCCCGGAGGCGATAGCCGAGTCCATCTCGTCCAGCTTGTCGGCCACGGTGGTTGCGAGGACGGCGAGCCTGGTGCGAACCGAGGCGACCAGGCCGCTCAATTCCGTCATCTCGGCCTCGGCCTCGGTCTTTCGTAGGTCCCGCTCCGCCTGATAGGTGTCCGCCTCCGCTCTCGCCTCGCTCAGGGTCTTCTCCGCTTCCGCCCGGGCTTCCTCGAGCGTCTTCTCAGCGTCGACCTTGGCGTCGGACGTCACCCGATCGGCTGCCTCCTGCGCCAGGATCAGAATCCGGCCTACCGCGGCCTCGTCGGGCGCCGCTGCGGCGACCGCGGCCACCGGCGGCGAGGCTTGCGGGGCGCCCTGCTCCAATTCGGCCACCCGCGCCCTGGCAGTCGCCAGCTCGTCATGGAGGTCGCGCAGGGCGACCACGATCTCGTCGAGGAAGTCGTCGACCTCGTCCAGGTCGTAGCCGCGCAAGGCGGTGGAGAACGTCTTGTGCTCGATGTCTGACGGTGTGATGGGCATTTCCTCTGACCTCTCGACTAGCCGGTGAGATTACGAAACGGGTGCGCCCCCTCCAAGGATCAGCCGACGCTGCGTAGGGCTCCGATGATGAGCCTGATCCCGATCAGCAGGACGATCGGAGTCAGATCGAGCATGCCGCCACCAAGCCGGAGTGGAGGGATGACCCGACGCAGAGGAAGGATCACGGGGTAGATGATCCTGTCGAGGAACACCGATGCCCGACCCAGTGGGTGGGTCGACGAGGTGGGTATCCAGGAGAGGATGACCCATGCCAGCACGGCGTAGAAGTAGACCTGTAGGACGATGATGACGATTTCGACGATGGCCACGGATCAGTCGTCGAGATCGTCTATCTCATACGCCCCCAGGGTGGTGAGCCGCCGCTTCTCGTCCCGGCTCAGCGTCACCCGCGGCGGGAGCACGAGCACCAGGCCATCACCGACCTTGCGCATCGAACCGTCGAGGGCGTAGATGAGCCCCGACGAGAAGTCGACGACCCGACGCACGAGGTCGGGGTTCGCCCTTCTCATGTCGAGGACGACCGGGACCCTGTCCCGGACCCGATCGGCGAGGATACGCGCATCCCCGAACTCCTCGACTACCAAGATGTCTGATTGCACTTCCACGGATCGCACCAACCCGATGCTATCCGAGGTGTCCACCCTTCCCTGCGGTCGGGTGGCCGCACGAGCGGTTGGCGGCGGCTCGACTCGACGACTTTGGGGGATGGTCTCCACCTGGGATCGACGAGAGGGGGCGTCTTCGCCGGGGAGTGGCTGGGGACGCTCGGCCGCCTCTTCATCGATTTGGTCCTCGTCGACGAGACCGAGGTAGACCAGTGCCTTGGAAAAGAGGGACATTCACCCACTCCACTTCATGTTCTTGGGCCAAAGATAGCCCGTCCCACCCTTATGACCGAGGCACCTTCCTCGATGGCAACCTCGTAATCGTCAGTCATCCCCATCGACAACTCGATCATGGTCGGATGCTCGAGCACCACCCGGTCCCGGATCCGGCGCAACTCGGCAAAGTGTGGGCGCATCTGCTCCGGGTCCTCGCTGAGGGGCGGGATCGCCATCAGCCCCAGCACCGGGATGCCGAGCTCGGCGAGAGCCGACGCCAGCCGCTCGACCCTCTCGGGTGCCACCCCGGACTTCTGGGGCTCTGACCCGGTGTTGACCTGGATGAGCACCGGTGGGGGGAGACCGTTCCCCTTGACCCAAGCCGCGGCAAGAGATTCTCGGTCCATGGAGTGGAGGAGATGGGTGCTGGGTCGCACCAGGCGAGCCTTGTTGGCCTGCAGTGCCCCCACGAAGTGCCATCGGATGTCGGGCGGCAGTGTCGCTGCCTTCTCCGCCATCTCCTGAGCCCGATTCTCACCGAAGTCACGGTGCCCCATTTCGTAGATCCCCATGATGTCGTCCGCCGACTTCGCCTTGGACACCGCTACCAACGTGATCGAGTCCGTGGGCCGCCCGGACTTGGCAGCGGCGGCCGCCGTGCGCGCTCGCACCTGCTCGTAACTCAAGGCAGCCATCCCAGGGCGGCGAGTCGGGACGGAGTGGCGTCCCTCCGATGGCTGTACCAGCCCGTCTCGTGGCGGGTGCACGACCCCGACGCCCAGACCTCGAGGTCGGAGACGTCCGCGCTGATCGAAGACCGCAGATCGACCGACACCGATCCCCAGGTTGTCCGGGACCCCGGGCCCTCGAACTCGGCAGCCACCTCGTCACCGACTTCGAAGCAGCAGCTGCCGATGCCAGGGCCGATCGCCGCGTGACTGGGTGGGTGCCCGGCCTTCTCCATTGCCGATCGCAGAGCCGGCACCACACCGGATATCGCTCCCCGCCATCCGACATGGGCGACACCCGCGGCACCAGGCCCGATCAGGACCACACCGAAGCAGTCCGCTGTGAACACGGCGACGGGCAGGCCGCGGGCCCTGGTCCACAGTGCATCTCCCTCGCCCACCACCCCAGGGTGGCTGGCCTCGAGCACTTTGTTGCCATGCACCTGGCGCACCGAGGCCCAGTCAGATCCGATGCCCAGCACGATCGCGACCCGATCTTTGGCCTTTGAGTCGGCGCGCTGGTCTCCATCCGCTGCAGCCGTGAACGCCACCCCGATCATGCCGGGGGGCCGGATCATCCCTGTACGAAGCTCGGGATGTCGAGGGTGTCCTCGCTGAGGTCGGTCAGCGGGGCACTGCGCATCGGGCGGCCGGTACTGGTGGAGCGGGCCCCACCTCGCCTCGGCTCGAAGCCCGCTGCGATGACAGTGACCTTCATCTCCTGGTCGAGATCGTCGTCGACGATTGCGCCGAAGATGATGTCGGCCTCCTCATGCGAGTGGTCGGCGACCACCCGGGCTGCCTCGGTGGCTTCGTGGAGGGTCATCTCGGAGGGGCCGGCAACCGAGAGGAGCACGCCCTTGGCGCCTTCCATCGAGGTCTCCAGCATCGGGCTCGAGATCGCCCGTTCGGCGGCTTGCTTGGCGCGGTTCTCCCCCGTTGCCCTTCCTATCCCCATCACCGCCGACCCGGCGTCGGCCATGATCGTGCGCACATCGGCGAAGTCGACATTGATCAGACCCGGGGTGGTGATGAGGTCGGTGATCCCGGTGACCCCGCTCATCAGCACGTCGTCGGCCAGTCGGAAGGTCTCCGCGATGGGAGCGCTGGGATCGCCGACATCGAGGAGGCGGTCGTTTGGGATGACGATCAGCGTGTCGACCGAGTCCTTGAGGGCGTCGATGCCCTGTTCGGCATGGACCGCACGCCTCCGCCCCTCGAAGCCGAAGGGCCGGGTCACGACACCGACTGTGAGCGCCCCTACCGAGCGAGCGACCTCGGCAACGATCGGAGCGCCCCCGGTCCCGGTCCCGCCGCCTTCCCCCGCCGTGATGAACACCATGTCCGAGCCCTTGAGCGCGTCCTCCAACTCGGCACGGTGCTCCTCTGCGGCAGCACGACCGATCTCAGGGTTGGCCCCGGCCCCGAGCCCACGAGTGACCTCGCGCCCGATATCGAGCTTGACGTCGGCGTCGCTCATGAGGAGGGCCTGAGCGTCGGTGTTGAGGGCGATGAACTCCACGCCCCGCACTCCCGCCTCCACCATCCGGTTCACGGCGTTGACACCGCCGCCACCGATCCCGACCACTTTGATCACGGCCAGATAGCCACCACTCGACGAATTCACGAATACCTCCAGGGACTAATTGAAAGCTGAAGTAGAGGTTTACCGTTGGCCCGGAGGTAAGGCAACCCCAAACCTTTAACCCTCAAGTAGACGTTCAAGGTTCGCTCCCCTGGTTCTCATCCTGGCTCTGTGGCGGGGTGTACGAGGGGTGGGCTGGGGCGATGAGCGTGAGCAGAGACCCCCTCGGTGGCTTTTCTTCGAGCATGGCGACCAGGCTCAGAGCCTTCGCCTCCATCTCCGTGGGCCGACCCAGTCTCACGTCGAATTCCGGGATCTCCGCCCACAGCTCCCCGGTGGGGCGCATCCGCACCGTGGTCGCCACCCTGAGCTCCTCAGGGAGGCGGGACACGAATTCGAGGGCTCCCAGCAGAGCTCGAGACGAGGTGGCGTCGGCATCGGCCAGAGACGGGAGCCGGATCCAGGCCTTGGTGTCGTCGGGCTGTTCCGGTGATGGCAGCTCCACCCCGTCGGCGGCGCGGTGGGCCCAACCCCCGGCACTCTCCACCCAGGCCACCGGATGGCGCTCCTCGACACGGACCACAACCCGGTCCGGCCAGTCCACCGAAACATCGGCGTCGGCAACGTAAGGGTCGTCCTCGAGTGCTGCCTCCACCTCGTCGGCGCGGATGAGGATCAACGGCCTCCCCACGACTACCCCGGAATCGGCAAGGACGGTATGCGCCGTGCTTGCCGACACGCCGCCCGTGTCCACGCTGTCGACGTCCAGCCACGGCGAGAGGAGCACCCAGGCGACCAGCCCGGCGACGGCCAGCCCAGCCCACACCTTGAGCAGACGGCTCACCTTGCGCCGCGCCCGATCCTCGGCCACCTCCTTTCGCCGCTCCTGAAGTCTCGGGTCGATGCTCATTCCTCGAATCCGATGAACTGGATCTCGGGCTCAAGGATGGTTCCGGTCTCTTCGAAGACGCGGTCTTTCACCGCTTGGACGAGGGCCATGATGTCCGCAGAAGTGGCGCTCGGCCCGGCGACGAAGAAGTTGGCGTGCTTCTCGGAGACCCGGACGTCACCAACCCCGAGCCCTTTGAGTCCGAGGCGATCGATGATCTCGCCAGCCGTCGCTCCAGGTGGATTCTTGAAAACGCTGCCAGCATTGAGCGTCCCGCCGGGCTGATTGTCTCTTCTCCAGCGGGTTATCCGCTTCATCTCGGCGAGGCCGGCCTCGACGTCGCCCTGCTCGCTGTTGAACTCCGCCTCGACCACCACCTCGGCCGGCCCCAAGTTGGAATGTCGGTAGGAGAGATCGAGCTCCTCGACGGAGCGCCTGGTAACGGAACCATCGCTGAGGTCGAGGACGGTCACGTTGATGAGCCAGTCTCTGGTCTCCGACCCGAAGCACCCTGCGTTCTGGCGAACCGCGCCACCGACGGAACCGGGCACGCCGACGAAGAACTCGAGGCCGGTCCGCCCGGCCTCGACCGCGGCTCTCGCCACTCGGGCCAGGGAGGCGGCGCCCCCGGCAGCCACCGACGCGCCGGACACCGAGATCCGGGCGAAGCCCGCTCCGAGCCGGATCACGAGGCCGGGGAAGCCGCGGTCGGCGACCACCAGGTTCGAGCCCCTCCCCAGGACCAGCACTGGTATCTCGGGCACTCCCATGGCCGCCAGGGACTGGAGCGCCCCGAGGTCGTCACACACCGCGAGATAGCGGGCCGGGCCGCCTGACTTGTAGGTGGTCAGTGGGCCCAGTAGAACGTCGCGCCGCACCAGCCCGGTCCCGACCAGGTCTTCGAAACTCATTGCCGGGCCGCGAGCATGGTGGCCATCTCGGTGGGCACGACGGTGATATCACCGGCTCCCATCGTCAGCACCAGATCCCCTGCTTCCACCCTGTCGGCCAGGAAGCGCGCCAGCTCGGAGCGATGGGCGAGATAGTGGACCTCTGTCCCCCTGCGCCTGACCGCCTCCGCAACCAGCTCACCGGTCACCCCGGGCACAGGTTCTTCCCTAGAGCCAAACACGTCGGTGACCACCACGACGTCGGCCCGGCTCAGCGCCTCCCCGAACTCGTCGTGGAAGCGCTCTGTGCGGCTGTAGAGATGAGGCTGGAACACGGCCCACACCCGACCGGTGACCAGGCCCTCTGCTGCCCCGATAGTGGCCGTCACCTCGGTCGGATGATGGGCGTAGTCGTCGATGAGGGTGACTCCGGCAACGAAGCCCCTGTGCTCCCAACGTCGACCCACACCGTGGAACGCGGCAAGGCCGGAGGCAGCTGCTGCCACATCATGGCCCAATGATCCGAGGAGCGAGAGCGCGCCGGCTGCGTTTCTCGCATTGTGTGAGCCGGGCCGCTGGAGTCGGACTGCCACTTCGCCCGACGGCCACTCGACGGTGAAACGGGTTCCCCCGTGCGCCGTATTGAAGTCACGGATGCGCCAGGTCGCCCCTTCGTCAAACCCGTAGGAGACGGCCCCGACTCTCGCCGCGATCGTGGCCGCTCCGGGATCATCCACGCATGCCAGGACAGGTCCATCGACCGCTGAGGCGACAGCGGAGAAGCTGTCGAGCAGCTCGTCGTCCGAGCCGAAGTGCTCGACATGCTCCGGCTCGACGTTGGTCACCACCAGCCCGGTGAGCCTCAACTGCTCGAAGGTGCGGAACGCCTCGTCGGCTTCGAGCACCAACAGGGGGTCCTCCCCGAAGTGGCCATTGGTGTTGAGATCGGCGAGATCCCCACCCACGATGAACGACGGGTCGGCTCCGGTGGCCCTCAACCCGGCGATCAGGAACGCGGTGGTTGTTGTCTTTCCGTGGGTCCCGGTGGCGCCGATGGTGGGCATGAGCCCGGTGAGCGCCTCCAGCAACCGGGGCCGACGCCACACCGTGACTCCGGCATCGGTGGCTGCCACCAGTTCGGGATCGCGGTCGGGCACGGCCGAGGAGGCCACTACCAGATCGGAATCGACGGCAAGTTCCGGGTGGTGGCCGGTGGCGATTGCGATACCCAGGTCGCTGAGCCGGTCCAATGTGGCTCCTCCGCGGAGGTCGGTTCCCGAGACGCGGTGACCCATGCCCACCAGCACCCTGGCGATCGCGCTCATGCCCGCCCCACCGGCGCCAATCAGGTGGATCCTGTGGTGCTCGAGCCTCATCCCGCCGTCTCGATCATGGCTTCGGCTATCGATGCCGCCGCGTGCGGCTTGCCGACAAGTCGAGCCGCTTCACCCATGCGATGGAGGGCGCTTGGATCGAAGAGGATGTCGTAGACCACGTCGGCGAGGGAAGTCAGATCCGATTCGCTGACGACGACCGCCGCACCCGAGTCGGCGATGAACCCGGCGTTGACCGACTGGTGGCCCCGAGCGGAGAACTCCCCCGGCACCAGCACCGAGGGTGTCGCCGTGGCTGTGAGCTCGGCGACGCCACCGCCGGCCCGGGCCACAACGAGATCAGTTGCGGCGTAGAACAGGTCCATCCGCTCTTCGAAGCCGAGGCGACGCCAGGCGACACCCGCCCCGGGCTTGAGCATCATCATCTCCTCGAGATGGGAGGGCCCGGTGACGTGGACCACCTGGATCGGTGGCCCGTCCCATTCCTCGACCATCCGTCCCACCACATCGTTGAGGACCCCGGCGCCGAGCGATCCACCGAACACCCCGAGCGTGGGAAGTCCGGGGTCCAAGTCATACCGTTGCAGCGCCGACGGCCGCGCGGAAACCCGGTCCAGCCCGGCAAGGGAGCGTCGCACGGGGTTGCCGACCCACTCCCCCTTCTCCAATCCCTCAGTGGCCGGAAAGGAGGTGAAGCTCCGGACTGCCCATCGCGATGCAACCCGATTGGCGAGCCCGGCCCTGGCGTTCTGCTCCGCCAACATGAGCGGGATCCCCGCCTTGCGGGCGGCAAGACCCGCCGGGATCGTGATGTAGCCGCCCATCGCCAGGGCAACCCTTGTCTTTCGCTCCTCCATGGCGAGCTCGATGTCGTCGCGGGCCTGGAGGACCACCTTGGGCAGGCCCAGATTCTTGGTGGACAGGGAGCGGCGGAGGCCTCTCATCTCCACTTGGAGGAAAGGGAAGCCCTCCTCGGGATAGACCGAAGCCTCCATCCGGTCGCCTCCCACGAACAGGATGTCATCCCGGCCCACACCCCGGTCGATGAGGGCCTCTGCGACCGCAAGGCCGGGAAAAACGTGACCCCCGGTCCCCGCGGCCGCAATTATGAAGCTCATCTCTTCAACGTCACACCCGACTGGGCGATGTTGACCAACACGCCGAGTGCGCCGAGACAGGCGATGAGTGCGGTGCTTCCGAACGAGATGAAGGGCAGGGCGATCCCCGTGATCGGGAGAACCCCGAGCACCCCCCCGATGTTCACCAGGGCCTGGAACGAGAGCCAGACCGTGATCCCGGATGCCACCATCCTCCCGAAGCGGTCGGGGGCGCGCAGGGCAACCGTCCATCCGGCGACAGCAAGGGCCACAAAGAGACCGACCACGGTGAGCGCCCCGACCAGCCCGGTCTCCTCACCGATGATGGCGAATATGAAGTCGGTGTGGGCGTTGGGGAGATAGAACCATCGGGCCCGGCTCGCCCCGAGCCCCACCCCGAAGATGCCTCCGTTGGAGAGGGCGTAGTAGCCCTGTATCAACTGATATCCCTCACCGCTCGAGTTGCTCCACGGGTCGAGAAAGCCGACGATCCGATCGGCACGGTAAGCCTCGCTGAATGAGAGGGCGGCGACCGCGATGATTGCGGTCACTGCGAGGAATGCCACGTAGCGGAGCGGGGCGTCACTTGCCAGGATCACGGCCATTGCGGCGGCGCCGATGATGATCAGAGTGCCCAGGTCGGGCTGTCTCATCACGAGGATTCCGACCGTCCCGACCACGAAGGCGACCGGGACCAGGAAATGCCCGAACCGGTCGAGGAGCTTGTGCTTTCGCTCCAGGAGGTAGGCCAGGGTGAACACCACGGTCACCTTCGCCAGCTCCGAAGGCTGGAAGCTGAACCCGCCGACCGGCAGCCAACGCCGGGCACCTCCGATCTCCGGGCCCACGGCGAGCACCGCGACCAGCAATCCGACTGTGGCCACGAAGGCAGGGATCGCTAGCCGCCGGTAGATCCGGTACGGGACCCGGCTCGCGACGAGGAGGGCCACGGTCCCGATCCCCACTCCGACCAGCTGCCGCTTGAAGTAATAGAACCGATCCTGGGCCTGATCGATGGCAACGGCCGAGGAAGCAGACTGTGTGGCTCCGAGCCCGATCACGACCAGCACCACCGCGAGGACCAGCAGGACGGTGGCGGTCCGGTTGTTGACCTTGGTCAGTTGATCACGGTCCCGGGCCGCGGCCCGCGACCCTGCGATCGAAGTCACGCTTGCCGTCATCTTCCCGGTCCTCCTGTCATCCCCTCCACCAGCTCGGTGAATCGCTCACCACGCTCGACGTATGAGCTGAACTGGTCGAAGCTGGCACAGCCCGGCGCCAGCAGCACTGTGTCTCCGGGCACGGCGATCTCTGCGGCAATCGCCACCGCTGCCTCCAAGGTCCCCGCGAGATGACCTCGATCACCAGCCGCTTCGACAAGCACAGGTCCATCGGCCCCGATGCCGATCATCGCCTTGAGGTTCGGCTGGTCGGCCATCGGCCGAAGGTCGAGGCCCTTGGCCAGGCCGCCTGCGATGAGAACCACCGAGTCGTGGGACCGTATCGAAGCGATCGCCGCATGAGGGTTTGTCGCCTTGGAGTCGTTCACCCAGCGCACACCATCCCTGGTTCGCACGGTCTGCCTGCGATGCCGGCCCGGGGTGAAATCCCGAGCGGCCCGGGACACGCCGTCGGGGTTGGCTCCCATCCGGAGGGCCAGAGCGGCGGCGATTGCCAGATCGACGAGATGGATCGGATCGCTGGACACGAGATCCTCCACTGCCACCAACACCTCGCCGATCACCAGGGCATCACCGCTCACCCCGCCACCGCCCGGAGGGAGGTGGGTCCCCGACACCGGGAACAGCTCACACGATGCCCTCGCAGCCAGACTGGTAGCACCGGGATCGTCTGCATCGAAGACCAGGAGATCCCCCTCGCCCTGATTGAGGAATATCCGCGACTTGGCGTCCCGATACGAGGCCTCTGATCCATGCCAGTCGAGGTGATCGACCGCCACGTTGGTGATCGCTGCGGCCGCCGGGTGGAAGGAATCGATGAAGCGGAGCTGAAAGCTCGAAACCTCGACCACCAGGGCATCGGCCGGCTCGTCGACGAAATCGGAGAGCGGGAACCCGATGTTCCCGGTGGCCGGGGCGTCCAACCCGGAGGCGCCAAGCATCGCCGATGCGGCTTCGGTGACTGTCGTCTTGCCGTTGGTGCCGGTGACGGCAGCCACCGGCTTCGTGAGGTGACGCCAGGCGAACTCGATCTCGCTCCACACCGGAAGGCCGGACTCCATCGACTCGACGATCGGGATCGAGCGCTCCGAGAAGCCGGGGCTCGCCACCACCAGATCGATGCCGGTGAGCAGGACCGGGTCCCATCCTCCGCCGGCCACCGAGAAACCCTCATCCAGCGCCTCAGGAGCGGGGTTCTCGGAGAAGAGAGTCACCGACATGCCACGGCTCCGGGCGAGGCGACCTGCCGCCCTCCCAGAGATGCCGGCCCCGAGGACGAGCAGGCGGTTCACAGAATCCCCTCCAGGCGCAGGAAGTCGCCGTAGAAGAACCCGAGCCCGAGGGCGACGCCGAGGGCAGTGAGTATCCAGAACCTGATCACGACGGTGGTCTCCGGCCACCCACCGAGGTCGAAGTGATAGTGAAGAGGTGACATCCGGAAGATCCGCTTCCCGAACAACTTGAAACTTGCGACCTGGAGGATCACCGAAATGGTCTCGGCTACGAAGATGGCGCCCAGGACCACCAGGAGGAGGTTGGTGTTGGTGAGCAGGGCCAGTGCGGCGAGCAGCCCCCCTATCCCCTGGGACCCGACATCGCCCATGTTGAGCTTGGCGGGCGGGGCGTTCCACCAGAGGAAACCGAGTATCGCCCCGAACATCGCCGCCGAGACCACCGCGAGCTCCAGTGGATCCACAGCCTCGTAGACCTCGGGGTTACGGAACTGCCAAAAGGCGATGACCGTGTACGAGGCAACGACCAGCGCCGAGGACCCGGCAGCAAGACCGTCCATGCCGTCGGCGAGGTTCACCCCGTTGGCGGCGCCGGTGAGCATGATCAACACCCAGATCACGAAGAAGGCGCCGAGGTCGATCCCCAGCGGGCGCACGAAGGAGATCTCGGTGACCACCCCCGCCGAGGTCGCCCCCCAGGCAAACAGGGCGGCGATCGCGAGCTGGCCGCCGAACTTGGCCGACTTGGAGAGCCCCAGGCTCCGCTTGTTCGAGTACTTGATCCAGTCGTCGAGAAGGCCGACCACCGCCATCCCGACCAGCGCAAAGACGGCCAGAAGTCCCCCTGAGCTCATCGGCTGGAAGTCGAGAGCGAACGATCCCTGCGGCCTGAGCAGCCGGACGTGGGAGAGCACATACCCGAGCACGGCTGCGGTCACGAAGACAACCCCGCCCATGGTGGGCGTCCCCTGCTTGTGCCCGTGCATCCCGGCGATCTCCTCCTGGATGAACTGGCCGATCTCACGACGCCGGAAGAACCGGATCGCATACGGGGTGCCGAAAATCGACACGGTGAGACTCACGGCGGCGGCGATGAGCAGTGAGATCACTGGGACATGCTCCCTGAATCCGCCCCGTAATCCGTGGCATCAAGACGCCTGGCCAAGGCGGAGCGCGTCACCTCGTGGTCGTCGAAGGGATGGATGACCCCTTTGATCTCCTGGCCGGTCTCGTGGCCCTTGCCCAGGACCAACACCACGTCTCCGGCCCGCGCCTCGTCGATGGCGATGGCGATCGCCTTCCTTCGATCCGGCTCGACCAGGGTCGTCGCGTCCGGGCGCATCCCGGCGATCACCTCGACGATGATGAGGTCGGGGTCCTCGGAGCGCGGGTTGTCGCTGGTGGCCACGGCGAGGTCCGCCGAGGAGGCGGCCGCCCCCATAAGGGGCCGCTTCTCCCGGTCCCGGTCACCACCCGCCCCGAACACCACGATCACCCGGCCCTGAGCGAGCCCTCTGGCGACCGCTACCGCCTGTGAGATCCCCTCCGGTGTGTGGGCATAGTCGACCACCACCTTGATCGGAGCCTCGCCCGAGACCAACTCGAATCTGCCGGGCACGGGGTCCAGGTCCTCGAGGCCGGTGACGACATCGTCCATCGAGAGACCTATGGCCAGGCAGCAACCGGCGGCAACCAGGGCGTTCTCCACGTTGAAGGCGCCGATGAGCGGGGATCTGACCCGAGACCTGGAGCCCGCCGTCACCAGGTCGAACGCTGTCCCCTCGAATGAAATCGCCCCTTCTTCGACCCAGAGATCACCGCCACGCCCGACGAGGAATCTCGAGCCCTCGACCCAGCGCCCGATCTCGGCGCCCACGGGGTCGCCGACGTTGATCACCGAGGTCCCCACCTCGTACTCGCGAAACAGACGCTCTTTCGCCCGTCGATAGGAGCCCATGTCGCCATGGAAGTCGAGGTGGTCCTGGGAGAGGTTGGTGAAGGCGGCAACCGCGAACCTGGTCGCCGAGACTCGCCCCAGCTCCAGCGCGTGTGAGGAGATCTCGGCTGCCACGATTTCGGCTCCCAGATCGCGCATCTCGGCGAGAAGCCTCTGGAAATCGGTCGCCTCCGGTGTTGTTCGCTCCGAGAAGAGAGGTGTATCCCCCACTCTGGTGTGCACCGTCCCGATCAGCCCCGGTACCCGGCCTGCCCTGGCCGCGATCGACTCGACATAGTGGGTGACCGTCGTCTTACCGTTAGTCCCGGTCACGCCGACGACCGCCATTGCCCTCGAGGGCTCGCCATGAACCCTCGCTGCCAGGCGACCCATGACCCGTCGGGTGTCATCAACCACCAGCTCGGTGATCTCGTCGGTGGTTTGGTGGTCGACGACGGCGGCCTCCGATCCGGCGCGTCGCACCGCATCGAGGTAGACGTGGCCGTCGTGGCTTGCGCCGCGAACCGCCACATAGAGGGTCCCTGGTCCCGCCTGTCGTGAATCATGGGTCACGTCGATGACGGTCAGGTCGGGGTCGCCGTGAACCGTTCCTCCCACCTCGATTGCAAGGTCTCGCAACGCGCTACCCGAGACCGGCATCAGGGGTGACTCCAAGACGATGCAGGGCCTGTTCCATCACCTCGGCGAAGACCGGCGCCGCAGAGGCGCCCCCGGTCCGAAAGTCCCACGACGGCGAGTCGACGAGCACGGCTACCACCACTTTCGGGTCGTCGATCGGTGCCATCCCCACGAACGATGCCCGGGTCTTGTCGGTGTAGCGCCCGTCTTCGCCCAGGATGTTGGCGGTCCCGGTCTTGCCGCCAACGCGGTATCCCTCGATGGTGGCCCTCTGCCCGGTTCCGTCGTCGACGACACCAGCCAGTAGCTCCCGCATCAAGACTGCTGTCCCTTCGGAAACCACCCGTCGCGTCGCGTACCCGGCGACCTCGGTGCTCCCGTCGACATCGGTCTTGGTGGAAACGATGTGAGGTGTGGTCCAAACCCCGTCATTGCCGATTGCGGCGTAGGCCGAGGCCATCTGGAGTGGGGTCGCCGCCACCGAATAGCCGATGGCCGCCGACGCCCAGCAGGTCTCGCAGCCGGCCTCGAAATTGAGCAGTCCGGGGGCCTCCACCGAATAGTCGATCCCGGTTTTCGCCCCCAGGCCGAACGCCTCGATGTACGAGATCAGCCGGGGCTGGCCGAGCTTCTCGGCAACCAGAATCGAGCCGACATTCGAGGACTGGGTGAAGATCTCCGCCACAGTCAGGTCGGAGGTCTCGTGCTCGTCGAAGTCGCGGTAGCAGCCGAACAGGTCGTCGTCGTTTGAACGACAGGCGTCATCCCTCAGTTCCAAGACGTCCGCCACGTCGGGGATCACACTGTCGACCTCGACCTCTCCTTCCTCGATGGCCGCCGCCACCGTGATCAGCTTCTGAGTGGAGCCCGGCTCATAGAGCCCGCGGACCACGAAGTTGGAGAAGGCGCGGCAGCTTCCGGGGTCGGCTGCCTCATCGCACCGAGGGTCCACGTTCTGACGGGTCTGAGGGTCGAACACCGGCGCGCCGGTCATGGCCAGCACTGCCCCGGTTTCAACCTCGATGACCACGACCCAGCACGATCTGGCGTCGGTGCGGTCCACGGCCCGGAGACAAGCCTGCTGCGACTGGTATTGGAGGGCAAGGTCGATCGTTGTGTTCAGGTCCACCCCCGGCTGGGCGGGCACGATGTCGCTTATCCCCTGTGGGATCGGGCGACCGTCCAGGTCCCGCTCGAACAAGGCGTGGCCCTCAATCCCGCGCAACTCCGTGTCGTAGACGTACTCCAGGCCTTCCTGGCCGTTGCCGTCGATATCCACGAACCCGGTGACATGACTGGCCACCTGCCCAGCGGGATAGACCCGGGTCGGCTCGGGAAGTGCGTAGACGCCGCGGATCTCCATGGCGAGGACCTGGTCGGCAAGAACCGGGTCGACCTGGCGCTTCAGATAGACGAAATCGCGGCCAGATCCGAGGCGATCCATGAGGACACCGGAGTCGACTCCGAGCAGCCCGCCGATCTGTTGCGCAACCCAGAGCGGGTCCTCGACCTGAGAAGGTACGACGTAGAGGCTCTGCGCCTCCACTGTCATCGCCAATAGCTCACCGTTGCGGTCGTAGATCTTGCCCCGCTGCGGGGGGAGCTCCCGGGAGACCAGGCGCTGGGAGAGGCCCTGGTCTGCGAGGTCCGCGGCCTGAAAGACCTGGACCTGGACCAGCCGATAGGCCATGCCGCCCCAGGCCACCACCAGGAACAGCCCGATCAGGGCCAGTCGTGCAATCGCGGGGTTGAGACGCCGTGCAGCCGTCGAGCCGGCCACGCGTCAGCTCCCCGGCCGGAACCCCGGTGGCTCGGAGTCTCCTGCTCCGCCCATCGGCCCGGCTTCAGCGCTTCGTCGGGTCGTCATTGTGTCTCTCCGTCGGGTGCGGCGTCGGCCAGCTGAGGTCCGGCAGGTGCCAGGTCGACCAGAAGCTGGCGGGTGTTGGACGGGATGACCAGGCCAAGCTCCTCGGCGAGCGGAGCGACCCGTGCCGGGTTCTCCAATCGGGCGATCTCCAACCTGAGGCTCTGATTGAGTGCCGAGGCCTCCGAGATCGACCGGTTGAGCTCGGAGAGCTCGAACGCGGAGCGGTCCAGGGAGGTCCGGGCGAAGCCCAAACCGAGGAAGGCTACGACCGCGATGAGTGACATGATCATCCAGGGGGCGAGGGTGAGTCTCTTGAGACCACGCCCTTGTACCACCCGAAGCGACTCGGGTCTGGCAATGCGGCGCAGCGGGCGAGCGGTCATGCCGCCACCTTCTCGGCTGCACGCAAGGTTGCAGAGCGCGCTCGGTTGTTGGCCGCAACCTCGTCCGAACTCGCTCTGATCGGGCGCCGGGTGAGGATTCGAAGCTCGGCGCTGTTCCCGCAGCCGCAGACCGGCATGTCGGGAGGACAGGTGCAACCGGCTGCCCCCGCCACGAACCGCCGCTTGACGAGGCGGTCTTCCAGTGAGTGATAGGAGATGGCAACGAGTCGCCCTAGCGGCCGGACGATCTCTATCGCCTGGTCGAGACCGCGTGCGATCACATCCAGTTCCTCATTGACCGTCATCCGGATCGCCTGGAAGGTCCGTCGGGCAGGGTGCCCCGCCCGGCGACGTGCCGCGGGCATTGCCTCTGCGATCACCGTCGCCAGCTGGCCGGTCGATTGATATGGCCTCCCGACCACGATGGCATGGGCGATGCGGCGGGCCATCGGCTCCTCTCCGAGCCTCCTTATGGCTTCCGACAGCCTCTGTTCGGGCCACTCGTTGACCACTTCGTGTGCACTGAGGGTTGCGTCGGGGCCCATCCTCATGTCGAGAGGCCCGTCCTGGCGATAGGAGAATCCGCGAGCAGGCTCGTCGAGCTGATGTGAGGACACTCCGAAATCGAAGAGGACGGCGCTGACCAGATCGATGTCGAGAGGTGCGATCAGGGCTGCGAGGTTCCCGAAGTTGCCGAAAATAGGGGTGACACCGAGCCCTCTGGCGTTGGCCAGGGCATCAGGGTCCCGATCGATTCCGATAATCGTCACATCGTCTCCGAACTCATCCAGCAACCGCCTGGCGTGGCCCCCTCCCCCGAAGGTGGCGTCCACCACCACCCCGGGAAGCACGGGGGCCAGGAGCCCGACGACTTCATCCGCCAGAACCGGCCGGTGATAGTCCCGGTCTGCGTTGTCCCGGTCCTGGTTCATTGCCAGCCCCCCGGGCGCTGGTACCAATCAGGAAGCGGGCGGAGTCAGGGGCCTTCCAATTGGTTCCGGGGGGCTGGCGATGAACCAGCCTGCGCGGGCTCAGGTCACTCGTCCTCCTCGACGAAGATCTCGTCTCCGGCGGTCCTGTCCGCCAGATAGCGGTCTCGATTCCACAACTCGACGTGATCGAAGACCCCGACCACCGCCACCTCGGTGCTCCCCTCCAAGCCGGCGAACGTGCGCAGGTCGGGCTTGACCAAGAGCCGCCCCGACTTGTCCATGGATTGCAGGTCGGCTCCACCGAAAACAGTCCTCGAGAAGCGCCGCCCACCCCGGTTTTGCTCCCGCTCCATCACTTCGGCGGCCTTTGCCTGGAAGTCGTCGGCGGAAAAGACGACGAGTTGACCGTCCTGGCCTTTGGCAAGGACACAACCCTCTTCGAGACCACGGCGGAACGTGGAGGGCATGACCACCCTCCCCTTTCCATCGAGACTGTGGAAGAACTCGCCAAGGAACACTTCTTCTCGTTTCCGTCCGTCCGCACCTTGCGACCCCCTGGTCGGGCCTGCACGCCACTATGGCCCACTTTCCCCCACTTGTCAACCTTTTGCCCCACTTGGTGGCAACTTGGCGCGCCACCACATCAAGACGAGGGAATTCGAACGGAACACGGAGGGCTAATCGAGCGGGTCAGACGGCGGCGTTTGGCGGGGTGCCTATCGACAAACGTCCCCACTGACGACGTCTGTGGCTGCGGTCAGCTCGTCGAGTGCGTCATCGTGCAGACCGTGATCCCGCCAGACTTCGAGCTCTGCTTGGCGGATCTCACCGTCTGAAACGAGAAACGCCTGGTTGCCGATGGCAAAAGCATATGCCCCGGCCTTTCGCGCTGCCTCACCGAAATGGTCGATGAATTCGACAGCATCAGGTGGAAATGATGAATGGTCGACGACGTGAATCGCCATGTATCCCACCACCAGGGCGGTGCTGCCCCAGACGTCAAAAGCAGTGGAGGCATTGGCGATGCTCGCGGTGCCGTTCTCGGCGGCGACTCCGATGTCGAGCACCCTGTCCACATCGGCGAGGAGGACCTGGCCCATCCTGGTGAATGCGTTGACCGAGTCGAGGCAGGTATCGGTGAGAGTGTCGAGTACCTCAAACTTGACGGGGCCATTTCGCAACAAGTTCAGGTCCGCGATCGTGACCGCCTCCCAGTCGTAGGTCCCGGTGCCGGGAACCGATGTCGATTGGACCGTGGTGGGCGCTGAGTCAGTCGGCGGGATGACTAACGCGTCCGGCGATCTCGCGGTGCCTTGGAAAACCACAGCACCGTCACAGGCGGTGAGCGCGACGACAAGGACAACGAGCTTGACCAATCTCGACACCGTCGCCACCTCCGCCGAGGATGACTAGAGGCTACAACCAACCATTTCGAACGGTTACGCGGCGCCGAGATAGGGGTGCCAGGCAGGATCGACCTGATACCCCGTGGAGGCGTAGATCCAGGCGTACTGCCGGGGCGGTCCCGGCTTGGTGTCGAGGCGGAGCCCGGCCTCGGCCGGGAGCCGGTCGCCCTTGCGGATGTTGCACGGCCGGCAGCAGGCAACCACGTTGTCCCAGGTGTGGTCCCCGCCCTTGGACCGGGGCATGATGTGGTCGAGGGACTCGGCGGGCCCTCCGCAGTACTGGCAACGGTGTCCGTCCCTGCCGAAGACGGCTCTTCTCGTCACCGGGGCCGCCCGGCGATACGGGACCTTGACGAAACGATTGAGTCGCACCACCGATGGCACTTCGACCGTCGCAGTCTCCGAGGACCACAACTCGTCACGGCCGACCACCACGCTTGCCTTCTGATGCAGCACCAAGACGACCGCGCGTCGTGTCGTTACCACGGAGAGCGGCTCATAACTCGCGTTGAGTACAAGAACCCTGGCCATGAGGTGTATTGGTTCGTCTGCCCCGACGTTACCAAGCGGTTTCGGGAAGGTTGGCGTCCGCCATCGCCACTTTCCCGGCGAGAGCGCCTATCGCCGAGCCCACGCCCTTGGCCAACGCCGCCGCCCAGCCTTCACTGAGATCGGCCTCCCCGCGACGCTCGGTGCCGGCGACCGATGCGGTCACCACCAGGTGCCCGTGGTCGTCGATCGACACCCTCGAGATCTCGGTGGGTGTCCTGCCCAACACCTGATTCCAGGCATCGGAGAGACCCTGGGCGATTGCAGTCGGGTCGGGGGGAACCACCCGGAACGACCTCACGGAATCGCCGATCACCTCGACTCGGGCTCCGCCCTTGATCGGCGTGATCTTCACGTCGACACCGAGACCTCGCGGGCTTTCGAGCGGAGTCCTGCCCACCTGGAGCGGTGGGAACGCCTGTGAGCGAACGCTGTATGCGACGAGGAGGGCTCGCACCCTTTCCAGCACCTCGGCCTCGTCAGCTTCGGGCTCGAGGCGGACGTTGATGCCCCCGCCGGCTTCGTCGAGATTCACAGACACCGCCGCCACCCCGGGTATGTCCTGGAGCCGGTCGACGAGCTTGGCGGTCACGACAGGTACCTCATCGAGCGGCGCCAACGGAGAAAGGCGGCCAGGTCCTCGGAGCGGGCGAGCCCGGCATCATCACCGTATGCGGTGTGCATCCGCCAGGCGAGATAGTGGGGTGAAGGCATGAGCCGACCGCGTCCACGCATCGCTACGCCTGCGCGAGCAGCCTCCCAAAGCAAGAGCGGCGTGCGTATCAGGCTCCAGAGGCCAGTGCGCAGCCCCAGCCGTTGTCCCATAGCCAATCCCTTTCCCCGGGGAACACTCTAGCTTGTTCAGTTCGTTGTCATCTGTACAGTCCTGCTACTGGAAATGAGACCCGGGAGTCGTCATTGAGTGAGGCCACACCACAGCAAATCGCAGTATTCAGCGAGCGATTCGACCGTATTGCGGTAAACGTAGAGAAAGTGATCCAGGGGAAGCGGGACGTGGTCGAGCTCGTCCTTCTCGCCCTGGTCGCAGAGGGCCACGTCCTCGTGGAAGACGTGCCGGGAGTGGGCAAGACACAACTCGCCAAGTCGGTGGCCCGCTCCATCGACAGCGTCTTCAACAGAGTCCAGTTCACCCCCGACCTGCTGCCCTCGGATGTGACCGGGGTGTCGGTTTGGGACCGCAACCGAAGTGAGTTCGAATTCAAGCCGGGGCCGATCTTCGCCAACCTGGTGGTCGGAGACGAGATCAACAGGGCCAGTCCCAAGACCCAATCCGCCCTCCTCGAAGCGATGGAAGAGCGCCAGGTCACCTCCGACGGGATCACCAGGGCCCTCCCCCTTCCCTTCATGGTGATGGCCACTCAGAACCCTTTGGAGCACGAGGGCACCTACCCCCTGCCCGAGGCCCAACTCGACAGGTTCATGATGCGGGTTGTGATCGGATACCCGAGTCGGGCGAAGGAGCTAGAGATCCTCGACACCCATGGGGTGCGGTCCACGTTCCTCGACCTGGAGCCGGTGGTCACCATCGGAGAGGTTGACGAGATGGTCATGATCGCCCGCGAGGTCGCAGTCTCCCAGTCGATCAAGAACTACATCGTCGATCTCGTCGATGGCTCCCGGAGCCATCCCGACATCCTGCTCGGTGCCTCACCGCGCTCGGCGCTCTTCCTCCAGCGCCTGGCACGAGCCAACGCCGCTTCCCAGGGCAGGGAGTACGTGACTCCAGACGATGTGAAGACCCTCGCCCACCCTGTGCTCGAGCATCGGATGTCCCTGCGGCCCGAGGCCCAGATGCGGGGAGAGGCGATCGGTGACGTGATCGACGAGATCATGTCCCGTCTCCGGGTGCCGGGAACCACCACCCGGATCGCCACCTGATGCCAACACTGCGAGGCTGGGCCTTCTCGGGTGCCGGCCTCGCTCTCGTGGTTCTCTGGTTCGCCCTTGGCGACCTGGAGCTTCTCCTGGCAGCCCTGTTCCTGGTAATCGCGGTGTTGGGCGCGATCGTCTATGTGCGGGCCCGGCGCCCCCAGCTCGAGGTGAGTCGGAGGCTGGGATCGGCAATCGTCCATGACGGGGACACGACAGGGGTCACTCTCCTCATCGAGAACCGATCCCGGCGCCCGGTGAGCAACCTGACACTGGAAGACGACGTCAATCGGCTGGGCATGGCCAGCTTCGAAGTGGCGAGGATCAAGGCCTGGGAGACGACCAGCGCCAGCTACCGGGTCACCTGCAAGCCCCGTGGTGTGTATCGGGTAGGTCCAACCACGGCGAGGAGCACCGATCCCTTGGGGCTGGCCGAGACGCGCTCCGACCTCGGCCCCGTCGACCGGATCGTGGTCTATCCCGCTCTCGAGGACCTAAGCGGATTCCCCATTGTCAGGGGCCAGGACCCGGCGATGGCCGCCTCCCGCCCGGAGCACAGCCGGCGAGGTGGCGAGGACTTCTACACACTGCGCGCCTACCAGCGCGGCGACGACCTGCGCCGGGTGCACTGGCCGTACTCGGCGCGTACCGATGAGCTGATGATCCGCCAACTGGAGACCCCATGGCAATCGAGGGCATTGGTCCTCCTCGACATCCGCTCCGGAAGTTACGAATCACAGGACGCCTTCGAGAAGGCGGTCTCGGGCACCGCCTCGGTGATCACGCATCTGATCGGCTCCGGTTTCGATGCCGACCTCTGGGCCGGTGACGCCGAGCCAATCGACGCCACCAAATATGGGCCGGCCATGGAACGTCTGGCTCTGGTCCAGGCCGACCCTGCGATCGACATCCAGGCGGTGGCCACCAGGATCCGCCAGAAGGGCGGAGGCGGCGCTCTGGTGATCGTGACCGGCCTCGCCGACCGTTCGATGCTCACCGTCCAACAGCTGCTCGCCAGGGACTACCCGACGACGGTCTTGATGACGGTGTCCGAATCGACTTCGCAGACACTCGTCGGGTTCCACCGGCTCGGGGTCGCAACCGTGTCCATCAAGCCCGACCAGGTCTGGGCCCCGGCCTGGATGGCCACATTGAGGACGTCATGGACAACAGCTTCGGCCGGCTAGCCGGGATCGCAGCCTTCGCGTTGATGCTGGCCCGCATGGGCCGGCTTCTCGACACCAGCGAGCAGGCACCGCAATGGCAGATGATCATGGTGGCTGCAGCCCTCCTCGGCGGGGTCGCCTGGTGGCTCCTGGGCCAGATGACCAAAAGCAGCCGGATCCGGATTGGGGTCTTTGTCGTGCTCGGCCTTGCCCTCTTCCTCCGGGCTGCCGTTCCTCACACTCTGATCGCCGGCTTCGTGCCGACAGTGGACACGCCTGGCGAGTTGGCCCGGGAGATGGGTCAGGCATTCGACCTCATACGCTTTGGAGTCGCCCCGGTGTTTCCCTCGCCAGGCCTGATCGGGGTCCTTGCCATCCTGATGTGGGTAATTGGCGCCCTCTTCGTTTGGGGTGCCCAGGGAGGGCACGCATATGCGATGGTCATCCCGTCGCTGGCGTTGTACTTGCAGTTCGCGGTGATGGACCGGATCCCCGCCGGGAGGGGGTGGATGGCGGCATCGATAACGGCCATCTCACTCGGTGTTGCCGCAATCGCCCTCGACCGGCGCGAGGAGAGCGGACGTCTCCGTGATGTCGACGGGAGGCCGCTCCCCCGTCGGGCACAAGCGGTGACAATTGCTGCTGCCCTTCTCGTCGGATTTGGGGCGATGTACGCCACCACTGCCTCCGCCGGGCTGGTACCTGCTAGCGGGAACCTGCAATGGCGTCTGGGAGGGGGCTATGGGCCGGGTTTCGGAGGGGTTGCCTTTGACCGGCTCGCCGACCTGCAACAGCGGATCATCACCAGATCCAATGCCCAGCTCTTCCGTGCGACGCTCAGTGAGGATGCACCAGACCCCAGCCAGGTTTACTGGAGGATGGAGAGCCTCGACGTCTTCGACGGCACCCGGTGGCGACCATCGCTACAGGACGCCGAGTTCTACGAGCCGGGCACCGCCGGAGGAGACCCCGAGCACCTCTACCAGGGCACAACCGCCACGTTCACTTCCCGAGTGCAGATCGATCTGCTCCGCTCCCCTGTCGTTCCCACAGCCGGGATCGCCCAGGTCCTGCAATCGGACAACATCGACGTCAACGGGTTCCAGACCACGCCTGACGGCTCGGTCCTCTACCAGGCCCAACTGGGACAGGGAGATCAGTACCAGGTGGAGACGATGCTCCCGGTCGTCGACGCCGACCTTGGCGCCCTGGCGACACTGCCCGACGGGTCATTGAGCCCGATGTTCCGGAACGCCGCCGAGGCCGGGGAGTTCACTGCGGAGCCGGCTCCCCCACCCGGGTCCCGGACCAGGCCCGATGACATCGAGAGGTTCAGGGCCCTCGACGACGAGATGCCGCTGGCATTGCTCAGCCTGGCCCGTGCCGAGACGCTGGGAGCCACCACTGATTTCGAGCGCGCCTGGCTCTTGGAGAACTGGTTCCGGGAGAGCGGCGCCTTCGTGTATTCCACAGATGTATCGACCGGGCACGACGTCCTCGACCTCGAAGCATGGCTGACCGATCCGGAATCACTCAACTACCGGACTGGCTATTGCGAGCAGTTCGCGGCCGCCATGGCGGTCCTCGGCCGCGGGCTGGGGATCCCGAGCCGGGTGGTCTGGGGATTCACGCCTGGTGACGTCCAGACACAGGCCGATGGCACCGAGGTGATCGTGGTCCGTGACAACAATGCTCACGCCTGGGTGGAGATGTGGATGGATGGCTTCGGCTGGGTCAAGTTCGACCCCACCCCTCGCGGCGACGGCACCCAGCCCGAGAGCATCACCGCCCAGTTCGATCCCGTCGCTTATCTCCCCCCACCCGACCCCAACGCCTCCGCCGGACCCGACCGCCCCGGGTTCATCGACGACAGCCTCTCCCCCAACGCCGACGCCGAGGGCAACCCCATCGGCGGTGGCGGGTCATCCATCGACCTCACTGCTTGGTGGTGGGTGCTACCAGTGTTGGCCGCCCTCGTCGCCGTGATCCCACTCAGCAAGTTGGTCCGGCGGCGGCGGCGGATGAGCCGGCTGGCAGAGGGTGACGTGACGGCAGCCTGGGAGGAGATCGTTGACCGCCTCGCCGACCTCGGAGACCCGATCCCCGAGCACGAGACCCCGCTCGAATTCGCCTCGCGGACCGACCGGCGGCTGATCCCCCTTGCCCGCTCCTACTCGGCGGCGGTCTACGGGGGGCGCACCGGGCAAGGCTCATCGAAAGACCTCAACGTGGTCGATCGCTGGATCAAGCAGAGTTATGAGGAGGCGGAGCGAGCGGTTGCGGCCTTCAGCCTGAAGTCACTCACCAGGCGAGACTGACTCTTCTAGGATCCGGAGGCCCGCTGCTCCTCGGCGACGTCGTCTTCCACACGGCGCAGCATGTCGAGGAATCGGCTCCGGTCCAACTCGAACCGGGTGACGTCTTCCTCCACCTCCCGTGCGATCTCGTCGATTGCGACGAAGAAGGCCAGTTGCCCCTGGCGCAGGGCGTCCATGAGCTCCCCTTCGTCGGAACCGACATGGAAGATCGTGTGTCCGTCGGTCACCAGCTTCACGTTGGCGAGATGGTCCTCCATCTCGCCTTCCCGACGCAGGTAGTCCCACGCCCTACGCACCCGCTGCAAGGACATCCCGTTGTCGAGGAGGCTCCTCACCACGCGGAGTGCGACCAGGTCGCGAAAGGAGTAGAGGCGTCTCACTCCCGGCCTGCCCCCGGTCTGCTGCCTCGAAGGTTTGACGAGTCCCACCCGGTCCCAATAGCGAAGTTGATGATGGGTGCAATTGGTCAGCCGGCAAGCCTGCTCGGCTGTGAATGACTGCTCCACTCGTCCCTTCCTACAACTCAGCCATGACCCTGATGGGTGGGGCCGCTCCTCCTCCTCGGTGCGATGCCCATCCTCTCTGGGACCTCACCGGGGCGGGAACACTAGCGGTTCGTCAGAGAGCGCGACGCTGAGGGTGGAGCCGGCTTCGAGGCTCTTCAGTCGTCGTCAGGCTCGGCTTCCGGGCGCTGCCATCCGCGCGCCCGGATCCCGGTGACGAGGACGGTGGCCGAGACAACGAGGACTGCGAAGCCGAGGAAAGCGATCACCGTTTGCGTGGCAAAAAACCCGATGACGATTGCCAGGCCGGCGATCACGCCGAGGACGGCGAGCCTCGTGCCGAGCCGCGACGGCCTGCTGATGTCGCGAACCGCGCGCGCGAGCTCAGGATCTTCCTCGTAGAACTGGCGCTCGATCTCCGCCAGGATCTTCTGTTCGTGGTCGTCGAGGGGCATTGCTTCCTCGTGGTCAAACTAGATCCAAGCCCTGCTGACACAATACACGCCACCCGGATTCAGTTTCACTGGGATTGGTTGCGATCGGGCGCCGGCGCGGAAACGAGCCGTGCAGGCTCGACGGCTCGCTCCCCAAACCGGTCCCGGACCCCGGAGACCGCCTCGGCCAGTCTCTGCCACTGCTCGCTGCCGTCGAGGGCCAACTGCCGGGGCTCGTCGCCCACCTCGAGCTTCGAACCCCCGAGACCGAGCAGCCTCACTGGACGATCGAGATCGACCTCTTCGAGCAGGCTGATCCCAACCCGGTAGAGGTCGCGCGGGCTGTCGACGGGCTCACCGGTGAGACTGCGTGTGATCGTCGAGAAGTCGTCGTAGCGAACCTTCACCGTCACGGTCCGAGCCGCCAGGCCGCTCCTCCGCAGTCGCCCCGAGAGCCTCTGGGCATGCGCCAGAAGAGCGGTTTCCACGACGGCCCTCCCCGAGAGGTCGCTCTCGTAGGTCTCCTCGACGGAAACCGATTTTGCCTCCAGGTCGGGCTGGACCGGACGCTCGTCGATTCCGTTGGCAAGAGCCAGCAGATGACGCCCATTGGCCGCTCCCAGGGCGGAGACGACAGCCTGTTCGGGCAGTTCGGCGAGCTCGCCGATGGTTGTCACCCCGAGACGTTCCAGGCCGGCGAGCGTGGCCGGGCCCACTCCCCACAAGGCCCCCACCGGTAAGGCGTGGAGGAATTCGAGCTGTTGAGATTGGGGAACGTGTAGACAGCCGTCTGGCTTGGCCGAAGCAGAGGCGAGCTTGGCCATGAACTTGGTGGCCGCCACCCCGACCGATGCCGGCAGTCCGATCCGATCCCGGATCGCAAGTCGGATCGCGGCCGCAACTTCCAACGGGGTCGGGTAATGCCGCTTCAGACCGGAAACGTCGAGGAACGCCTCGTCGAGGCTGAGGCCCTCCACATGAGGGGTGAACGATCTGAAGATCTCGAATACCTGCTCCGATACCGCCGAGTACCGATGGTGATCGGGGTGGACGACGGTCAGTTGCGGGCACACCCGGAAGGCGCTGACGGTGGGCTGTGCGGATCTGACGCCGAACGCTCTGGCCTCATAGGAGGCGCTGGCGATGACTCCTCTGTTCCCGGTGCCCCCGACCGCCACCGGGCGGCCGCGGAGCCGGGGGTCGGTGAGCCTCTCTACCTCGACGAAGAACGCATCCATGTCGACATGGAGGATGGGCTCGGTCCACACCGAGCCAAGTTACCCGGGACCGGGGACAGGTTCGGGCAAACTGTCATCCAATGGCTGCACTCGTACACCTGGTTCGCCACGCCGAGGTCGACAATCCCGATCACCTCGTGTACTCCGACCTTCCCGGGTTCGGGCTGTCCCCCTATGGCGTCGACCAGGCGCGCAGGGTCGGGCGCTATCTCGGGGCCCGACCGGTCGTCGCCATCTGGTCGTCACCCTTGGAGCGCTCCCTGCGCACTGCCGAGGAGATCGCGGCGCGCACTGCCGTCCCGGTCAAGGTCGACCCGGGGCTGACCGAGTGGCGAGTCACCTCACGATGGAGGGGCCACACCTGGCGTGACCTCCCACAGGCATTTCCAGGGGAGCTCGAGGCATACCTGGAAACCCCAGAAAACCTCCGCTTCGCCGAGGAGACACTGGATCATCTCGCCGACCGCATGGCGGCCACTGCACGACGTCTCGACGTGGAGCATCCCCACGGGGACGTGGTGATCGTCTCCCATCAGGACCCGATCCAAGCCGGCAGGCTCCGGCTCATCGGGGCCCCCGTGTCCGGGCTCCACGACGAAAAGCCGGGTCATGGAGCGGTCGTCACCCTGCGCCCGGGAACCGTGTGGCGCGAGGAGACGGTGTGGGAGCCGGGTGAGACCGCAGCCGCCGGCGAAAAGCCAGGGCTCAGGGTCCTCACCCACCCCGGCGCGGGCACCGCGCCAACTTCGGCTTGACCGACTCCGCTGCGACACTCCCCGGGTGATGGCGGCACTGGCGTCGTCGGCCCCTTTGCTGGCGGTGGTTCTCTGGACCATTGCCCTGCTCGTCGATCCCGGCCCGCTCGCCCCGTGGTCGGTTTTCCTTGTCGGTCTCGGCCTGCTGGAGACGGCCACTGTCGGTGTGATCGGCGTGATCGTCGTCGGGGGAAGGTGGGCCTGGCGCACCGTGATGGCGATGTTGGGATTCACGCTTGTCCTTGCGGTTCTCCGCCCAATCGACGCCCTTTGGATCATCGCACTCGCAGCCTCCATCTTCTCCGGCGCCCTCTACTCCCTTCCGGTGGTGGGCAGAGGGGTGCGCAAGTTGCCAGCCGCGACCGGGCCTCCCTGGAGGGCGGTGCTGGCGCCACTCATCCTCCTCGCGATACCAGCAATTCTCGGTCTCGCGGCATGGGAGGGGCCTACCCCGGCGACGCTGGTGGTCGCCATCGGCGCCCCGGTTGCGGCTCTGTGGTATTCCCGGGTCCTCCCCGGCGGCCTGATCGTGCTTCGGATCGGATGGCCTCTGCTCGCTTTCGGCCTTGCCGCGTTTCAGCCCGTCTACGCCACCGTCGCCAGCATCGCCTTCGGCCTCGGCGTCGCCGTCCTCGCCTGGCACCCGGAGGTCAGAGTCGCCTTTCACCCACCCCGGGAAATGGGCAGCGTGTTCCCGATCCCGCCCGAGCTCGCCCCCCGCGAGGTCCTCGACGCCGCCCGCCTCGACGAGCGGGGACGACCTCGTTGAGGCGAACCCCGAATCCCTGGATCTCGATCCCCAGTGTCGCCCTCGGCTTGCTGGCCGGTGCCCTGGGTTGGGTGGTGACCGATGTCAGTTGCCAGACCCAGGATGCATCTGGAAAGGTCGCATCGTGCCCGGGCTGGGCCTTCGGCATCGCCCTGCTCACATTCCTGGTCGTCACCATCGGCGTGGCTTTGATCCTCTCCCTGGTCTACCGATCGATCGCCGAGTGGAACGAGAAGCGGGAGACCTGACTGCAAGGTGCCTGCGGTGGTGGCACTCGAGCTCTACCCCGCTCAATAGTGCCGATCCGGTGTGGTCAGATCACGCCGCAGGCCGACTAGTTGAAAGGTAGAGCCCTGTGACCAACCCCGCGGTCACGAAGCCCACAATCAGAGCCAGTGTGCCGTCGATCTCGGGTACCCGCAGATCGAGAACGAAGTAGACAATCTGCCCAGCCAAGGCTCCTGCAAGAACACACCACACCAACCTGACCGGACGAGCCGCAACACGCGCGAGTATCCACTCGATGGCGAGTACAAACGGCCCGAAGATGATCTGGCCCTCGAACGAGAGGAGAACGAGCGCTCCCAGGGGCGTGAGAAGGCCAGACACCGCCGTGGAGATGGCTGACGGCTCGACCTTCTTGGAGGGTGACGCCGTTTGCACCATCGCACAATTCTAGAGCCGACTTTTGTTCGCCATACCGCCAAACCAAGTGGTGCCGTATCGGGCCTGCGTGGTTTCGACCCCACCGAATCGCTCGGCTCGAGACTTGGGGATGCCGCGGCGGAACTTCGAGACCCAAAGGCTGGACCTTATACACTGCTCCTATGGAACCGGATCTGGGCCCGGGAGAGAGGCTTTTCCAGA
>JBIOVB010000088.1:0-19476 GCA_044867525.1 Acidimicrobiia bacterium | reverse complement strand
AAGGCGGAACCACCAACCCCGACAACCTGATCACCCTCTGCTGGTACCACCACCAAATCATCGTCCACCAACACGGATACACCATCCACCCCCACCCCAAAACCGGACGAATCCGATTCAAGAAACCCGGATCTCGCGGCCCGCCTGACTGACGACCCCCGGGGGGCCTCGCTCGCCCCAGAATCAAGCAGACTGTCAGCCTCGCTGCGGATCAAACCACCTTCACATTCGGCGACCGCCATGGTCGCCTGGATTCTCGTCGTTCTCGCGGCTTGCTTCACGCTGCTCGTGGTCTTCTTCCTCAGCTAGGCACTTCAGGGGAAGCCCTACGAGCACCTGATGCTGATCGCTCGGAACCGCCACGCTCCTTCAACCGTCCAACCACCATGACCCGCCGGTTGGCGCTGTCCGCAGCGGCCATGATCCTCATCGCCTGCGGTGCCGGGCCGCCGCTCTTCGCCGACACTTCCACGCCGCCGTCGACCACGCCGGCATCGTCATTCACCGATCCCACCACCACGGCCAACGCCGCCGGAGTGTCCGTTACGGTCACCGCCACCGCGGTCGCCCAGCCTGACGGCTCGGTGGAGCTATGCCCGCCGGGGACCACCGCAGCATGTCCGGGAATCGTCTTCGAGGGCGATCTAGATCCGTCCCTGATCTCCAGCGAAGGCAACCCGGTCGTGATCCAAGTGACGGGCAACTACGACGGGCGGGCATTGACCCCGTCCTCCGATCCGACAGCCATCGACTACCCGCTCCTGGCCGAGCTCGAATACGACAGCCTCTGCCCCGAGCTGCAAGGAACCGCATCGGTCAACCCCGACGAGCAGCTGCAAACTGCAATCGCCACATATGTCGAGCAACAGCCCGACTTCGTCGAGATGTGGTGGGACCGGGAGAGGGCGATTCTCACCGTGTGGTTCAAAGGTGCGGACGTGACCGTCCATCAGGATGCGATCGACGCACTGGCCGACGGCGAACCGGTGTGCGTCGCCGGTGGCGCTCGATTCTCCCAAGCCGAATTGGTGGAGGCCTCAAACGCGATCCAGGGCTTTCGAGACAGCAGGGGACTGCCCCTGGCCACACCCGGTTACGGAGTCGGAGGACTGAGCAATCGGATCGACCTCTTCGTAGAGGAGCTCGATTCCGATACCCGTGCCGCACTCATGGAGCTGGTTGGCGATCGAGTCGTGCTCTATCCCTTCATCGAACTGATGGAGGATGAGCTCACCACAATGCCCGAGCATGTGCCCGCGGTGCCAGGGGACGTAGACATCCTCACCAGCAACATCCGCACCGCCGGCGGTATGGATGCACTTGGGCAGTTCACGGTCGAGTACGACCTCGATCTCAACTGCGTCTACTTCACGGACGGATTCGATGGCAGCCGGATCGTCCCGGTTTGGCCCTTCGGGTACTCGGCGACCGGTGATCCGCTCACCTTGTACGACTACGACGGAAGCGCTGTCGCCCGCGCTGGGGACCAGCTCGAGCTTGGCGGTGGCGGTGGCGATATCGAGTTCATCGACGGAAACACCTGCGATGCGACCGGTGCGTGGATCGTCAGCACCTGATCAGCCTTCGCGCTCTTCGCTCTCGATGGGCGGCATCTCCTCAAAGGGTGGGATGTACCCCGGGGTCCCGGCCGGGATCTCCCTTCCGAATTTGTCCTCCGCCCGTCGCTGCATGGTGCGGCTCATGATGAAGTTGAGGAAGCCCAGGATGAAGGAGACACCGATCAAGATGAAGAGGACGGTGAAGATCCTGGAGAACTCTGTCGTGGGATGGAAATCGCCGAAGCCAATCGTGGTCAGCATCACCACTGTGAAATAGAGCGAGTTGATCCATGACCAATCTTCGACGAAGTGATAGAAGACGGTCCCGGTGCCCACGATTGTCAGAAAACCGAAGATCAGGCCTCGCCCACCAGGGTCGGCCCACATCGCCCTGAATGTCTTGGCCATTTCTCTGAACACGATGCTCGAACCTACTTCACCAAACCGTCGACTGTCCTTTGTGCCCGGCGCTGCCGAGTCTCGGGTTTCTTCGCCTCGGCAACGAACATCGCATGCTCACGGCGGTGGGAGAAGCTGAGGGATTCGAACGACTTGCGGGCAGCTCGGTCGGCGTCGAGCAGGGTCGCCAGCTCGACCGGGACATCCACCTCTCGTTTCCGCGTGTATCGACTCGAGGGGCGCCGAGAACCCCTCCCCCCCGGGCCCCTCCTCGATCGGAGCGGTGAACTGGCTCACGCCCTCTCTAGAGGAGCCCATGCCAACAACAAGCGCTTCTTTCCCTGAGTGTCGAACATCACCTCGGCTTCCGCCCTGTCTCCGGAGCCCACCACTTCGCGCACCGTGCCCAGACCCCAGCGGTCGTGACGCACCCGGTCCCCGGGCCCGATCTCATCGGAAGCAACCGTGGTCCGGGGCCCGACCGCCGCGGCCCGCTCCGAGGACGAGCGGCGCTCCCGCTTGCCTGCCTTCGCCATCAGCTCATTGGGAATCTCGGTCAGGAATCGCGATGGAGGGTTGTAATTGGAGCCGCCGAACAGCAGACGGCTCCAGGCCGAGGTCAGGTACAGGCTCTCCTGTGCTCGTGTGATCCCGACGTAGGCAAGCCGGCGCTCCTCTTCGAGCTCGGAGGGATCGCCCAGCGACCGCATATGGGGGAAGACCCCGTCCTCCATGCCGACAATGAACACCGCGGGGAACTCCAGGCCCTTTGCGGTATGGAGCGTCATCAGGGTCACCGCACCCGCACCCTCGTCCCACTCGTCGATGTCGGCGACCAGCGCCGTCGATTCCAGGAAGATCTCGAGCCGGCGCAGATTGGGGAGGGAATCGAACTCCTCGTCCCCGATCACCGCCCCCTCGTTGGCACCTTCGAATTCGGCGGCGACACCGACGAGCTCCTTGAGGTTCTCGACTCGCCCCATGGCCTCCACGGTCTTCTCAGCCTCGAGGGTGGCCAGCATGCCGGTGTCGTCGAGAACCGACTGGACGCCATCCGCCACGCCGCCGTCCGTCGCCTCGTCGGTGATGCGCTCGATGACCGCAATGAACTCACCGATGGCCACCTGGGCGCGCCCGTTGAGCTGGTTGATCTCGCCGGCGCGCCTCAGGCCTTCGAAGAAAGGGACCCCCTGTGCCTGGCTGAACCGGTCGACGTGGGCGATCGTCGTGTCTCCGATCCCCCGCCTCGGCTCGTTGATGATGCGCTTCACCGACACTTCGTCCTGAGGATTGACCACCGTGCGCAGATAGGCGACCGCGTCCTTTATCTCCTTGCGGTCGTAGAACTTCACCGACCCCACCACGGAGTAGGGCATCGCGCGGCGGACGAAGACGTCCTCGATCACGCGGGACATTGCGTTGGTGCGATAAAAGACGGCGATATCGGAGAGGTTGTGCCCTGCGGTCTTGAGGCGCTCGATCTCGTCGACCACGAAGCCGGCCTCGTCGTGCTCATCCTCGGCCTCGTATCGGGTTATGGGGACACCCCTGCCCTTGTCCGACCACAGGTTCTTGGGGGTGCGCTTGGTGTTGTTGGAGATGATCGAGTTGGCGGCGTCGAGGATGGTCTCGGTGGAGCGATAGTTCTGATCGAGGATGATCACCCGGGCATCCGGATAGTCCTTCTCGAAGTCGGTGATGTTGCGGATGTCGGCGCCCCGGAACCGGTATATCGACTGATCGGAGTCACCTACGACACAGATGTTGCGGTGTGCGGCGGTGAGCTGCTTCACAAGCACGTATTGGGCGCGATTGGTGTTCTGGTACTCGTCCACCAAGACATATCGGAACCGCTGCTGATACTGCGCCAAGATGTCGGGGAAGGCTCCAAGCAGCTCCACCGTGACCATCAACAGATCGTCGAAGTCCATCGCCGACGCCTCCAGGAGGCGTTGCTGGTAAAGGCGGTACACGTCCGCGACCTGCTCGTGATAGAAGCCCTCACCCTGGTCGGCGAACGACTCGTAGTCGACGAGCTCGTTCTTCGCTTTGGAGATGACGGCTTTCATCGCCTTCGCCGGGAACCGCTTGGAGTCGAGATCCAGGTCTTTGAGCACCAGGTTGATCAGCCGGACGGAGTCGGCTTCGTCATAGATGGAGAACCCGGACCTGTATCCGAGACGCGAAGCCTCACGTCGGAGGATGCGAACACACGCCGAGTGGAAGGTGGAGACCCACATCGCACGCACCGCACTGCCAACCAGGGCTCCCACCCGGCTCTTCATCTCGTTGGCAGCCTTGTTGGTGAAGGTTATGGCGAGGATGGAATCGGGCGGGACCCGGAGGTCGCGGATGAGGTGGGCGACGCGATAGGTGAGGACGCGGGTTTTTCCCGAGCCGGCGCCGGCGACGACGAGCACCGGCCCCTCGGTGGCCGCCACCGCCTCCCTTTGGGTGGGGTTGAGATCGGCAAAGAGGGGGGACTCGGCCGGTACGTCATCGAGAAACCACTCAGCCTGCATCTGGGGCGATGGTACCGGCCCGACCCGACTGAATCACAACGTTGTGATCAGATCGAAGGAAACACCGGCTCGCCGATATCGACCTCGGCCTGGCTCGGGTCGTCGTCGACGATCTCGGGGCGCCCGTCCTCTCCGACCACGGTCCGCCGGCGCAAGGGCAGGCTGTAACAAAAGCGGGCGCCGGTTGGGAACCGCCGCTCGTACCAAACCTCCCCACCCATGGCCCGAGCCAACCGGCGTGCGATGGGCAGGCCGAGCCCGATTCCTGTGGCTTCCCGGGCGTCGCCCTTGGAAAGCTGCTCGAAGTTCTCGAAGACCTTCTGCGTCTCCTCGTCGGGAACGCCAGGGCCGTTGTCGGAGATGATGATCAGGTACTGGTCTCCCATCACGAAGCCTTCGACCATGATCTGGTCGCCGCCGTACTTGCGGGCGTTTTCCATCAGGTTGCGGATCACCTGCTGCACGCGACGACGGTCCGCTTTGACTCGCACCCCATCGGGGAGGGAGACAAGAGAGGTCTTCTTGCCGCCATTGGGGAACACCATCTTGGCGACGTCCTCGATCAGGTCCCCCAGGTCGAACAGCTCGGGCTGGAACCTGAGGCGGTCGGCTTCGAGCCGAGGGATGACCAAAACATCCTCGACCAGGTCGCCGAGGTAGATCGCCTGGCGATTGATGATATTGAGGAACTCGTCGACTTCGTCATCCGGCAGCTCATGCCACGACTCGACGAGGGTGTCGGCGAACCCTGCGATCGACGTGAGAGGCGTGCGCAGCTCGTGGCTGACCATCGCCACGAAGTCGTTCTTGATCCTGTGCGCTTCCTCGGAGAGCCGGACCACCTCGCGCTCCCGCTGACGACCCTGCCTCGTGATGGCAAGGGCCCAGATGACACATGCCACGCCCACCGCCGGGAGAAGGTAGGCCAGCACCTGAGGAACAGTGAGCTGGTCAAACATCCGTCATTGTTTATCGGGTGATCCTGATGGTGCCTGAAGTCGAGCCCGATGTCATGCCAATCGCCCGCAGCGAGCTCCGCAGCGGTTGACGCGTCCATCGGCGGGAGCCGAGAATGCCCTGTGACCATCGATTTCAACCAGCGCTACACGGTTGTCGAGCATCCCGCGATGCGGCGCGCCGAGCTCCAGGTCATCGGTTGCGACTACGGCGCCACCAGCTTCACCACCCGGGAGCAGGCCGATCAGCTCGCTCGTCGGCTCGACCTCGGTCCTGGAGACGTCTTGCTCGACATCGGAAGTGGCGCCGGTTGGCCCGGGCTCTATCTCAGCCGGACGACCGGTTGCCGAGCCATCCTCACCGATCTCTCACACGAGGGCGTCCAGGTTGCGATGCGGAGAATTCGCCACGAGGGCTTGGACACTCCTGCCATCACCACCTCGGCCCAGAGGCTTCCCTTTCCAGACCTGGTCTTCGACGTAGTCACTCACTCCGATGTCTTGTGTTGCCTGCCGGAGAAACACGCCGCGCTCGGTGAGAGTCGAAGGGTGCTGAAGCCCGGCGGGCGGCTCATGTTCTTCGTGATCGAATTGGTCGACGGATTGAGCGTCGCTTCGCGTGACGAGGCCCTCGCCTCGGCACCGGACCATGTGGCCGCCCCGGCACCGTATCCGGACCTGGTGTCGAATGCCGGATTCACGGTGGTCGAACAAACCGATGTCACGGACGGGTACTACCAGACGCTGGCCGCCTGGCAACGGGAATGGGAGACCGCCTCCTCCGAACTCAGTTCCCTCCTCGGAAAGGAGGAGTTCGAGGAGCGTCAGCATCGCCGCCGTAACGGCCTGGCTGCGGTCGAGAAGGGCTGGATCCGCAGGACTGCCATCCTGGCGCGGCGAACCTGAGGCCCACCGGCTTGTCGCCAATGCTCAGGCGGTATCCACGTCCTCGAGGCCGATCAGCCGGCGCAGCGTGCTGGTGAGCACCCCCTGACGCAGGTCGAACTTGTCGAGATAGGCGTTTACCCCGACCTCCCACGCCGCCCGCTTCTCTTCCTGGGTGGCGACACCGGAGACCATCACGATCGGGACCCTGACCTCGGCGGCTCGCATCGCACGCACCAGCTCGACCCCATTGGATCGAGGCATCGAGTAGTCGACGACCATGGCGTCGAATTCGCCATCGGCCATCGCGATGAGAGCATCCCGCGCCCCGCCGGCCACCTTGACCTCGAACCCGGCACCGTTGAGGGTGGCTGAGAGCAGCTGTCGCACACCGGCTGAGTCGTCGACAACCAGGATCCTGGGCCTGCGCCCCACCACCCGAGGGCGCCGCCGGGCAAGCACGCCGAGAAAGTTGGGATCGAGCACGACCAGCACCTCGCCGGCTCCAAGCAGTGCTGCCCCCGTGACATGTCCCGGGCCCTCGAGGATCGGGCCCAGGTTCTTCACCGCGACCCGGCGGCGGTCGATCAACTCGCTCACGGTGACCGCCACCAGGCCGAGGCGGGTATTCATGATGAGAAGCTCCGACTCGTCGGTGTCGTCACCGGAGCCCACTGCCTGGGACAGGGAGACACATGGGATCGCCCCACTCTCGAAGTGGAGCTCCCGGCCCCCCTTGGTCTTCTTGATCTCGGCCTGAGCCAGGGGCATGGCAGCCTCGACCGACGTCTCGGGGAAACCCCAGAACAAGTCGCCTGCAGCCACCACCACCACGTTCTGGAGCACCATCGACATGGGAAGTGTCATGGTCACGGTGGTCCCCTGCCCTCGCACCGACTCGATGTGGACCACGCCGTGCACCCGCTCCACGGAGTCTCGCGCCGCAGCGAGCCCTTCTCCGGTCCCGGAGAAGTCGGTGACGGTGTCGTTGGTCGAGAATCCGGGCTGGAAGAGAAGCGGTGACAGGTCGAACGGGAGATCGTTGCGGACGGCAATCGATGCCACCAGGTCCCAGTCGATGCCTGCACCGTCGTCCGACACCGAGACCTCGATGCCCTCGGCGACCTCTTGCGCCGCGATCCTGACCACTCCGGTCGCCGGCTTGCCGACGGCGACGCGATCGGCCGCCTCCTCGATCCCATGGTCGACCGCGTTTACCAGGAGGTGGCGTAGTGGCTCACGCAACAAGTCGACGATCTGGCGGTCGAGCTGGACATCGTCGCCGATGATCTCGAAGCGGACGTCTTTGCCCATGCGCCTGCCCAGGTAGCGGACGAACTGAGGAAAGGTGGCCACGGCTTCGCGGAACGAGACGTTGGCCAGCGCCACAGCCTGGTCCTGGATGTCACCGATCGAGGTGCTCAGCCGCTCCAGTTGGCCCCGCCACGACCTGCGGATCACCGAGGGGTCGGAGCCCTCGATGGAGACCAGGGCGAGATCGGCGAGTGCTTCGGTGTCGAGTGCGACCTCGACGATGCGATTGATCAGCCGATACAGGTCGCCGGTGTCGACCCGGGTGGCGCCCCCGAGCAGGGTCTCCGAGACGCCGGAGAGAAGCCCACCGAGGCTTCCGGGCTCGGGCTTCCGGATCGGGATCGCATCGGGAACGCTCTTCGTTGCCTCGATCCCCCCGGTGAGCCGATTTGCGAGGTCACCGAGCTCCAACTCGAGGTCTCGGGAGGTCGAGTCGAGCAGCGAGCCCGCCGCCGACTCCATGGCTGCGACCACCTCCGGGTCGTGCTCGTGACCGTCTGCGACCAGGCGCCACAATTGCTCGAGGCGGGAGGCGACGTTGCGGATCGTCTGATAGCCGAGGAGCCCGGCCGAGCCCTTGATGGTGTGAGCATCCCGGACCAGGTCAGGGATCCAGGCCGGATCCAGAGTCTCGTCGGCAAGGGCGCGCGCGCCAGCCACGAGGCGACCGGACCTCTCATCCAGTTCCTCGCGGAAGATGCGCGTCAGCTCGGGGGTGTTGAGGTCCAACTACACGTTCTCTTGCCGATACGGTCTTATCGGCATGCCCCGGTGCCCTCTGAATGAACCGTCGGGCCCGAATTCACTCCCACTCGATGGTGGCCGGCGGCTTCGAAGAGATGTCGTATGCCACCCGATTGATCCCTGGGACCTCGTTGATCACCCGATTCGATATCCGCTCCAGCAACTCATACGGGAGCCTCGCCCAATCGGCGGTCATCGCGTCGTCCGAAGTCACCGCCCGCAGAATCAACGGGTAGGCATAAGTGCGGCCATCTCCCTGGACTCCCACGGTCCGTATCGCCGGAAGCACGCCGAAGGCCTGCCAGATCTCGCGATAGAGGCCCGCCCGGCGGATCTCCTCGAGCACGATGTGATCGGCGGCGCGGAGCAGGTCCAGGCGCTCTCGGGTCACCTCGCCGATCACCCGCACCGCAAGGCCGGGTCCGGGGAAAGGCTGGCGCCACACGATTTCCTCGGGTAGCCCGAGCTCCTCACCCACCGCACGCACCTCGTCCTTGAACAGGTCGCGGAGTGGCTCGACGAGCTCGAATGTCATGTCGTCGGGGAGGCCGCCCACGTTGTGATGGGTCTTGATCGTCGCCGCCGAGGCCGATCCCGATTCCACAACATCGGGATACAGAGTGCCCTGGACCAGGAAACCGGCATCTCCCACCGAGGCGGCAGCTTCCTCGAACACCCGGATGAACAGCTCACCGATGATGCGTCGCTTCTTCTCGGGATCGGTGACTCCGGCGAGGGCCTCGAGGAATCGATCCTCGGCCTTGACGTGGATCAACTCGACCGCGAAATGAGACCTGAAAGTCGACTCCACCTGCTCGGCCTCACCGGCTCGGAGCAGGCCGTGATCGACGAAGATGCATGTCAGTTGGTCGCCGACTGCGGCGTGAACCAGCGCTGCGGCCACCGCTGAGTCGACACCGCCGGAGAGCCCGCACACCACCTTGGATGACCCAACCCGGGAACGGACCGCGGCGATCTGGGACTCGATGATCGAATGGGAGGTCCACGTCGGCGAGGCCTCGCAGACTTCGTAGAGGAAGGCCTTGAGGATCTCGTTGCCTCTCGGGGTGTGGGCGACCTCGGGGTGAAACTGGACTCCATAGAGTCGGTTCTCCGAATCCTCCATGGCCGCAACGGCGGAGCCCGAGGTGGTGGCGACCACCCGGAAACCCTCCGGTGCCGTCATCACCTGGTCCTGGTGTGACATCCACACCGTCTGAATCGAGGGCAGGCCCTTGAACAGGACCGAGTTGGCGGTGACATCTAGCGTCGTACTCCCGTACTCGCCGCTTCCGGTGTTGGCGACCTCGCCGCCCGCGATGTCAGCCAGCAGCTGATGCCCGTAGCACAACCCGAGCACGGGGATCCCAAGTTGGAAGACGCCGGGGTCGATGCGATAAGCATCATCGGCATACACCGACGCCGGGCCTCCGGAGAGGATGAGCCCTGCCGGCCGCCGCTCGCGGATCTCTGCCAGCGAGATGTCTCTGGGGACGATCTCGGAGTGGACGTGCGCCTCCCGGACCCGGCGTGCGATCAATTGTGCGTACTGAGCCCCGAAGTCCAGCACCAGCACGCTTTGATCGCCGACCGGCGGGGCTGTCATCCCATCCCGACCCGCTGCGAGCGTTGCAGGGACTTGCCCTCGGTCTGCAGGGAGGGGGCGATCATCACTTCAGCCTTTTGGAACTCCTTGACGTCGGAGTAGCCGGTGGTCGCCATCGACATGGTGAGACCCCCGAACAGATTGAGCCGGCCGTCGTTCTCGTGGGCAGGGCCAACCAGTATCTCGGCAAGCGTCCCCCGATCGCCTACTTCGACCCGGGCACCGCGGGGAAGCGTGGGGTGGAACGTCGCCATCCCCCAGTGGTAGCCCCGGCCGGGCGCCTCGGTGGCCGACGCCAGCGGAGAGCCGATCATCACCGCATCGGCCCCGCATGCGATCGCCTTGGCGACATCACCCCCGGTGCGCATCCCGCCGTCGGCGATGACCTGGACATAGCGCCCGGTTTCGTCGAGATACCGGATCCTCGCTCCGGCTGCGTCGGCGATCGCTGTCGCCTGGGGAACGCCGACGCCGAGAACGGCACGGGTGGTGCAGGCCGCCCCGGGACCGACGCCGACCAGGACCCCAACCGCGCCGGTTCGCATCAGATGCAGTGCCGTCGAATAGCTGGCGCACCCGCCGACTATCACCGGTGCCTCGCAATTGGCGATGTACTCCTTGAGGTTGAGCGGTTCTTCCCTGCTCGACACGTGCTCGGCTGAAACCACGGTGCCCTGGATGACCAGGACGTCGAGGCTGGCGGCCAATGCGTGTGGGGCCCAGGCACGGACCCTCTGCGGCGTGAGGCTGGCCGCGGTCACCACACCTGCGGCCTTGACCTCGGAGACCCTCTGCCCGATCAGGTCGGGATCGACCGGCTCCAGGTAGATCTCCTGCATTCGAAGCGTCGCCTTCTCCTTGGGAAGCTCTGCGATCTCATCGAAATAGGGCTGGGGGTCGGGATAGCGGGTCCAGAGGCCCTCGAGGTTGAGGACGGCCAGTCCTCCCAGCTTGCCGATGACAACGGCTGTTGCCGGGCTGATCGCGCTGTCCATCGCGGAGCCCATCATGGGCAGCGGGAACCGGAAGGCATCGAGTTGCCATGAGATGTCGACGTCGTCGGGGTCCCTTGTCCGCCGGGAAGGGACGATCGCTATGTCGTCGAAGCCAAAAGCCTGTCTCCCCGCCTTGCCGATGCCGATGTCGATTTCCAATTGGTCAACCTCCGACGACGCTCCCTTGCCAGGGTAACAGTGGAGGTTCGGGCCTAGTCAGTAGGCTGCGCGCCCGTGCCCAAGGCCTGGTCTGTAGTCGACTTCATCCTCGTGGTCCTGGGCGGATTCCTCGGAGCGGCGATTTTCTTCTGGGCGACCATGATCACCGGCGGGGAGGACGAGCTCCTCCTGGTGCTTGGCCTGGCCGGTCAATATCTGGGCCATCTCGGAGTCCTCTGGTGGATCTCGAGCCGCAAGGACCAACCCGACCTCGGGTTCAGTGTCCAGGGACGGGATTCTCTGTACCTGGGGATCGGCCTTCTCCTCCAGCTCGCCCTCGCGGTGCTCTTTCTCCCGCTCTCCCGTTACCTGTTCCCGGACGGAGATTCCGCCCAGGAGGTGGGCAATGCGCTGGCCGGGCTGGAGTCGCCGGCCGCAAGGATGGCCGCGGTGGCGGTGGCAGTGGTGCTGGCCCCAATCACCGAAGAGCTCACCTTCCGTGGGGTCCTGCTCAAGGCCATGCAAAGCCGAAGCCGTTGGGTGATCACAGTCGTCACCGCATTGGTGTTCGCCTCATTTCACGTGCTCGGGCTCGATCCGAGCCGGATGCTGGAAGCCGGGTTGCTGGTGCTGCCCCAGCTGTTCATCGTCGGATGCGTCCTTGCCTGGGTGACGCTGCGCCACGGGAGGCTGGGGCCCGCGATCTTCATCCACTCCGGATTCAACCTCTTGGCAGCCCTGGTCCTGCTACTCCCGCCGGAAATGCTGGAGTCGATTCCTTAGCCGTCTAGGCGGAGAGGCCGGTCTTCTCCCGGATCGTCTTCATCGACTCCTCCGCCTTGTCCCGGGCGGTCGCCGCGCTCTTCTCCATCACCGCCCGCACCTCGGCGTCGCCCAGGGCGGCATAGGCCTCCTGTATGGGGCGCAGCCCGGCCACGATCGCCTCACCGACCGCCTCCTTGAAACGTCCGTATCCCGAGGTGTGGTATTCGTCGACCAGTTCGGAGACGGGTCGTTCGCTGAAGAAGCTGTAGAGCTCGAGGAGGTTGGAGATCCCGGGTTTTCGCTCCCAGTCGTAACCCACCTCGCTGCCGGTGTCGGTGACCGCAGCCCGCACCTTCTTCATGATGTCGTCGGTTCGGTCGTTGAGAAGGATCCTCGACCTGGGAGAAGGGTCGGACTTCGACATCTTGGCCGTGGGGTCGGTCAGGGACATCACCCGTGCCCCGATCTCGGGAGTGATCCGATCCGGAATCGGGAACTCCTCGCCGAAGCGGCTGTTGAAGCGGTCGGCGAGGTCTCGGGTCAATTCCAGGTGTTGCGCTTGGTCGTCGCCCACGGGCACTGCATGCACCTTGTGGATGAGGATGTCTGCTGCCTGCAGCACCGGGTAGGCGAGAATGCCGAGGTTCTGGCCCGAGCGGTCGGCCTTTTCCTTGAATTGGGTCATCCGCTCCAGCTGCCCGAGCCCGGCAATCGTGCCCAGGATCCAGCACAGCTCGACGTGCTGGGGCACCTCCGACTGGTAGTAGAGCAGCGAACGGTCGGGGTCCACCCCGGAGGCCAGGATCATTCGCGCCAGCTCGTGGCGGTCGCGCGCCAGGTCTGACGGGTTGTAGGGGACAGTCATCGCGTGGAGGTCGACAACGCAGTAGATCGTGTCGTAGTCGTCCTGCATCCGCACCCAGTTTCGGAGCGCGCCAACCAGGTTCCCGAGATGGGGCTCGCCCGTGGGCTGCATCCCGGAGAACACCCGTTTCCTGTCGGACACGATCAACCGGCGACGGCGGAGCCGGGCTCTTCGGCAAACTCCGGCGAGAGGAAGGAAGCCACCACTTCTGCAATCTCCACCGCCGGGACCAACACCTCCGCCCCGGCATCGGTGGTGACGTCGCTGACCGGGATGTCGAGCTCCTCGACCGACCCCGAGCCCAGATCACGCATGGTCCATGCCAGGCCCACAGCGTCGATCAGGCTCAGGTTGGAGTCGACGGTGACATATGGAGCCACCACCTGCGCGACCGAGGCAATGTCCTGAGGGCTGCCGAAATCGCCGAGGCTGCTCATCATCGAGAGCAGAAACTCACGCTGGCGCTCGTTGCGGGTGAGGTCGTTGACCCCGGGAACCACTCTCCAACCTTCGGCCGTCAACTCCTCGGTGTTCCGGGACCGGAGCCAGGCCAGGGTCTGGGCACCCGAGGCGTGAGTGCAGCCGGCGGGTAGTTGGAGGTGCGACTTGGGGTCGCGTACCGCCCGCTGGAGGCAGACCTCATAGCCACCCACCGCATCGACGGCCTCCTGGAATCCTGCGAGGTCGACGAGCGCGAAGTGGTCGATCGGCACCCCGATCAAGTCCTCCACGGTCACGGTGAGGGCCGTCGCGCCATTCATGAGGAGACCACAACCCTCGAGGGCATCATTCAGCCGATGCTGGGTTCCCGTGCATCGATCCTCCACCCAGAGATCACGGGGTAGCGAGAGGATCGCAGCATCCTCACCCTCCCGCGGGCGGAGAAGGACCATCACCACGTCGGCGCGATGACCCTCGAAGCTGCCGAAACCGTCGGTGTCGTCGAGCGCGTCCCGGGAGTCGGACCCCACGAGGAGAAAGACATCGAGCCCGTCGCCGCTGGGAGGGACCGAGACCTCGGCGCCTTCCGAATTCCCCGAATCTGGTTGGTTCTCGGCGGGCGCTGCGATCTCCGACTCTGTCGGACGGTCGATCGTGACCCGGTTGACCTCACCCCATGTGGACGCGGCGAGATACGCAGCTCCGGCGAGGAGTGCGAGGGCGACCAACGCGCCACCGATCAACAATCGCTTCTTCAGGACGTCCACCCTTGTTCAGGCCCCCGGTGAGGTCGACATTGTATGCCCGATTTTGAACGGTCGAACCGAGGCCTGGGGACAATCCGGGCCGATTTGTTCAGACCACGCCGGCGACGATACGGGTGATCGGCTCGGCGGACATCGGGGCGGAACGGGCGGTCTCGATAGGGAGCGTGGGGAGCGTCAGCTCGAACCGGGACTCCCCGGAGACGTCGACATATCTGAGGGTTCCGCCCATCAGCTCGGCCAGCTGACGGGACACTGCCAGGCCTATGCCCACCGACCCGGGCTGCGTCGGGGATTGGCGGCCCCGGTAGTACCTCTCGAAGATCAACTCCTGCTCCTCGATGGGCACACCCCGGCCATCATCCGCAACCAGGATCTGGGCCCGGCCATCAAGTGTCCGCACCGTCACCGCGATCGTCTCCCCACCGTATTTGACCGCATTGGTCAGGAGGTTGCGGATGATCTGCCGGCACCGCAGCGCATCTGCCCAGGCCACGACCCGGTCACCCTCCACGACCAGTGACTTGTCGCTTGGATGCGATTCCTTGACACCCCGCGCCACGCTCTCCACCTCCGCCCGGAGATCGATGCGATCGGGCTTGATCGAAAGGTTGCCTGCCTCCGCCCTGGAGGCGATCAGCAGGTCCTCCACCAGCTCGGCGAGCTCCCGGCTCTGCACGGCAATGATCCCGTTCAGCTCGACCAGCTCTTCGGGGCCCAAACCCGACCGGCTGCTCGCGATCTCCTCTGCGAGGCCGACGATCGCGGTGAGTGGGGTTCTGATCTCGTGGCTGACAGATGCGAGCAGGCGGTCCTTGGACTCATTCGAAGCCTTGAGCTCCTCCTGGTCGTCCTGACGACGCCAGTAGGCGCCGATCATGTGCGATGCGCGCCACAGCGTCTCCACCTCGGCCTCGCTCCAGGCGCGGTCCTCCAAACAGGCGACGAATCCTATGAAGCCACGAAAGGTGCCCTCGACGAGTATTGGGACCATGACTTCAGAGGCGATTCCATCCTTCTCGTATGCGAGCCTCTCCTCGCCTTGGAGGCGATCGGTGTGGATGGCTATCGAGCGACCCTCGGATAGGGCCCGGTAACTCGGCGAGTCCGGCGAGTAGACGCCGCTCTTCCAGCCTCCCATGCGAACACTCGAACTGCGACGGGCATCAGCAATGATCTCCCAACCGAGGGCTCCATCCGCCTCCAGCATTCTCGCCACATATGAGTAGTCGGCGTCGGTGGCCTTCAGCAACGCCTTGACCGCCTCGTAGATGGCGAACACATCGGTCTGGACCAGGAGCGCCTCGGAGCAGGTGGCGATGGCATGCTGAAGCCGGGTTGCCCGGTGATAGCGGGTGATCGACTCTGAGAGCTGGTCGTAGAGCTTGGAGACGAGGGCGGTTGTGAAAACCACCCCGGCCACGGCTGTGACCGACCTCACGGCCACGGTTTGCAAGGGGTCGCCGAGAAGCACGCCCATGGTGATGCTCCACGCGGCGATCGTCAGCCCTGCCGCCCCGGCCCAGACCAGTCGGCTCCCCGCACTCAACGTACCCGCCAGGACGCCGAGCATCATCACCAGCCCGAAAGTGGTGGTGAAGTCGAAGGCTGAGATTTGCACCGAGAACAGCGCTTCGATGATCGCCAATGACCCAAAGAACCAGGTCGTTGTGAGCACCAGCATCATGGAATTGGCTTCCTGGCGCTGGATCAGCCATATCGCCCAGATCGCGAGCACCAGATAGCTGGCCCATCTGATCGGTGCCAGTGGTGACCCGATGTCCATGTGGGCGATCTCGATCACCGCCAGGGCGGGGAAGGTGACGGCAAACAGCACCGCCACGTATCTGTGGAAACGCTGTTGCGCCTCTATCGGAGCGCGCGAACTCACCTCGTATTGATCGGCAGAACGGGCATGATTTCTTGAACTGGTGCCTGGTGGCCCGTCGCTACGAGAGGCCCACCAACGACCTCACCATGCGTGCCGTCGCCCCCCACAAGGTGTCGCCATCGAGGTCGTAGTACCAGACTTCGTGGTCATTCCAGGGAATGCTCCACCACCGATCCTCCTCGGCCAAATCGGCCAGGAGCGGGGTGTAGATCTTGGCCACCTCGCGTTCGCTCGGGATCAGCAGCACCGGTGGCGCCAGGCGCCCGACCACTGGCACAACCATCGGCCTGAATTCGACAGTGTCGATCGCAGGGAGGAATCCGAGGATCTCGACCGATTCGGGCTCGATCCCCACTTCCTCGTGCGCCTCCCGCAGTGCAGTATCCACCGGCCCCCGATCGGAGGGGTGGGTACGACCCCCGGGAAAAGAGATGTGCCCGGCGTGGGTGGGCATGGTTTCCGGGCGCTTGGTGAGCACGACACGAACCTCGCCGGCATCGTCCTCGTAGAGCGCAGCCAGCACCGCAGCGAGTGGCGGGCCGTCGAGCTCGGGCTGATCGCCGCTCAGCTGAAGTCGTTCCCACATTCAGATATCAGGTTAAGTGCGCCGATAACCTGAACCGGTGCCCAGGCCCATCCTCGAGACCGACCGTCTGATGTTGCAACGCTTCACGCGCCGCGATCAGACGACGCTGGACGACGCCATTCGGTCTTCCTTGCCCGAGCTGAACCAATGGCTCCCCTGGGCCCGCCTCGATTATGAGCACGGCGACACAACTGCGTTCATCAGGGAGTCGATCCAGGCCTGGAAGGAAGACCGGGCTTGGGACTACTCGATCCGGCTGAAGTCCCATCCCGATCGCCATCTCGGGAACGTATCGCTGTGGACCGTCTCCAAGCTGGGCAAGATCGCCGAGTTCGGCTACTGGGTGCGGAGCGACGAGCACTCAAAGGGGTTCTGCACCGAGGCAATGGACCGGCTGTTGGTCGAGGCTTTCGGACCACTCGGATATCACAAGGTGACCTTGCGAATCGCGGTGGGCAACGTGGCCTCGGACCGGGTCGCCGAGAAGCTGGGCTTCACCCGCGAGGGAGTCCTCCGCGAGGAGCTGCTGATCCGGGGCAACTGGGTGGACCACTCGCTCTGGTCGTTGCTCGACCGGGAGTTCAAGACGTTGCGCCGGGGTGAGATGCGCGGCAGCAGATGAGCGATCTGGAGTCGCTCCACACCTGGCTCGACGAGCGGGCCGGACAGGACCAATTCTCCGGAGTAGCCCTGGTGTCCTCGAAGACCGAGACGCTTTTCCAGCACGCGGCGGGATGGGCCCATCGCGGGCACCGGGTCCCGGTGACCCCTTCCACGCGCTTCCAGGTGGCGTCGATGACCAAGATGGTGACTGCAGCCACCACCATGAGGCTCGTGGAGCGGGGAGCGTTGAGACTCGATCGCCCTCTCGTCGACTTCCTCCCCCCAGAGCTGAGGCCGGCTGCCATCGACCAGCGACACACCCTGCACCACCTCCTCTCTCACACGTCCGGTGTTCCCGGATACCACGACCACGAGGCAGAGACATGGGAGTCATTCGTGGGCGCCCTGGAAAGGGTGCCGGCGTCGCGGGCACGGGGCCCGAAGGACGTTCTCCCTCTGTTCGCCGAGCTTCCCGCAGAGTTCGAACCCGGGGCCCGGTACTCGTATTGCGATTCCAACTACATCTTGATCGGGATCCTGATCGAGTGGGTGACCGGCAGAGATTTCGCCCTGATCGCCACCGAGGAGGTACTTGGCCCTGCCGATCTGGGAGCCACGGCGTTTTCCCAGCTCGACCTGGAGCCCACCGATCTCGCCTCCTCGTATCTGGTGTCCGACGATCCGGCGGACGCATGGCGCTCCAACATCTACAGCGTGCCGGCAGGGGCGATGCCGGATGGAGGGATGATCACGACCTGCGGTGATGTGGTGAGCTTCATTCGCGCCTTGACCGGCGGAGAGATCGTGAGCCCTGATTCCCTGGCCCTCATGCTCACCCCCCACGGGTCGGAGGATGGCTCCGTGGAGGCCTACGGATATGGCATGGAGCTGGTGGTGGCCGAAGACCGGGTGACCATCATCGGCCATGGGGGCGCCGATCCGGGGGTGTCGACCATGCTCGCTCATTTCGTCGAGGAGGACATTTCGATAGTCGTCCTCTGCAATCACGACCGGGGCTCGTGGGCGGTGGTGCAGCGGATCGAGCAAGAGTTGGGACTAGACGACCCCAGAGAGTGAACGGCGCGAGCTAGCCGCCGGTCGCGATGACCCGACTCGCATCCCCGATGAAGGTCGCGATCGCCGGGAATAGCCCGACCACCACTGTGACCCCGAGGGATATGAGCAGGGCCAGGCGCAGCGAGCCTGCCGGAGCGGCTTCGACGTCCGGTGCGAACTCGCCGATCGGGTCGTCCAGCCACACCGCTTTCACCACCCGGGCGTAGTAGTACAGGGCGATCACCGAGTTGATGGCGGCTATCGCCGCCAGCACCACTGTCGAGGTGCCCCCGGCGATGATCACCGAGCGGAACATGGCGAACTTGGCGAACCAGCCGGCAAGAGGCGGTATCCCAGCCAGGCTGAAGAAGAACACGGTGACCAGGACCCCGAGCCTGGTGTCCACCTGAGACAAGCCCGACCAGGCTTCGATCTCGCCGGACCGGGTCTTCCGGGCGGCGGCGATGACGACGGCGAACGCCCCCAGGTTCATCACCGCATAGATCACCAGATAGACAAGCGTCGCCGAGAACGCCTCCGCGAGATCGGCGCCGGCGACGGCAGCCGCGGCGAAGGGGACCAACATGAACCCCGCCTGGGCGATCGAGGAGTAGGCAAGGAGTCGGACGATGTTCGTCTGGCGGAGTGCGCCCAGGTTGCCGATGGTCATCGACGCCGCGGCGATCAGCCAGAGAGCGGGGGCCCAGATCTCCGAGAGGTCGGGGAGCGCCTGATACATGACGACGAGGAAGGCGACGAACCCGGCGGCCTTGGAGTTGACGGACAGGTATGCGGTGATCGGGGTCGGCGCCCCCTCATAGGTGTCTGGCGCCCAGAGATGGAAGGGGACCGCGGAGGTCTTGAAGCCGAAGCCGACGATCAGCGTGAGAACCGCTATCACCATCAATGGCTCGTCGACCATGCTCCCGGTCGTTTCGGCCAGGCCCGCGAATGTCACCTCGCCGGTCAACCCATAGAGCACCGACATCCCGTAGAGCAGGATCGCTGTCGAGAGGACCCCCAGGATGAAGTACTTCATCGATGCCTCGTTCGACTTGGCATCTCCCTTCTTCCACCCGGCGAGGAGATAGAGCGGACCGGTCGTCAGCTCGAGGCCGATGAAGAGGATGATCAGGTCCCTAGCGGACGCCATCACCAGGGAGCCGAGCACCGAGGCGAGGAGGAGGAAGTAGTACTCGCCCTGGTAGTAGCGATCCGACTCGATGTAGTGGTGCGACATGAGCAGAACGATGTATGCCGAGACGATGAACACTGCTTTCAGGATCACCGCAAACTCATCCACGACGTAGGAGCCGTCGAACATCGACCGAGTCGTGCCGTCGACGGCCAACATGACCAGAGGCAC
>JBIOVB010000087.1:0-4493 GCA_044867525.1 Acidimicrobiia bacterium | reverse complement strand
GGGAGGCCCTGGAGGTTGGCGAATGATGGCGCCCTGATGTGGATCCGGTAGGGCCGAGCCTCCCCGTCCGATACCAGGTAGCAGCCGAGCTCCCCTCGTGGCGACTCCACCGCCACATAGATCTCACCAGGTGGCACCTTGAATCCCTCGGTGAACAACTTGAAATGGTGAATCAGGGCCTCCATCGATTCGTCGATGCGGGCCCTCGGCGGTGGTGTCACCTTGCGATCGTCGACCCGATAATCCCCTTTCGGCATCGAGTCCATGACCTGCTCCACGATCCGCAATGACTGGTGGATTTCGTCCACACGGACCCGGTAGCGGTCATAGACATCCCCGTGCTCTCCGGTTGGAACGTCGAACTCGTATCGCTCGATGCCGCTATAGGGAAAAGCCTTGCGCAGGTCCCACTCCACCCCGGCTGCCCGCAGCGCGGGGCCGGTGATCCCGTATGCGATCGCCTCCTCGGATGAGATCACCCCGATCCCCTTCGTCCTCGAAACCCAGATCGGGTTGTTCTCCAGGAGATCGTCGTACTGCTGGAGTCGTCGCGGGAGCTCGGCGAGGATGGCGGCCACGTCGTCCTTCCACCCCGGCGGGAGGTCGGCTGCGACTCCTCCGGGTCGGATGAAGTTGTGGTTCATCCGGAGTCCGGTGGTCTTCTCGAAGAAGCGGAGGATCAGCTCCCGCTCTCGGAAGCCATAGATCATCATCGAGATCGCCCCGATGTCCATTCCGTTGGTGGCCAGCGCCACGAGATGTGAGGAGCAGCGGTTCAACTCGGTGAGCAAGATCCGGATCGCAGCCGCCCGTTCCGGGACCTCGATCCCGAGCAGCCTTTCCACTGCCATCGAGAAGGCGAGCTCGTTGTGGAATGGCGCCAGGTAGTCCATGCGGGTGACATTGGTCCCGCCCTGGGAGAAGGTGAGCTGCTCGCCCGTCTTCTCCATCCCGGTGTGCAGATACCCGATGATCGGCTTGGTGCGCCGGATCATCTCGCCCTCGAGCTCGATCTGGAGACGTAGCACGCCGTGGGTCGATGGGTGCTGCGGTCCCATGTTGAGGATCATTCGCTCGCCCTCGTCGATCCCGTCGTCGAACACGTAGTCGTCCTCGACCACCCGCCCGAATTGCTCGTCGAGCCGGGCAGTCGACTCGTGATCGGAGATCTCCTGCTCCCCCTCGTCGGTGGGGCTGAACTCGGGCTCCTCAGTCCCCGCCACCCAGAGGTCGACGGTCTTGGTGCCTTCGTCGCTGTCGATGCCGTCGCTCATCTCAAATGACCTGGTTGCTCTCCTTGAACTGGACCGGGACACTGCCCACGGCGAAGTCCTTGCGCAGGGGGTGGCCCTCCCAGTCATCGGGCATCAGGATCCGTGTCAGGTCGGGATGTCCCTCGAAGCTGACCCCGAACATGTCGTAGGCCTCTCGCTCGGCGAAGTTGGCGCCAGGCCACACCGGCACCAACGAGGCAACCGACGGCTCATCCCTGGGGGCGCTCGTCATCATCCTCAGCCGCGACATGTGGCTCATCGAGAGCAGGTTGGCGACGATTTCGAAGCGCTCCGCCCGAGCACGCATCCAATCGACGACTGTGACGTCGACGCAGACCTCGAACCCTGCATCCCGAGCAGCCTTGGCGAAATCGGCCCATTCCTCGTTGGGGACACGGGCCACGTCCTGTCCGAACGAGCTTTCCCAGGCCACCGATTCGAAACCGCTGAACAACTCCCTGAGCGTCGGATTCTCGGGGAGTGGACGTTCTGGCTTCGCGGCCTGTGCCTCCTCGGTCAGGTTCTCGTCACTCATCTGACGATTGCCCCGTCCATGATCTTGTCGTGGAGGGTGAGGATCCCGTGCATCAGGCTCTGTGGGCCGGGGGGGCACCCGGGCACGTAGATGTCGACCGGGACCACCTGGTCGACACCCTGGACGAGGGCGTAATTGTTGAACATTCCTCCGGTGGAGGCACACGCCCCCATCGAGATCACCCATTTCGGGTCTGGCATCTGGTCGTAGACCTGGCGAAGCACCGGCGCCATCTTCTGACTGACCCTGCCCGCCACGATCATCAGGTCCGCCTGGCGGGGGGACGCCCGGAACACCTCCATCCCGAAGCGGGCCAGGTCGTAGTGGGCGGCACCGGTGGTCATCATCTCGATTGCGCAACAGGCGAGCCCAAAGGTGGCGGGGAACATCGAACGGGTGCGCGCCCAGCGGGCCGCCTTGTCGATGGTGGTCATCATCAGGTTTCCCGGCGCGGTGGTCGCCATCAGGCTGCCTCGTCGACGTCCGATGCGATGTACCGGGAGCGGCGATGGACGTACCAATCGAGCGCCCCTCGCTTCCAGACATAGGCCAGGGTCTCGGCCACGAAGAAGGTGAAGATGAGCACGGCACCCACCCCATACCAGCCCAAGCGGGTCCAGATCGAGCCCCATGCGAAGAGGAAGATGATCTCGACATCGAAGACAACGAAGAGCATCGCCACCAGGTAGAACTTCACGGGGAATCGCTGCGCCGGCTCGACCTCGGGAACGATCCCCGACTCGTATGGATCGAGCTTTGCCTCGGTTGGGTTGTTAGGGCTGAACATCCGGGACACGAGAAGAGACACCGCAACGAACCCCGCGGCCAACAAGAACATGATGCCGATCGGCAGATAGTCGGCCAGGGTCACGAATCTGAGCTTAGAACTGGCTGCCGGGTGGGTTAAATCAGTCGGAGCCCCTGACCGTGATGGCCCACCCCCGAGCTGTGGACCGTGCTCGGCCTTCTCTACTCGATGATGTCGGCCTCCGGCGGCGGGGAGAGGCAGAGAAGGGGGACGTAGGCACCGGGCTCATTGGTGCCGTGGATGCGACGTTCGATCTGCGCCCTGCTGCGACGCCCGAAAGCGGCACGGAAGTACTCGAACGGTGACATCCGGATCGTCACCGGGGCATGGCCGTTTCCGGCGATGACCGACTCGGCCTCGTCCACGATCACCACTGTCTCCAGCCCCGCGCTCTCCACCTTGCTCAACAGAACTCGGGCGGCCCGCTCCACGGCCAGACCTATCAGCTCACCGCCGCGGTTTTCGGGAAGACCGAGGGCGCCCCGGATGTCGTGCTCGTGAACGACGACGTCGAATACCGGTGTGAGGTCGGACACCCCCGATCGGCTGAGCACCACCTCGAACTGAGACGCGGACCGTTCCCACTCCCGCAGAACCACCGCGGTCGGAGTCTCCGCCCGCGCCACGACCTGAGGGGCCGACTGCTTCTCATCGCCTCCGTCTCGCAACTGCCCGTTGACCTTGTCGGTTGCAACCCCGGTGAGATGGGAGATGACATCGTGAACCGACCATCCCGGGCATGCCGGCACCTGCGTATGTAGCTGCTCGGGGCTGAGCGTCCGAACCAACTCGGCAACTGCCTCGCGAGCCCCTCGATACGTCTCGCCGAGGTCGACAACTTGGCTCACGGCTCCGATGCTATGCGGTCGAGACTCGATGCCGTCGAGCGAGGACTCGTCGCCCGACTCGAGATACGTCAGGACCGCCGTGGTCCGGGGGACCAAAAGGCGTCATGCCGTCAATGGCTTGGACGCGAGGGTGCCGACCCACTCGTGGCTGCGTTCAAACCAGCCACTCAGCGTTTCGGTGTCCTCGAGGAGGTCAGCAGGGACGACCACATATTCCTTCATCTGACGCCCGTGCTGCTCCGCGATCATCGACTGGTACTCGGCGAGGAACTCGGTTCGGTCCTCGGCGTTCAAACGCAAAGCCATCGCCCCCGTCGGGTCGAGAAAGCTGAACATGTGCCCATTACGTGAGGTGTAGGGCATGGTGGCGCCTTTACGCTCGACCTCCGGGTACCCGGCAACCAGTCGCTCGTACAACGCCAGGCGATCCGTCGGCCCCTCGTACCTGTCAGGCATCAGTCGCAAGCTACCGAGCGCATAGGCTTCGATGGATGATTGGCGAGATGCGGCGAAGCGTCTTGGTTTCGGGACAGAAGAGGGCAAATAAGCAAAGAGCGCCCGGAACCAATTCGCATTGCCGCCACGTCTAATCGTGACGTGAGGTCCAAGCGGCGCCTTTGGCTTGTGATTGCACTCTGCGCGCTGATCGCATCGAGTTGTGCAAGCGACAGCATCGGAGAGCCGGCCAATCCCGCCCCCACACAGTCCACCGGTATCAGGACCGGGATCGACCTGATCGCCGGCGTGACCGAACGCAACACCTCCCCTGGTGCCGATGGTGGGGCGGTCAACGCGGTCGTGGACGGGACCAACGAGTTTGCAACTCGGTTCTTCAAAGAGGCCATTGGCGAGCCAACGCAGAACGCCGTGGTCGGCAATCACAGCCTGAGCACCGTGTTGCTCCTCGCCATGGCAGGAACAGGCGGAGACACCACCCATGCCTTTGCCGATTTGCTCGGAGTGTCCGGGGTCGACCCCACGGAGCTGCATGACGCGATCAATGCCATAGACCTGATACTGGAAGGCCG
>JBIOVB010000086.1:0-5078 GCA_044867525.1 Acidimicrobiia bacterium | reverse complement strand
CGACGCCGGCAACGGCTGTGGGTGGACCACCCTGGCTGACGTCATCGGGGCCCTGGCCACCGGCGGCGCCTACGTCAACATCCACACCGAGATGTTCGGAGGCGGGGAGATAAGAGGACAGGTGAAGGTGGACTGAGCGGACATCCTCCAACCACTGCGGGCCGGGCACCTGCTCGGCCCGCAGTCACGTTCAGAAGTCCGCAGTAGTGCTTGCTCGTGATGGCGAGGCGTATAGTCGGATCCCGGTTCGTCGACGTCGATCGGGTTCCTCTCTCGTACAGATCTGACATCAGACCGCCTTGAATCATCGACTGGGAGCACCCTTTGCACACGGTAAAGCACGACGAATCCGCGGTATCGGCTCCTTACACCCGGGCCCTCGACGTCGAGCCGGTCTCGCATCTAGTCCTCCCGGAACACGGGACTAGACCTGAGGTGGCGTACCGGTACATCCACGACGACATGCTGCTCGACGGCAATTCGCGTCTGAATCTCGCGACATTCGTCACCACGTGGATGGAGCCCGAAGCCGAACGGCTGATGGCCGAGGCGTTCGACAAGAACATGATCGACAAGGACGAGTACCCGAAGACGGCGGAGATCGAACGGCGGTGCGTGAACATGGTCGCCCACTTGTTCCACGCACCGGGAGACGGCGATTCAGTAGGCGTGTCGACGATCGGCTCGAGCGAGGCGGTGATGCTGGCTGGGCTCGCAATGAAATGGAAGTGGCGACAACGTCGGGAGGCTGCCGGGGAGTCGGCCGATCGACCGAACATGGTCATGGGCAGCAACGTCCAGGTGGTGTGGGAGAAGTTCTGCCGCTATTGGGATGTCGAGCCTCGCTACGTCCCGATGGAGGAAGGCCGGTACGTGATCACGGCGGAGGAGGTGATGAAGCGGGTGGACGAGAGCACGATCGGCGTCGTGCCCATCCTGGGGACCACTTTCACCGGCGAGTTCGAGCCGATACAGGAAGTCCACGACGCGGTGGTCGCCCGAAACGAGGAGGCCGGCTGGGACGTCGCAGTCCATGTGGACGCGGCGAGCGGCGGATTCGTCGCTCCATTCCTCCATCCCGACCTGGCCTGGGACTTCAGGCTTCCACAGGTGAAATCGATCAACGTCTCGGGGCACAAGTACGGGCTGACCTATCCGGGAGTCGGCTTCGTCATCTGGAGATCGGCCGATGACCTCCCCGAGGAACTGGTGTTCCACGTGAACTACCTAGGGGGTGACATGCCGACGTTCACCCTCAACTTCTCACGCCCAGGCAATCAGATCATTGGCCAGTACTACAACTTCCTGCGCCTGGGGCGGGATGGTTACACCCGGGTGATGGAGGTGCTATCCAACACGGCACAGGAGATCGCGGCCGGAATAGCGAAGTCGGGCACATTCCAGGTGATCAGCGACGGAAGCGCGATCCCGGTGGTCGCCTTCAGACTGATCGGGAACGAACCATTCACCGTTTTCGACATATCTGCCCGGCTCAGGATGAATGGCTGGCAGGTGCCGGCATACACAATGCCTGACAACGCCACCGATATCGCGGTGCTGCGCATCGTCGTGCGCGAAGGTCTCACTCGGGATCTGGCCGACGACCTGGTCAAGGACATCGACGGTGCGGTCGCCTTCCTCCGCGAGCATCCGACCGCGGAGCCCACCACTCAAGCGTTCAGCCACAACTGAGGACGTGGCCACCAGGCTGACCAAGGCGATGGGGTGGCTTTTCGCCATCGGCTCCGTTTGTTTCGCCCTCGGCTCGCTGCCCCGCTACTTCAACACCGTGGGTGCCGCGGCTGCCGCCACCACCTTTTTCGTCGGGTCGCTGGTCTTCACGTCAGCGGGGTACCTGCAGTACTACTTGTCGATAAACGCGGGCGCTGAGCCGAGGAGGCTGATGGCGTTCGAGCGCCTCACTCCCGATGTGCTGGCATCGGGGGTGCAACTGGTTGGGACGCTGTTCTTCAACATCAGCACATTCGCCGCGCTCGCCGACAACCTGTCGGTGCAGCACGAGAATCGCTTGATCTGGGCACCCGACGTGTTCGGTTCGATCGCCTTCTTGATATCGAGCGCGATCGCATTCCGGATCGCGCCTCGAACGACTCACGGTCGTGGTCGGATCTGGTGGGAAGGGGCGGTGAATCTCGCGGGATCGGTCGCCTTCGGGCTTTCGGCACTCGGGGCCATCGTCCTGCCGACCACCGGCGAGCCATTGAACCTCGCCCTTGTCAACGGGGGAACATTCATTGGGGCGGTTGGCTTTTTCATCGGAGCCCTTCTGGTCATCGGGGACGGAGTCGAGACCGGTGCCGGATGACCGTCCATATCAGATCATGGGATGACAACCCGCCAGCCCGAAAACAGCCCGTTCGCTCTACTCTGGTTTCCAGGGCTGACAGGAGAGAACATGGCCACACTCGATCACACGATCGTCCCCTCGAATGACAAGGACCAAGCGGCCCGCTTCTTCGCCCGGATGTTCGATCTGCCCTATGACGGGGCCGGCCATTTCGCACCGGTCAGGGTCAACGACGAGCTCACCCTCGACTTCGCATCGGCGAGCAACGTCGACAGCATGCACTACGCCTTCTTGGTGAGTGAGGAGGAGTTCGACTCGATCTTCGACCGAATCCAGTCCGAGGAAGTCAGTTTCGGCAGCGGGCCAAGCTCACCCGACGACGGGTCGATCAATACCCGTCGCGGCGGCCGCGGTCTCTACTTCAGGGGTGGACCGGATCCACATCTCTGGGAGATCATGACTCGACCGGAAACCGGGTCCTGACGCAACGCCACCGCTCGCCCGCCGATAGATGTGCGGTAGTGACGCCGAAGGGCTACCTTGACCTCGCCGCCTGAGGGCGGCTTTGGTTTTTCTTGGAGGCTGAAACAAATGCGGCGAGTCGCCCTCTCTCTCACCCTGATCCTGATCGTTTCCGGGTGCAGCCCTGAGGCGGTGGAGTCCACCACTACGACCTCCACCAGCACCACCACCAGCACCTCGACCACAACAACCACGATCGCGACCACGACCACCACGTTGCTGGCGATCAACGGTGAGGGCGGCGCCGATCCTCAACTCGCTGCGTTGATCCGCTCCCTCTACGCCCTGAACCAGACCAGAGGCACGGTCCCCGCCCCACAACGTGTCGTCGACAACTTCATCGCCGCCACCGCACCCACGATGCCACCGTCCGCGGCGGCCACTGTGGGAGCGATCGGTGACGCGGCCCGGATCGCGGTCGTTGTCGCGGGGCACGATGTCACGCTGGCGGTGGCCGACCCGACCTGGCGGATCGTCGGGGGATGGTGGCCGTCGCATCAGGTGGCGGCGGCTCTCGGCAACTTTCCCAAGACGATCGCGGTGGTCGGCTCCGACGCCCGGCCTCGACAGGATCGTGAGCAGACCCGAGCCGATTCCATTCATTTCGTGACCCTGGCCGCCGATGGGGCGAGCGCGATCGTCGGACTCCCCAGGGACTCCTGGGTGCCCATCGACGGTGGGGGGAAGAACAAGGTGAACGCCGCGCTCTACTTCGCGGGCCCAGATGGGCTGATGCGAACCTTCGCCGACCTCACCGGCGCCGAGTTCGACGGCTACATGCTCACCGGGTTCAGGGGTTTCCGGGACATGATCAACGTGCTCGGCGGGCTGGAGATCGACGTGCCCCGGGCACTCAACGACCGTTTTGCCGAAGCTGCGATCCAAGCGGGCATGCAGGTGTTGGACTCGGGCGACGCGCTCGCCTTCGCCCGGGTCCGCAAGGCTCTCCCCGACGGTGACTTCGGTCGTCAGCTCAACGGCGGTCTCGCCCTGATGGCGGCGGTGACGATGATCAAGGGGATGGGACCCTCGGCCCTACCGGATCTCATCGAGCGCAGCTGGGGTGTGTACTCCACCGATATGTCACCCGAAGAGCTTCTCCTATTGGCGGGCGCCGTATACAACGTCGACCTGGCAAGGACGACCAACGTGGTCGCGTCCGGATCTGCAGGCAGCGCCGGTCGAGCCAGTGTGGTGTTCTTGAACGACGCGGCTTACACCACGTTCGAGGACATGCAGGACGGGCATCTCGGGGCGAGCTGAGGGCTGCCCGCGGTCATGTCGAGGGGATATAGGGGACGCCCCAACCCGGACAGACCAGACCTCAGCGATGCAGCCGACGAGATGTTCGAGGGCATGCAGGACGGTGTGCTCGGCAACTGAGAGTCACGAGATGGCGACCGGGCCCTCGATACCGGTCACCGCCCATTCGCTCTCGACCATCTCCATCCGGTAGGTGAGCCAGGTGCCGCACAAGTTGCCACACACCATGGACACCGGGACCAACCACGATGCTTCGTCGGCGACCGGCATTCCCACACCGAGGAGAACCTGGTAGCTGTCGCCAGAGGGTTCCGGCGGGCCCCACTCCTCGCCCTCCTCGAGCCAGGTCACCGGGCCCAATTCGCCCACCGCGGTTTGGACCGCCGCTCGTTCCCCGTCGGTGAGCGGCCGGGACGGGGGTTCAGGACCCTCGGCTAACCCCTCGCCGGCGTCTGGATCGATGCTCGACCTGATCAGGAAGTCGGTGAACGGTGACGGCTGGCCCTGACCAAATGTGTGGTCGACGGTGACCACCTGAAGAAGGGCCATGGCCATCAACTCCGGTGTCGGATCGTCCACCGCAACCTCGTTGCCAGGCTGGCCGCACGCGGCGAGGCAGATGGCGAGGGCAACTACAAGCCTCCTCATTGGGACCACGCTACGACTGGCGACGCCCGAACGCGGGACAGACTCATGAGACCATGCCCCGCATGGGCTCCTCGTCACTCGAGGTCCTCAGCATCGTGCGGGCCCGTGAGCTCCTCCAGAAACCTTCTAGGGCCCCACCCATCACCGTTGCTGAAAGTCACCAGAAGATCGCGAGACCCAGATTGAATCATCGCGATGTCCATTTCGAAGTCCATGCTGACAACGAGCACATCACCTACGTCCACACCTCGGGTTCTCATGAAGCGACTGATCCCCCAAGCGTTGGCCTCGGGACCGATCACGAATTCGCCCATGTCGGTGCCGTCGATGGCAATCA
>JBIOVB010000085.1:0-7279 GCA_044867525.1 Acidimicrobiia bacterium | reverse complement strand
GAGGATGCCGTCGTCCTCGACCGAAAGCACCACCGGGGCGCTGGGAACGGTCACCCCGTAGTCGGCGAAGCTGATGTCGGTCGAGCCGGTGATCAGGATCATCCCATCGACAAGTTGCGCCTCGAGTGGGATGTCGATGAGGTTGGTGACCCCGTTGAGGGTGAGCTCACCGGTGGCGGTCGCGGTCACCAGCTCGCCCGCCGCCGCTCCCTCGCCCAGTTCGATCGGCTCGGCGAGGACAAAGGTTGCCTCCGGGTTGGATCCAGTGCCCAATGCCTCCTGAATCTTGTCCTCCCGGCGCGGTTCGTCACTCACCATCGAGGTGAGGTCGACGTCGATCTCGGCGGCGATGAGGGTGGTGCTGTCGATCTCGATCGAACCGGAGACACCGGGCGCCCGGCCAACGGCCGTGGTCGACCCGATCGATTGCAGAACTTCCTCGACGCGGAACCCGGCGAAGGTGGCGGTCGTCTCCTCCTCCACGGTGAACGCTCCGACGGAGGTGTCGACCACCCAGATCCCTTCGATTCCGGTTGCGGATGGTGTCGAGTCGCCGGTGGCTACGTCACCGGTGACTGCATCCGCGGTGGCGTCGAGGTCGACCTCGTTAGGAGCATCGCCGCCGAAGAACCAGGCGAGGGCGGCGCCGACTCCAACCACGAATACCGCAATGCCGACAAGAATGATCTTCCAGGGTGAACGCCCATGGCGTGCCGAGTCGGCGGTGGTTGTGGTCTCGGTGTCGAGCATGATGTCCTTTCGTTCGGTGACATGAGGATGTGGGAGGCCGCTGGGCCATCCCTGTGGCCGACCTGAGCGTTGGCTGAGACCGCCGACCCCGAGCCGCGCAGATTCTGGCTCTCGCCATGCCGCTCAGAACTGGCCCGAGATGGCTGATGCTTCCTCGGAGATTTGTTCGCTCGTCACCAGGTTTGTCGCCCTGGTCTCGAGGACGGTGGTCCACTTCTCCAGGATGTCGGTGGCAACGCCGCTGTCGAACAGGTTTTCCTGGAGACTGTCGGTCGCCTGGTCGTAGAGCGCCTGCCACTCCGGATTGGTGAGGAATCGCTCGACTAGGACGTTGGATCGTCCTCCTGGGCCGCCGCCGAATTGCCCACCGCCGCCCTGACCTCCACCTCCCGGCCCGAATCCACCGCCTTCGCCAGGCTGTTCGCCCCCGTCCTCATTCCGTGGGCTCCCGAAGCCTCCGCCGCGGCCGGTGCCGAAGGCGAGATTGTGGTCCCAGGGGACGACGATGAAGACGCCGGTCGCACTGTCGTAGAAGAGGTAGGAGTTGTTGCCCGGGCCGTCGATGTCGTCGAAGTTGTTCATCAGGTCTTCGAGCGCCAGGTAGGTGGCGAATGCCTCGATGTCCAGATACTCCGAAAGCTCGGTATTGAAGGTGTCGTCGTCTGCGTTGTTGATGAAGTCGAGAAAGGCGATGAGGGGGGTGAGGTCTGCGTCGTCGGCCCCTGCTTCAACGTCGAAGATCTCGGCATAGGCGTCGGGATCCTCCCCCCGGTAGCTGTAGTCGCCACCCGACTCGGCCTTGTACAGGACTCCTTCGCTGGTGAGGGTCTCTTCGACCCAGGCATCATCGGGGTGCTCCATCACCAGTCGGAGCTCCTCGTTGCTCCCGTTGACGCTGAACGCCGTGTAGGCGGAGTCCTGCGAGGCGAGGCCGGCGGCTTCCAGCAGGTCGAGGGCAGCCGCCTCGTTGAGGGCGGTTGCCGAGTTGTTGGATCGGACCACGAATTCGACCACCCCATCGTGGTTTTGGCCTTCATTGAACCTGTCCAATTGGATCAACCAGGGGAGTGTCTCGGGCTGACCCGATGAATCGAACTCGTCGCCGCCCCTACCTCCGCCGCTCAATTGGCGAAGCGAGGAGTTGCCCTTCAACCTGATCCCGACCTGCTGGTAGGTCACGCCGTCGATGGTCACGATTGCCTCTATCCAATCCTTCTCCCCGGTCGTGGCGTAGGTCTCGATCATCGCTCCGTAGTCCGACTGTTGGAACTCGATGCTGATCTCGTGGACGACGAACTCGTCTAGGAACCCGGAGGCGCTGTCACTGACCTCGGTCTGTGTCGCTTCCGACCCGGCTCCCGCCGCCGGAGTGGCCTCGACTTGGGCCGCCTGGACTTGGGTCTGCTCGGTCGTGTCGGGCTGCCCCGATCCTGCGCATGCGCCCAGGAGCATCGCGAGAGTCAAAGCCATGGCTTCGCTGCGGCTCCGGCTGCGATGGGCAGGTGTCTTGAAAGTCATGCCGGCATTGAATTGCCTGCAGCTCACAGCCTCCTGTCAGAGGCCTGTGAGCCACCTGAGTCTCCGCGGAAGCGACCTCCCAGGTTGACTGGAGTTCACCTTCAGGAAACCCACAGTTTTCCCTCCTATATGTGTACCTCACCAACACGAAGGAGAATCTGCGTGTCGCCGCTAGTGCTGTACCTTGTCGACCTGATCGCTATTGCCGTCATGGTGTTCGCCCTGTACTTCCCCCGACATCGTCGCAAGGACATGGTGGTCGCCTACCTGGTCGCCAATCTCGGCGTCCTGGCCGTGACCGACGCCCTGGCGGCATCCACCATCGCTGCCGGTCTTGGGCTTGGCCTCTTCGGGATCTTGTCGATTATCAGGCTTCGGTCGGCGGAACTCGACCAGGCGGAGGTGGCCTATTACTTCGCTGCGCTTGCCCTTGGGCTGCTAGCCGGAGTCACGGTCACACCCACCTGGCTCGCACCAACGTTGATGGCCGCCATCATCGCTGCCCTCTACGTCGGTGACCACCCAGCGCTGCTCACCGGGTATCGGTTGCAGGAGATCACCCTGGATCGAGCTTTCACGGACGAGCAGTCGCTGACCTCCGCTCTCGAGGAGATGCTGGGCGGCCGGGTCCATCGGGTCAAGGTGCGCCATCTCGACCTGGTGCGCGACACGACGACCGTAGAGGTCCGTTACCGGCTCGGCGAACAGGAAGTCGGGCGCGCCTCCCCGCTTTCCCGGATCGAGGTCGGTGCCTGACCATGACGCTGTCAGCGGCATCCGTCGATCGGATCGAGGCTCTGGAGCCGATCGACCTGGTCGACTTGGAGGCGGCGGCGGCGCTCACCATACGGTTCGATCGGAAGTACCTGCTTGGCTCGTCTGCTCTCGATTCCATCATTGGCGCGATCGGCTCGGGTCATCAGGCGCTCGAGATCGGCGGGGTGCGGTCATTCCGCTACGAATCGGTGTACTTCGACACCTTCGAGTTGGACAGCTACATGATGGCGGCGCGGAGGCGTCCTCGGCGCTTCAAGGTGCGGATCCGGACCTATCTGGACAGCGGCGGCTGCAACTGCGAGGTGAAGGAACGTCTCCGCGACGGCATGACCCGAAAACACCGTTGGCCGCACCCCTTCCAGGCCCGACACCGACTGACCGCGGAAGCGGCGAATCGTGTGGCGGAGAGGACACCTTTCGAGCTGGCAGCGACGGGGCTAGGGCCGAAACTGACGGTGACCTACCGCCGGTCGACCCTAGTGGACGCCCGGTCGGCGACTCGGGTGACCTTCGATACCAACCTGTCAGGGTGGAGGCCCGACGGTCGCTTCGTCGAGCTGGGCGGCGTCGTCCTCTTGGAGACCAAGAGCGCCGGGGAAGGCACCTCGCTCGACCATCTACTATGGGATAAGGGTCACCGGCCGGTGACGATCAGCAAGTACTGTACGTTGATGGCGGCCCTCGACCCGAAACTGCCCGCCAACAAGTGGAACCGGGTCCTCCGCCGACACTTTGATTGGGCGCCAGACCGCTCAGGGCGACCACTTCCCGGTGCCGACGACCCTTCAGCTCGGGGAAAGATCCGCGCCGGCGTGAAGGGGAGCCGAGGAAGCTCGTCCCGTTGACTCAGGCGGATCTCACATGTTGTCGAGCGCTGCCAGCACCGCGCTTACGGTCTCCACAGGGACGGCGAAGGCGATTCCTTCGACTCCCAGGCTGCCCACCCCGACTGCCGTGGTGATCCCGATCAGGTTGCCGCTGGCGTCGAGGAGGGCTCCGCCGCTCGATCCTTCCGTGATCGCTGCGTCGGTCTGGATGATCCCGCTGAGGCTGGCTTCTCGATCTTCCAGGACGCGGTCGAGTGCGGAGACGATCCCCGTGCTCACCGAAGGCCCGCCCTCCAATGCCAGCGGATTGCCGACGGCACTGACGGGATCACCAACGGCGAGGTCCGTGGTTGACCCGAGGTCCACAGTCGTCAGTCCGGACGCCTCGATGTCGAGGATGGCGATGTCCACGGACTCATCCTCGACGAGGACGGTGGCTGTGTAGGTGGATCCGTCGCTGAGCTCGACCGAGATTGAGCTGGCGTTCTCGACGACGTGGTCGTTGGTGACGATCAACCCGTCCTGACCGATGATGACTCCCGAACCGGACCCGCTGGAATCGAACGGGCCGCGTGTGTCGTAGATGACTTCGACGACAACCACCGAGTGGACCGCTGTCGAAGCGATCGCCGACACATCGGTGAGGGCGGCCCCAGTTGGTTCGGCTCCGGTGTCGGCGCCAACCGTGGACGTATCGACGAGCGCGACGGCGTCGGCACTCCCGGTCACGTCTGGCGTCGAAGGGGAGAGGAGGAGGAGGGAGCCAGCCAACAGGACGGCTCCCGCGGCCGCGGCTGCCCCGGCGGCCATGGCTGCCTTGGGGCGGCGTGACCAACGGGCATCTGGTCCGATGTCATGAATTGGGCGGTCTGCGGGGGTGTCGGCCATTGCTCTCCTTTACTCCACGCATCATCGGCCGCGGACCTGAGTGTGAGGGTGACACCCGCTGAGAGTGGGCTGAGAGTTCAGAATCGAGCGCCGCCATTTTCAAGAGAGTTGACCTCACACACAGCGGGCTCTCAGGCAACTCACAGGACCAGGTCCTAGCGTTGGTAGCCGATGAGCGACTCTTTACGAAAAGCCCACATCCTGGTAGTCGACGACGAGGATTCGCTCACCGATCTCGTGTCGAGCGCGCTCCGATTCGCGGGATACGAGGTCGTCACCGAGAGCAATGGCATCGATGCCCTGCGCCGGATCAAGGGCCAGACGCCTGATTTGGTTGTCCTCGACGTCAACATGCCCGAAATAGACGGATTCGAGGTCTGCCGCCGCCTCCGACGCGACGGCGTCGACATCCCGGTGATATTCCTTACCGCCCGAGACGACATCGACGATTTGCGCTCCGGCTTTCGGCAGGGAGGCGACGACTACCTCACCAAGCCCTTCAGTCTCGAGGAGTTGGGATTGCGAATCGAAGCTTTGCTCCGCCGTGCCGGATCCGTCGTCGAACAGTCGCGGATCGTGGTCGGCGATGTGGTACTCGACGAGGACGGGCACCAGGTGTGGAACGGGAACGGGGAAGTCCCGTTGTCTCGCACCGAGTTCCGCCTGCTCCGCTTCTTGATGATCAACCGCGGCCGGGTCCTCTCCAAGGCCCAGATCGTGGACTATGTCTGGGAGTACGACTTCGACGGCAACTACGGGATCGTCGAGACATACATCTCGTATCTCCGCAAGAAGCTCGGCGACTCGGACGCCGCTCTGATCGAGACAGTGCGGGGAGTCGGATACGTGATCCGAAATCACGCCAGCTGAGATGACGCTCCGCGCCAAATTGGTGATCTCACTCACCGTGCTGCTGCTGGTGGTGATCGCCGCCGTCGGTCTCGTCGCCAGCCGGGCGGTCAACAGGATCCTCATCGATCAGATCGACAGCACGCTCACAGGATTCGTGAACCGTGGGCCCCTGGTGTTCGGCCCTCGGCCTCCCTCCGCCGACGAACCGTTCCTGAACCCGATAGCTGAGATCGTCGTGACACCTGACGGGACGGTCGCATTCGCCAGACCGTCAGGCTTCGCGGACGACCCCGACCCCCTCCCGGACGTCGATGAAATCGAGGGTACCGAGGGGCTCACGTATCTCGACAGCGCCGATGACACCCTCGAATACCGCGCCTACGTCACAGATTTCCCGGACCGCACGACTGTCATCAGGGCTGTTCCACTCGATGACGTGACGGCGGCGACATCCTCGCTCGTGCGGACCCTGGCAATTGCGGGTGCCGGCGTATTGCTGGTCGGAGGCGCAGCGACGTGGTGGGCGGTGGACCGTTCGATGCGCCCGATCGGAGAGATGGTCGGGACCGCCGAGGCGATAGCTGCCGGCGACCTGACGAGAAGAGTGCCGGATTCGGACCCGAAGACCGAGCTCGGTCGGCTGGGAGCCTCCTTGAACGAAATGCTGGCCCACATCGAGGAAGCCGTGACCAATGAGAGAGAGGGTCGCGAGCGTCTCCGGCGCTTCGTCGCGGACGCGTCCCATGAACTGCGGACGCCGGTCACCGCCATTCGAGGGTACGGAGAGTTGCGGCGCAAAGGAGGGCTCGACACACCGGAGGCAGAAAACCGTGCCTGGTCGCGCATCGAGTCTGAGAGCAGTCGGATGGGCTCGCTCATCGAAGACCTCGTCACGCTCGCCAGACTCGGCCAGAGCCAGCCGCTGTCGATCGAAACGATCGACCTCACTCAGATCGCCAAAGACGCTGCAGCCGACCACGCCGCGATCGACCCCGAGCGACCGATCGAGGTCGACGCACCGGACCCGGTTCTGCTGCGAGGCGATGAGGAAAAACTGCATCAGGTGGTCTCGAGCCTGCTCGCCAACGTGCGGATACACACTCCTTCGGGCACTCTGGTGAGGTTGCAGATCAAAGATGAGGGCGACTGGGCCACACTCACGGTTGTCGACGACGGCCCGGGCATCCCTCGCCATGCCATGGATCACGTCTTCGACCGCTTCTACCGGGCCGACCCTTCCAGATCGCGTCGCTCTGGGGGCAGCGGCCTGGGCCTCTCCATCGTCCAGGCGATCGTCGAGGCACACGGTGGCGTCGTCGATGCGAGCAACGACGCCGGCGGGGGGGCACGATTCTCAGTGAGGTTGCCGAAGGCCGAGCCATCTCATTCGAGGGCCGCCGTCGCCTGAAGACCGCGGCGCTTGCCGGCAGCCGCGGTTGCACACCAGCGGCGGCGCAGGTCACACCGATTCTGACGGTGCTTCTAAGGATCGTCCCAGGTGCCGGTCGGAGGATGTGAACTGGCATCCCCGATGAAAGGAGAAGAGATGCCGAAGAACACCCTTCCGCCGGACTCTGCTGGTCCTGGTCCTTCCGAAACCCGGATGGGCCCCGACAGACGAGAGCGCCACTACTCCGGTCGCCGACGACTCCACGGATTCCATGGCC
>JBIOVB010000084.1:0-7483 GCA_044867525.1 Acidimicrobiia bacterium | reverse complement strand
TTGAGACCAGTGTCGGAGAGAGGACTCGAACCTCCACGGGCGTTAAAGCCCACTGGCCCCTCAAGCCAGCGCGTCTACCAATTCCGCCACTCCGACCGGAGCCGGGCGAGTGTACAACCGGCCTCAGCTCAAGAGGAAGGTGAGGGCGATGGTGCTCACCCCGAACAGGACCCCGACCAGCACCGTGAGCCGGTCCAGGTTCCGCTCCACCACCGTCGAGCCTCCGAGGCTGGTTGTCGACATCCCTCCCCCGAACACGTCGGAGAGGCCGCCTCCTTTGCCCGAGTGGAGCAGAACGAGCGCCACCAGCGCCAGAGACAGGATCACGTGGATGACGATTGCGATTGCTTCGACGAAGGCCATTGCTCTCTCGACAGTCGGAGGCCCGGTGAAATCCGGGCGGGAGCGGAAATTCTAACAGCGGCGGCTTGTTTCGCCTACCCGGCCTGGCGGGCAACCTCGTCGGCGGCGGCGGCAATGGATTGCGGATCACCCAGATAGCCGCTGGACACCGGGACCATGTCCGGGCCCAACTCGTAGAGCAGCGGCACCCCGGTTGGGATGTTGAGGTCGACGATCTCCTCCTCGCTCACCCCGTCGAGGTGCTTGACGAGGGCTCGTATCGAGTTCCCGTGAGCCACGACGAGAGGGGTCCGCCCCGACCTCAGGTCGTCGACGATCACGTCGTGCCAGTAGGGCAACATCCTGACCACCACGTCAGCCAGGCACTCGGTTGCCGGGAGCAGGTCTGGTGGGAGGCTGGCGTAGCGAGTGTCGTGCCGGGGATGACGCTCGTCATCGGGGTCCAACGGCGGCGGCGGGACGTCGTAACTACGCCGCCACAACAACACCTGGTCGTCACCGTGCCGGGCTGCGGTCTCCTTCTTGTCCAATCCCTGCAAGGCCCCGTAATGGCGCTCGTTCAACCGCCACGAGCGTCGGACCTGGAGATGCTGGAGGTCCATCTCCTCCAGGGTGAGCTCCGCGGTCTTGATCGCCCTCACCAGGACCGAGGTGTGGAGGATGTCTGGCGAAAGGCCCTCGGCGAGCATGACCTGGCCGGCTGCCCGGGCCTCGGCCTCACCACGCTCGGTCAGCCCGACGTCGGTCCACCCCGTGAACAGGTTCTCCAGGTTCCATGTCGACTGACCATGCCTGAGCAAGACCATGCGATGGGTCATATCCAGTACCTGACCACAGAGGCGAAAGTGTCTGGATCGAGCGAAGCGCCACCCACGAGGGCGCCGTCGACGTTCGCCTTGGCCATGAAGTCTTTGATGTTGGCTGCGTTCACCGATCCGCCGTAGAGGATCCGGATCTCCCCCGCAGCCTCGGCGGATACGCGCTCCGCGACGGTCTCCCGAATCAGGTCGGCGATCAGCCCGGCGTCATCGGGCAACGCGTTCTGCCCGGTCCCGATGGCCCACACCGGCTCGTAGGCGACCGCTCCTCCGCCGATCCCCTCCGGATCGTTGCGGTTCAACGCCGCCTGCAGCTGCCCGACCACGACGCTCTCCGCCTGACCCGACTCCCGTTGTTCCAGCGTCTCGCCCACGCAGATGATGGGTCGCATCCCGGCGGCGATCACTGCCCGGACCTTCCTGTTGACCTGCTCGTCGGTCTCACCGAAATACTGCCGCCGCTCGGAGTGGCCGAGGATCACGTGTCCCACCGACAGCTTCGCCAGCATGGCGGCCGAGATCTCGCCCGTGTAGGCGCCCGCCTCCTCCCAGTGCACGTTCTGGGCACCAAGGCCGAGGGGGAGCCGGTCGGCTTCGATCACGGTCTGCACCGACCGGAGCGACGTGAACGGCGGGGCCACCACCACATCCACCCTCGAATAGTCGCCGGGCTCCAGGCGGTAGGACAGTTTCTGGACCATCTGGATCGCCTCCAGGTGGTTGGCGTTCATCTTCCAGTTGCCGACCATCAGGCTCCTGGTTGCGGTCGTCTCGTCCATCGCCTCTCCGGGTCGGTCCTTGGTCCTGGCCCCACGATAAGGGAGTTTCACAAGGCGACTCCAGCCGCCCACCGGGCCAGGACCTCGACGCCGGGAAGCGATTTGCCTTCGAGCAGCTCGAGTCCGGCCCCGCCGCCGGTCGAGACATGGTCGATCCCGCCCTCGAGACCGAACTGCCTGATCGCAGCCACCGAATCGCCGCCGCCAGCCGCGGTGAACCCGGGGCTCTCCGCCATCGCCCGGGCCACCACCTCGGTGCCCTTGCTGAACTGCTCCCACTCGAACACGCCCATGGGCCCGTTCCAGAAGATGGTCTCCGAGTCGCGGACCACACCGGCGAACATCGATCCGGTGTCGTGGCCGATATCGAGCCCCATCATGTCTTCCGGTATCTCCCGCACCCTCACTGTCTTTGCCGGTGCATCGGCCTGGAACGCTTCGGCAACCACCACGTCGACCGGGAGGATCAGCTTCTCTCCGTCATAACCCTCAAGCAAGGGCCGCACCTGGTCGACCATCTCCGTTTCCACCATCGAAGCGCCGACTTCGATGCCCTTGGCCTGGAGCAGGGTGAAGCACATCGCACCGCCGATGAGGATGACATCGGCCCTGGGCAGCAGGTTCTCGATGACCGCCAGCTTGTCCGAGATCTTGGCCCCGCCGAGAACGATTGCGTAAGGCCGCACCGGGTCGTCCAGAAGGCGACCAAAGGCGCGAAGCTCGGCGTCGAGCAGGGGGCCGGCCACCGACTTCACCCGCTCGGCGACCCCCACCGTCGAGGCGTGGGCGCGGTGCACGCTCCCGAACGCGTCCTGGACGAACAGGTCGACATCGGATGCGAGCCGCTCGGCCAGCGAAGGGTCGTTCTTGCTCTCCCCCGGATCGAATCTCGTGTTCTCCAGGACCGTGATCTCGCCTTGGCCATCATCCTGGAAGACCACCCCGTGCTTGCTCAGTTCTTGCATCCGGGAGACCACCGGTCGCAGGGACAAGGCGGGGTCGGGCCCGTCGGGGCGGCCGAGATGGGAGCACACACTCACCCGGGCCCCTGACTCGACCAGCCGGTCCAGGGTGGGGAGCGCCGCCCTGATCCTGAAATCGTCGCTGATCACCCCGCTCTCGATCGGCACGTTGAGGTCGGACCGCACCAGGACCGAGAGCCCGGCGACGTCCACCTGGTCCAGGGTCAGATACGGAGTCATCGGGCCTCTCCGTCGGTCGCCAGGTCCTCGAGCACCCTTCCCAGCTTCATTGGGTCGTGCACCGGCCACTCAGCCCACTCGTCGATCAGGTCGGCATAGACGACTCTCCATCCCAGGGCCGCCGCCTGGTCCACATCGACGGTTACCCGCTCGTGGCCTTCTGGAACCTCGAACTCGCCATCGTGCACGACGACAATCCCCGGCCCGGTGATGCCGGCGTGCACCGACAACGCCGAAAGGTGCTCCGCCCCGTCCATATCCAGGGTCTCGCCGTCCTGCGTGACGAGATTGAGCACGAAGACCCGCTGGCCATCGGCTCCCATGATCGCCGGCGCCAGCATGTTGACCTTCAGGGCTGAGATGACCGACGTGTACAGGCTCCCCGGACCGATCACGATCTGGTCGGCGACTGCGATCGCAGCCAGCGCCCTGCGGGTGGTGACCGCATCCCGGGGCTCGATGTGGAGCTCGGTGAGCTTGCCGGCAGTCTTGGATATGGCGTTCTGACCGACAACCAATCGACCGTCGATGGTTGCCTCCAGGCTGATCGGATGGTCGGCAACCGGGATCACCGCCCCCACCGCTCCCAGCATTCGCTCCGCAGTCTCTACCGCCGATTCGAAGTCTCCGAACAGATCGGTGAGCGCGGCGAGGATCAGGTTCCCGAGCGAGTGCTCGGCGACATCGCCCCCGCGGAAGCGGTGGGCGAAGAGCTCCGACCAGAGCGAGGGCTCGGGCGTCAGGGCCAGCAGGCAACGCCGAACGTCGCCCGGGGGCGGTATCCCGAGGTCGGACAGTCGTCCGGACGATCCTCCGTCGTCGGCCACCGAGACCAGAGCCGAGATCTCACCCGCGTAGCACTGGATGGCCTCGAGTGCGGCGGCTTGGCCGTGGCCCCCTCCGACCGCGGTGACGATCGGGCCGTCCGGGTCGAGCAGCAGCGGCTCGAGGGCAACCTGGGTCTCGGTTCTCACCGGTTGATGTCGCGGTGGCGCACCGCCGCGGTGACGTCGTGCTCGGCGAGTCGCCGGACCAATTCCTCGGCGATGGCCACCGAGCGGTGATGACCACCGGTACAACCGATCCCGACGGAGAGGTAGGACTTGCCCTCGGCCTCGAAACGGGGGATGAGGAATTCGAGGAAGTCGTCGACCCGGTCCACGAACTCTTTGGCCCCTTCGGCGTCGAGCACGTAGTCGGCCACCGCTTGGTCGGTCCCTCTCAGGTCCCTGAGCTCTGGAACCCAGTGCGGGTTGGGCAGGAAGCGCACGTCGAAGAGGAGGTCGGTGTCACGCGGCGTCCCGTGTTTGAAGCCGAACGACCGGATCGAGACCCGCATCGGCCGGGTCATCTCGTCCTCGCTGAATTGGAGTCTCAGCCGCTCCCTCAGCTCGTTGACCGTGAGGTTCGAGGTGTCGATGACGACGTCGGCCGTCTCCCGCAGATCGCCGAGCAACTCCCGCTCGGCGGTGATCGACTCGGAGATGGTGGACAGTCCGAGTGGGTGAGGGCGCCGGTTCTCCTCATAACGACTGACGATCACATCGTCGTCGGCGTCGAGGAACACCACCCGGGTCAGGACCCCCTCTCGGGCCAGCTCGTCCATGGCCGTACCCAGCTCGGAGATGGAGAGTCCGCCGCGGGAGTCGATGACTACAGCCAGGTGCTTGTGGAGACGGGGCATGTCGTGGGACTGGGCAGCCAGGGCGAGCAGGCGAGGTGGCAGATTGTCGATGACGGTGTAACCGATGTCCTCGAGGATCTTGGCGGCAGACGAGCGTCCCGCTCCCGACATCCCGGTCACCACCAGGACGTGTGGGTGATCGGTTGCTGCCAGCTCCATCGCGTCCCTCGATCAGTTGTGGAGTGCAGCGTACAGGTCGTCGGCCACGTTTTTGGGCACCACGACTGCCAAATCTTCGGCCGGGGCGTCCCTGATCTTTCGCAGTGACCCGAAGTGCCGGATCAGGTCGCGTTTTCTCTTGGGACCGATTCCGGGCACCTCGTCGAGCACCGAGTCGACCATCGATTTCGAGCGCAACTGGCGGTGATAGGTGATGGCAAACCGGTGTGCTTCGTCCCGCACCTGTTGCAGCAAATAGAGGGCTTCGGCATCGCGCGGGATCCGTACCGGGTCGGGCAGCCCGGGGAGATAGACCTCCTCCATCCTCTTGGCGAGACCGATCGCCGGGATTTCCAGCCCCAGCTCGTCGAGCACCTTGACGGCGCGACCCAACTGGCCGGGGCCACCGTCGATGAGCACCAGCGACGGCGGATACGAGAATCTTCCCTGCTCGGCAGCCGGTTTGTCGCGCTCGGCCAGATAGGCCTTGAACCGGCGGCGCAGAGTCTCCTCCATCGATGCGAAGTCGTCCTGGCCCTGGACGGTGCGCATCTTGAAGCGCCGGTAGTCCGACCTCTTCGGCAAGCCGTCCTCGAGGACCACCATCGAGGCCACGGTGTTGGTTCCCTGGAGGGTGGAGATGTCATAGGCCTCGATCCGAAGTGGGGCCAGCGGCAGGTCGAGGACTTCCTGCAGCGAGCGCAGGGCGCGAGCGCGGGCGTTGTGATCGCGATGTCGGCTTAGTCGGTGCCTGCCGAAGGCCTCGGCGGCATTGGTGGTCGTGGTTTCCATGAGCCGGCGCTTGGCGCCCCTCCGCGGGACCCGGAGGTCGACTCTCGACCCCCTGCTCGCGGAGAGCCAGGCCGCCAGCAGATCTGCTTCCGCCGGCTCCACCGATACCAGGACCTCACGCGGCGGCCGATCCTCCCCGTAGAGGAGAGGGATCACCCGGCCCATCAACTCGGGCTCGGACAGCTCCTCCACGCGATCCACGACCACTCCACGCCGACCGACCACCCGGCCCCGTCTCACGTGCAGCATCTGGAACGCTGCTTCCAGGTCGTCACCATGGAACGAGATCAGGTCGAAGTCCTCGTGCTTCTCGGTCACCACCTCCTGACGGAGAAGGGCGCGGCGGACGTCGTCGATCCGGTCTCGGTGCCGGGCTGCCAACTCGAACTCTTGGCGCTCGGATGCCGCCCACATGCTGGACTCGAGGTCGTTGAGCACACCCTCGGTCTCACCTCGCAGGAAAGCGGCGAGCCCGTCGACCATCCGCTGGTAGTCATCGGGCTCGACCGCCGCGATGCACGGGCCCGAGCATTTCTCGATGTGATAGAGGAGGCAGGGCCGGCCCTGGGCCTTCTGTCGCTCGAAGAAGGAGTCGGAACAGGTACGGATCGGAAAGGTCCGCAGCAGTTGATCGAGCGTCTTCCGGATCGAGTAGGCGTGGGCGTAGGGACCGAAGTACTCGTAGCCCTTTCGCTTGGCTCCTCGCAATACCCGGGCCCGTGGCCACTCGTCGCTGCGGGTCAGTGCCAAATAGGGATACGACTTGTCGTCGACGAGGCGGATGTTGAACCGGGGGCGGTGCCGTTTGATGAGGGAGAACTCGAGCATGATCGCCGCCACCTCGGACTCGGTGATGATCCATTCGACGGCCCGAGCGTTGTCGACCATGCCCTGGGTTCGGGGGTGGAGGCCTACTCCGAAATACGAGGAAACCCGGCTCCGCAGCGACTTGGCCTTGCCCACATAGATGACCTTTCCGTGCTGGTCACGAAACATGTAGGCCCCAGGTCGGTCGGGGATCTCAGAAGGCTTGGGCCGCTCGAACACGGGCTCAGGGTAGGAGCGACCACCGGCTTGCCATCAGGCGCGGGATGCCGACCTGGTCCCCCAACTCGTGGTGCGGGATCTCGGTAAGTCGCTGCAGCGACCACCCGGCATCCGCCGCTGCATTGAGCAGAGACCCGATGGAGCGATGGTGGAAGGTGATCGTGCCGTCGCCAGCCGGCTCCTCGGATTCGCCCTCCGACAGGTACTCGCCCGGCCGCCACAGGACCTCACCGTCGGTGTCCGTGATCGGGGTCGAACCGGGTGCGGTCCAGACCGAGTGATTGATCACCAGAGCGAGCGTCCCACCGGGCCTCACCACCTCCGCGACCGACCCGAAGAACGCGACATGATCCGGGATGTGCTCCAGGACGAGCACGCAGTAGGCCGCGTCATACGAGTCGGGCCGGATGAAGCGGAGCTCGGGAAGCCTGCCCAGAACAGTGGGTGCCACCTTCCCGGCGCGCATCGCAAGGGCTGGGTTGAGCTCCACACCGTGCACGGTGGCTCCCCGTTCCATGACCGTGGCCATTACCCGCCCCTCTCCGCATCCGAGATCTAGATAGAGGACGCCGGGCTCGGGCCGGAGGACATCGAGCAGCATGGGGGTGACCACCGTCTCGTAGGCGGGATCGCCCTCCA
>JBIOVB010000083.1:0-6564 GCA_044867525.1 Acidimicrobiia bacterium | reverse complement strand
CCCTCGACGCCCCTTGCTGCGTCGAAGTGCTCGCCGCAGCTGCCGGCTGCGACTGCGCGCTTCTCCTTGCCAGATGACGCCGATGATCCGGAGTTACGCGCCCCCTATCTCAGCGACAGACCACTAGTTATCCACAGATTTCGTTGACATCGGAGTCGCGCCAGGGGTAGCTTGCAGATGACGCAGAGTTACACGCATGTAACCTGGAGGATCGATGACACAGGATCGGGATGGCTACCGCGCCCCACAAGTGTGCAAACTGGTCGGAATCACCTACCGGCAGTTGGACTATTGGGCACGCACCAATCTGATCAAGCCGTCGTTGCAGCAGGCAACGGGCTCGGGGTCACAGCGTCGCTACTCGTTCTCGGACGTGGTCCAGCTCAAGGTGATCAAGCGCCTCCTCGACGCCGGCATGAGCCTGAAGAAGATCCGCTCTGCCGTCGAGATCCTTGGTGAGCAGCTGGAATCGGATCGACCTCTGGCCGACGTCACCCTCCTCAGCGACGGGCAAACGATTTACGCCGCTCACTCCGAAGAGGAGTTGGTGGACGTGTTCCGCAGGGGCCAGGGAGTCTTCGGAATCGCCATCGGGCCGGTACAGGATGAGGTCGAGGGTGCCATCCATCGGCTGTTCCCGGAGCCCGACCTTGCCGAGGTCGTCGAAGCAGGAGCCACTTGACCACGGAGACAGCTTCGGCTCTCGAGACCGAGTTTGCTCACAACAGCGAGCGCCAGTTCGCCCTCCTCCTCGATTTCTACGGCGTTTCTTGGGAGTACGAGCCCCGTTCCTTCCCCATCGCTTGGGACAAGGACGGCAACGCCACTCAGTATTTCACACCTGACTTCTACCTCCCCGACGACGACCTCTTCATAGAGATCACGACGATGAACCAGAAGCTGGTCACCAAGAAGAACCGCAAGGTGCGCCGTCTCAAGGAGCTCTATCCCGAGGTCAACTGCAAAGTCTTCTATCAGAGGGATTATCTGAACCTGGTGGTCAAGTACGGGCTCGAGGAGCCCGACCACCTCGAGGATGTGATTGCGCCGACCCGCATTCCCGGCCGCCCCGAGATCGTGCGTCTCGAGGACCGGGGAGAGCGGCTCACCGGATGAAGCGATCGCCTCTCGACGACCTCCATCGCAACCTCGGGGGTCGTTTCGTCGAGTTCGGCGATTGGGAGCTCCCCGTCTCATATGAATCCGTGATCGCCGAGCACAAGGCAGTGCGGGCCGATGCCGGGTGGTTCGACGTGAGCCACCTCGGGCGATTCGAGCTCACCGGTCCCGGCGCCCACGCCGCCGTGCGCGCCCTGCTCTGCAACGAGATCGAACGGATCGAGCCCGGAAAGACGCAGTACACGATGATCCTGAACGAGGACGGCGGGATCATCGATGATCTGATCATCTGGTGGTTGGGCGCCGAGCGGTTCTGGGTCATGCCCAACGCGGCCAACCAGGATCGGGTGATGTCGTTGTTCTCGGAGCGGCCGGGATGCAAGGCCCGGGATCTCCGGGAAGACACGGCACTGCTCGCGGTCCAGGGCCCCCGGGCTCCCGATTTCCTCGAGCAGGCCCTCGGAGTCCGGCCCGTACGCTCCATGGTGGCCGAGCTGCAATGGGAGGAAAGCACCGTGGTGCTGGCCGGCACCGGGTACACCGGGGAGAAGGGAGGCGAGGTCTGCCTCGCGCCGTCGGCCGCCCGAAAACTGGTGTCCCTGCTCATCGATCAGGGGGTGACGCCGTGTGGCCTCGGCTCGCGGGACACCCTTCGCCTCGAAGCCGGCCTGCCTCTCTGGGGCCAGGACATCGATGAGACTACGACGCCCTATGAAGCTGGGCTCGGGTTCGCAGTAGACCTCGACCACGAGTTCCTGGGCAGGGAAAGCCTCCGGGCCCAGGAGGCCGAGGGGGTGGATCGCCTCTTGATCGGGCTCGTGCTCCAGGAACGGGGGATTCCGCGCCATGGCCACGCCGTGCGTACCGAGAACGGGGAGGGCGAGGTGACCTCGGGGAACCTGAGCCCGATGCTCGGCGTCGGAGTGGCACTGGCCTACGTGTCTCCACCTCCGGGCCCGAGAGTGGACGATGCCCGGATCGAGATCAGGGAACGTTGGGTCCCGGCGAAGATCACCAAGCCTCCGTTTCACAAGAGGGTCGGGCCCGGCGCCCTGGGACCGTCATAGGATCAGCGATGTGACCGCACATCGCACCGGCCGCCCCGAGATGCCCGAAGGCTACGGGGTTACCGATGCAGGGGAGTACCTGGAATGGGAGGCTGTTGAGACACGATTGGTCGAAGCCATCCACTACTGGCTGGGGACGACCCGTCCCGACGGCCGCCCGCACGTCGTCCCTCGCTGGGGGGTGTGGCTCGATCACAAATTCTGGTACGACGGGTCTCCCTTCACCCGACATTCCAGGAACCTGGAGGCCAATCCGCACTGCGCGCTTCACCTGGAGAGCGGGGTCGAAGTGACCATCGTGGAGGGTGCTTCCACGGTGCCCGACCCGGTGGTGGGTGAGCTTGGGGACCGCCTGTCGGCCGAATTCATACGCAAATACGGGACTCTCGGGTACTCACCTGGGCCCGATTCCTGGTCGGGCGAGGCCTCGGGCGGCCTCCACGTGCTGGAACCGAGCAGAGCCATTGCCTGGGCCCAGTTCCCCGCGGATCTCACCAAGTTCTCGTTCGACTGACAATCCGGGAGGAAAGAATCGTGCATAGCCGGTCCCGACCTGAGATCGACGAGGCCTTTGGCATAGAGCAGGTGCGGGAGTGGTCCACGGAGGGTCCGCCACGGGCGGTGGTGGTCGTTGTGCACGGCATCGCCGAGCACTCCGGCCGCTACGAGCGCACCGGTTCCATGCTCTCCGATGCCGGCATCGCGGTCCGCTCATTCGACCTGTTCGGCTTCGGAGGCTCGGGCGGTCGGCGCGGGGACATTGCCGACTGGAGCACCTACCACGATCAGATCGAGAGACATCTGGGCTCGGCGCGATCCGCCGGCGTCCCGGTGGTTCTCTTCGGGCACTCGATGGGAGGCACGCTCTCTGCCGGCTACGTGATCTCGGGCCGGCCCTCCCCGAACCTCTTGGTGCTGAGTGCTCCGGCGTTCAGTGGTGGAGCCGGGTGGCAACGGGTCCTTGCAAGCATCGGTGCCCGGTTGGCGCCCACCATGTCAATCCCCAACTCCCTGAAGGGAGAACAGCTCTCCCGGGACCCGGCGGTGGGTGAGGCGTATTTCTCCGACCCCCTGGTGTGGCGCAAGACGACGCCACGGCTCGGCGATCACCTGTTCAACGCAATGAGCGAGATAACGGCAGACGCGACCCGGATCGACGTCCCGACCTTGGTCCTGCATGGTGGGGCCGACACCATCGTTCCCCCTCAGTCGACCGCTTTCCTGGCCGAGCTGCCTGGTTTCGAGCGACGGCTCTATCCGTCGTTGCGTCATGAGATCCTCAACGAGCCGGAGGGGCCGGACCTGGTGCGTGAGATGATCGACTGGATAGACGCCCGGATCTGAGGCGTGGTTCACCGGAACTCGATCACGCCTTGCTCCGCGATCAGCCTTGATTGCCCCATCTGATCAGGACCTTGCCCGACTCGTGGGAGGCGGCGACCCCGAATGCGGAGTCGTACTGCTCGACATCGAAGCGATGTGTTATCACCGGAGAGATGTCAAGGCCGGCGCCGATGAGGACGTTCATCTTGTACCAGGTCTCGAACATCTCCCTCCCGTAGATGCCCTTGAGGTTGAGCATGTTGAAGATCACCGTGCTCCAGTCGATTGGGTAGGGGTCGGAGGGGATGCCGAGCAAGGCGACGTTGGCCCCGTGGATCGTGTTCTGGAGTATGTCGTCGAGCGCCGATGCCTGGCCCGACATCTCGAGGGCGACATCGAACCCCTCGGTCATCCCCAGCTCCTCCTGCACGTCCTGAAGGTCCTCGATTCGGATGTCGACTGCTCTGGTCGCCCCCATCCGCTTCGCCAGATCCAGCCGGTACGGGTTGACATCGGTGATCACCACGTTGCGGGCCCCGGCCTGGGCTACCACCGCCGCCGCCATGAGCCCGATCGGCCCGGCCCCCGTGATGAGGACGTCTTCACCCAGGACCGGGAACTCGAGTGCGGTGTGGACCGCGTTCCCGAACGGGTCGAAGATGGCGGCGATCCCAAGATCGATTCCCGGTATGTGCCTCCACACGTTGGTCTTGGGGATGGCGACGAAGTCGGCGAAGGCTCCCGGAAGATTGACACCGATCCCCTTGGTCTCCTGGCACAAGTGGCGGCGCCCGGCGAGGCAGTTGCGACAGCGCCCGCATACCACGTGGCCCTCGGCGCCGACGATCTCGCCCTCCTCGAACCCGGAGACATTGGGCCCGATATCGACGATCCTTCCGGCGAACTCGTGGCCAATGGTCATGGGTGCCGGAATCGTGGCCTGAGCCCACTCGTCCCAGTTGTAGATGTGGATGTCGGTGCCGCAGATTCCCGCGGTGATGACCTCGATCAGGACGTCATCAGGCCCGATCGCCGGTATCGGCACTTCGTCGAGCCGGAGCCCTGTCTCGTCGGAGTGCTTGACCAGGGCCCTCATCGCCAGGCGCGCTCGATGTCGGCTCCTGCGGCCGCGTAAGCGGGGGCGATCGCATCCTCCCAGAGCTCCGCCTTGGTCTCCCAGGGGCAGAAGGCGGCGTCCAGGCTGCGCCAGGTGGTTAGGGCCAGGTCGTCGACACCGAAACCGTGATAGTTGGACACGAAGTCGAATTCGGCCGGCATGGAGGTAGCGCTCATCAGTCGATTGTCCGTGCTCAGAGTGACGTTGAAGCCGGCACGGTAGAAGGCGCCCACCGGGTGCTGTTCTGGTGCCAACCCACTGGTCGCGAGGTTGGACGCCGGGCACATCTCGAGGGCAATCCGCCGTTCCCTGACTCGGGACGCGACCGCTCCCATCTTCACGATCTCGCCGTCCTCGATCACACAGTCATGCGCCAACTCGACGGCATGCCCCAGCCTCTCCGCCCCGCATCTGTCCATGGCCGAGGCGACGAAGGAGACTCCGTGGGAACCGGCATTCTCACCGGAGTGGATGGTCAGTCGGAGCCCCTGGGCTCGGGCGAGCCGAAAGGCTGGGAGATGGCGCTCTGGAGGATGTCCGGCTTCGGGGCCGGCAAGGTCGACCCCGACGACTCCGAGGTGCCGGCTGGCGGCTGCAAGGCGTGCCATCTCCAGGCTGTCTCCACGGTGGCGAAGAGCGTCGATGATCAACGCCCAACGCATCCCGGTGTCTTGGGCGCCCATCGCCAGCCCCGAGGCCACGGCTTCGACCACCGTCGCCGTTTGCAGGCCCCGATCCGTGTGCAGCGCAGGGCAAAACCGGATCTCGGCGTAGACGACGCCGTCGGCGGCGAGGTCGACGGCAGCCTCATGGGCCACACGCTCCAGGGCGTCTGCCGTCTGCATCACCCCGATCGTGTGTTCGAAGGCGCCGAGATACCGCTGGAGGGATCCGGACTCGCGCTGGTCGAACCAGGCGGCCAGCACTGCGGCGTCGTCGGTGGGGAGCGCCTGGTACCCGATCTCGGCAGCGAGGTCGATCACTGTCTGCGGCCGCACCCCACCGTCGAGATGGTCGTGGAGCAGCACCGAAGGCAGCGGCATCGGGCCACGCTAGTCACCGGGGTTATCAACTCACGTGCCGGTACTCTGCTCCGGTGCGCAGAATCATCGCCGGCTCGGCCCTCCTCGCCGGCCTGGTTTCATGCGTGACCGCCCCCCCAACCCGATCCACCCTTCCCGATGTGGGGGAGGTCCTCGACCCGCCGGTCGCCTGCTCGTTCCTCATCGGTGAGCCACGAGGCATCATGGTCAGCGAGGTCATGGTTGACACCGCGGCCGACGGGGTGCTCGAGGCCGGTGACGTGATCGTGGCGGTGAACGGCACTGGCACCATGGACACCGAGCAGCTGCGCGAGGCCCTAGATCAGCAGGCAGTCGGGGACGAGATCGAGGTCGACATCATCCGCGAGGGGGCAGACGCATCGGCGGCTCTGACCTTGGGCGCCAACCCCGAGGACCCGGAGCGGGTGTACATGGGGGTCATGATCCGGACCGACTACGAACAGGTTCCCGCCTCCGAAGCCGACGACCAGGTGTCAGCGGCCGCCACTTCCCGATCGCTCACCATCGGAGGGGCCCTATACGGAGGTGATCCGACCCTGCAGACCTGGGCCAACACCGGGATCCGAATAGAGAACGAGTCGAACTGGGTGTCCACGACCAACGGGGTCTATCTCCTGGAGACCGGGGGGGACCGCACGTTGACCGAGGTGACGACGGGCGAGACCGTCGACTACGCCCTGACCGAGGACTGGGCCCCGATTCGGCTCATCGGATCCATCGACGAGGATCTTCTGATCGCCGCCACCCGGCCCGTGCCCGAGGACCCCGAGCTGGTCTCGGTTGGGCTCGCCCGGTTCGACCCGCTGAGCGGCGAGACCGAGTGGGTGGTTGGAATCACCGAGGGCTTCGGAGTCCCGATCTCGGCTTGGGGGTC
>JBIOVB010000082.1:0-8013 GCA_044867525.1 Acidimicrobiia bacterium | reverse complement strand
TCCATGCCCTCATACGCCGAGTAGTCGACCCTCATGTGCTGATTGTCCACCGAGATCACATGCTTCTGGTTGGGGTCGAAGACCACGAGGTCGGCGTCGCCGCCCGGAGCCACCGTGCCCTTCTGGGGGTACATGCCGAACATCTTGGCCGGGGTGGTGGCCGTGATCTCGACAAAGCGGTTGAGCCCGATCCGCCCCTGGTTGACCCCACCTTCGTAGAGAACCTCCATCCGGGGCTCGACGCCGGGCATGCCGTTCGGGATCTTGGAGAAGTCCTCCTCGCCGAGTCGCTTCTGCCGCCCCAGTTCGGGATGGTCGTTGAAACAGAACGGGCAGTGATCGGTCGACACCACCTGGAGGTCGTTGGTTCGGAGCCCCTGCCACAGGGCTTCCTGATGGCCAGCGGCCCGGTCCCGCATCGGGGGTGAGCAGACGTACTTGGCGCCCTCGAACCCGTTCCCCAGGTTGTCGAGGTCGAAGAACAGGTACTGGGGGCAGGTCTCGGCGAAGACGTTGAGGCCGCGGTCCCGAGCCTGGATCACCTCGTGCACCGCCTCCTTGGCCGAGGTGTGGACTATGTAGAGGGGAGCCCCGGTCAGCTCGGCGAGGACGATGGCGCGGTGAGCCGCCTCACCCTCGAGCAGTGACTTGCGCACCAGGCCGTGGTAGAGAGGGTCGGTCTCGCCCCTCTTCAACGCCTGCTCGACGTAGACGTCGATGGCGATCCCGTTTTCGGCGTGCATGCAGATGGTCGACCCGTTCTCCGCCGCCTTCTGCATTGCAAGCAGGATCTCGCCATCGTTGGAGTAGAAGACTCCTGGGTAGGCCATGAACAGCTTGAACGAGGTGACACCCTCGTCCACCAGCACGTCCATCTCCTTGAGGGTCTGCTCGTTGATGTCGCCGGTGATCATGTGGAGGCCGTAATCGATGGCCACGTTGCCGTCGGCCTTCTCCCGCCAGGCCTCGTAACCCTCCATCGCCGATCCGCCTTTGGTCTGGACCGCGAAGTCGATGACCGTCGTGGTCCCGCCCCAGGCCGCGGCCCGGGTCCCGGTCTCGAAATTGTCCGACGCGAAGGTGCCGCCGAACGGAAGCTCCATGTGGGTATGGACGTCGATCCCTCCCGGGAGGACGTATTTGCCGGACGCATCGATCACCTTTTCAGCGGTCGACTCCCAGTCATGTGAGCCGGAGACGGCCAGGGCCGCCACCTTCTCACCGTCGACCAACACGTCGACGTCCATCGTCTCCGTCGCGGTGACGACAGTTCCACCCTTGATGACGGTCCTAGCCATGACCAACCTCCTTCTTCAGGGGGCTACCAGGTCCCCGTAGGCGTCGGGGCGACGATCGCGATAGAACGCCCATTGCTGGCGCACCTCCTCGATCATGTCCAGGTCGAGGTCGCGCACCACCAACTCCTCGTCGGTGTCCGAAGCAGGGTCCCCGATCACCTGGCCCCGGGGATCCACGAAGTACGACGACCCGTAGAAGTCGTTGTCCCCAAAAGGCTCCTTGCCCACCCGGTTGATGGCGCCGACGAAGTACTCGTTGGCCACCGCCGACGCCGGCTGCTCCAGGTTCCAGAGGTACATCGACAACCCCCGGCTGGTCGCCGAAGGGTTGAACACGATTCTGGCCCCATTCAGCCCCAGCGCCCGCCACCCTTCCGGGAAATGGCGGTCGTAGCAGATGTAGACCCCGACCTTCCCGACTGCGGTGTCGAACACCGGGTAGCCGGTGTTGCCGGGTCGAAAGTAGAACTTCTCCCAGAAGCCCTTGACATGGGGGATGTGGGTCTTGCGGTATTTGCCGAGGTAGGTCCCATCGGCGTCGATTACCGCCGCCGTGTTGTAGTAGAAGCCGTCCTGCTCCTTCTCGAAGATCGGGACCACCAGCACCATTCCGGTCTCCTTGGCCAGGTCCTGCATCAACTGGGTGGTTGGCCCGTCAGGGATCGGCTCGGCGTACTCGAAATGCTCGTTCTCCTGCACCTGGCAGAAGTAAGGGCCGTAGAACAGCTCCTGGAAGCACATCACCTGTGCTCCCTGCTGCGCTGCCTCGCGGGCAAAGTCCGAGTTCTTCTTGATCATCGAGTCCTTGTCGCCGGTCCACTCGGTCTGGACGATGGCGGCTCTGACGATGTTTGGCATTGGGGCTCCTCACGAAATCGCCGGATCCAAGCTAGCGAAGAACCGCCCCGGCAAGCCCGGGGTTCGTTAGCTCCGACGTAACCAAAGCCGCTCGGGGGCATCCAGCCGAAGGCCGACCGATGTGGGGAACGCCCACCCTCCCGGTACGGTGACCGGACACAACGACAAGGCGCACATTGGCTCACGACGAGAAGATGGAATTGGTGGAAGCGATCGACGGAGTGGTCGAGAGGCTCACCAAAGAACACCTGCAACGCCGCAGCGATTGGTATTTCCACGACTTCGTCCCCTGGGAACGAGGCGAGAGCTTCCGAGACAAGCCTTGGGATGTGTCCCAATGCACCATCTCCGAGGATGCGCGCACCTCCCTCATCCTGAACCTGTTGACCGAAGACAACCTGCCCTACTACCACGCTCTCATCGAGAACAACATGCCCAATACGTCTGCGTTCAGCACCTGGAACCATCTGTGGACCGCAGAGGAGGGGCAGCACGCGATTGCGATCCGCAGCTATCTGTTGACTTCACGTAACTGCGATCCGTACGAGCTGGAGAACGATCGCAAGGCGACGATGTTCAACGGCTACCAGCCGGCCTTCGACGACCCCACCGAGATCTTTGCCTACACCGCCACCCAGGAGCTCGCCACCCGGGTCAGCCATCGCAACGCGGGCAAGCTCACCGACGATCCGGCAGCCTTCGAGCTGATGCGGCTCATTGCATCCGACGAGAATCATCATTTCATCTTCTACAAGTCTGTGATGCAGGCCATGCTCGACACCTCCCCGTCACTGGTTCTCGGAGGCATCCATCGGGTGTTCGAGAACTTCCAGATGCCGGGGGTGGCGATGCCCAGGTTCGTGAGACGTTCGATCGACGTTGCCCGAGCCGGCGTTTACAACCTCAGAATCCACCACGACCGGGTGGTGATGCCCCTGTTGCGCGACTGGTCGATCGGCGAGATCACGGGTCTGACCACGACCGCCGCCCAGATCCAGGACAAGATCATGGCGTTGCCGGCGCAGATCATGGAGAGAGCGGAGCGCTTCGAGCAGAAGCTCGGGATCGTCCCCGCCTGAGGTGGTGGTATCCCCCGCGGAGCGGGGGGACACCAATTGAGCCCTAGGAGCCGCCCTCTTGGAGCTCGATCTCCCGATTCGCCGGGTCGTAGTCGGTGACATTGACGTCGGCGTCGCCGAGGCTGGCGATGGCTGCTTCGGCGAGGTCGGTGCGGTAGGCCTCAGCCGGGATCTCGACACCCTGGAGCTCAGGGATCTGCTCGGTGGCCACGGCAACGGTCTGATCCCAGAGATCGGTGTTCATGACACCGATTCCGTTGGTTGCCGGGAAGATCAACCCGAGTATCTCGTTGAGCTGCCATTCCTGATGGCTCTGACCCAAGGTGGAGCCGTTGGCGAGGACGACATCGACGCACTCGTCGAAGTTGTCCAGGCAGTGGAGCCAGCCCTGGAAGGAGGCGGTGAGGAACCGGGTTGCGATGTCCTCGTTGCCCTCTTCGGCGATCCAATCAGCGCTGACCCAAACCGCGTCCTGAAGCATCGCAGTGGCGACATCAGGATCGTTGTAGTCGATGACGCTGAGATCCTCGGGCTGGTAGAGCTCCCCGGTGTCGGGGTTTACCGCCTCCAGGACCTGGGCGTACTCGTTGTAGATCATCGCTTCGGCAGCGTCGAGCTCCCGGTTGATGAGGGCAGTCATGGTGAAGTCCTGGGCGACCAGGTTCACATCCTGGACGTCGAACTTGCTGATCGCCGCGGTCAACTCGAACTCGTTGCCGAATCCCCAGTTGCCGACGGTCTTCCCGGCCCAGTCGGCGGGCTCGGTGATCCCGGTGTCGGCCCAGGACACCTGGAGGGTCCCCGAGCGCTCGAACACCTGGGCGATGTTGACGATGTCGGCTCCGCCCTCACGGGAAACCAAGGCCTTCGGTACCCAGGCCAGCCCGAACTCGGCGCCCCCGGTGGCTAGAACCTGCTGGGGGACGATGTCAACCCCGCCTTCGAGGATCTCGACCTCCAGGCATTGATCGTCGTAGAACCCGAGATCCTTGGCCACGTAGTACCCGGCGAACTGGGATTGAGCGAACCACTGCAACTGGAGCCGGACACTGTCGGGCTCGGTGCATTCCTCGGGGGCGGCCGTCCCGCCGGTCCCGCCGGTGCCGCCGTCGTCGCCACATGCCGCCAGAACCATGGCAAAGGCGAACAACCACACGAGCCGTCGCCGCCACTTAGTCAATGTCATTTCCTGTACTCACTTTCGTCCGGTCCTCCTCCTGTCAGATCGGCCAACGATATCCGTCGCATCGCCACCCGCGCTTCCCGGGGCTCAGTCGGTGCCACGCAAGGAGACGTGCCAGGGCATGAACACCCGCTCGGCGGCCAGGATCAACAGATAGAAGGTCACGCCGAGAATCGACGCCACGAGGATGGCGGACCAGGCGTCGGGGAACTGAAAGAGATTGGCCCGGTTGATGATGTACTGGCCGAGCACGTCCTGGGATCCACCGAAGTACTCGGCGACGATGGCGGCGATCAGGGAAAGTGCGCTCGCAACCTTGAGCGAGGCGAAAAAGAAGGGCAGGGCTCGTGGGATTCTGATCCGCCGAGTCACCTCCGATGGAGTGGCGGCCAAAGACCGCATGAGCTCCAACTCGGCAGGGTCGACCTCCAGCAAGCCACGAGTGGTGTTGATCATCACCGGGAAGTAGACGACGACCGCCACCACCGCCATCTTGGAAAAGGGGCTGATCAGACTGAACCAGTTATTGAAGATGGGGGCCAGTGCCACGATCGGCGTGGCGTTGAGGACGATGGCCAGGGGCAATATCCCCTCCCGGAACCCGGTCCAGCGGGCAGCGGCCAATGAGGTGACCACCGCCAGGGTCACCCCGATGGCAAAACCGCCGAGAGCCTCGATCAGCGTCCGCAGCCCGGCGCTCCAGATCACCGGGGCGGTTTCGAAGAAGCTGGCGATCACCTCGGATGGTTTGGGAAGGACGAATGCCTCCACCCCGAACAGGCGGGTCAGGCCCTCCCAGACTGCGATCACCGCGATGAAAGAGAGGAGAGCGGGCAGGTAGCGGCGAAGGAACCGACCCGGGGAGAAGGCCCCCCTTCGGGCCGGAAAGTCCTCCTCGAATGCGGCAAAGACATCGGTGACTGCCGACTCCTGGATCACCTCGTCGCGCTCCGTCATGACGCAACGCCCCGGTTCTCATCCCGGCGCAACGCCTCCCTCACCGCGGTGATCAACTCGAAGTACGCCGGGTCCTCCCTGGTGTCCTCGTTGCGTGAGGCAGGAAGGCCCACTGCGATCTGGGCACTGATCCGCCCGGGCCGTGGCGACATCACCACGACCTTGTTGGAGAGGAATACCGCCTCAGGGATCGAGTGGGTGACGAATACCACCGTGATCCCGGTCTCCCGCCAGAGACGAAGCACCTCCTGCTGCATCAACTCCCGGGTCATTTCGTCCAGAGCCCCGAATGGCTCGTCCATCAACAGCAACGACGGGTTGAAGGCCAGCGCCCTGGCGATGGACACCCGCTGCTGCATCCCTCCCGACAATTGCCAGGGATAGTGGCCCTCGAAGGAGCCGAGCTGAACCAAATCCAGCATCTGTCGGGCCCGGGTCGAGCGATCGGCCTCGGGGAAATCCATGATCTCGAGAGGGAGCTCGATGTTCTTGAGCACCGTGCGCCAGTCGAGCAGAGTCGCGTTTTGGAAGACGATGCCGTAATCCCGATCGAGACGGGCCCGCCCCGGCTCCTTGCCGTTGATCGAGAGGGAGCCGGTCGTTGGACTGACCAGATCTCCGATCAACCGGAGCAGCGTCGACTTGCCACAACCTGAGGGCCCGATCAGGGAGATGAACTCGCCCTCGGCGATCTGGAGGTCTATGCCCCGCAAGGCCTCGGTCCTGGCATCGCCGGAACCGAATGTCTTGCCAACGCCTCGGGCCTCGACGACCAGCGCTGTCATCCCTGCACCCTCACGATCTCGGTGCTCTGCCTCCGGCTGGCGGCGACCCATCGATGCTCGGCGAGTGTGATCAGGCCCACGAAGGCGATTCCCGCGATCCCGGCGATTATCACCCCGGCGAAGAGCTTCTCCGGCGCCGCAGTGAACTGTTGGGAGAACTGGAGGAGATCACGACCAAGGCCGCCCCGAAAGCCGGCGGGAAGCTCACCGACGATGGCTCCGATCACACTGGCCGCCGCGGAGACCTTGAGCGCGGTGAAGATGTAGGGCATCGCCGCCGGGACCTGGAGTTTCCACAGCGTCTCCCGGGAGGTACTCGCATAACTCCGCATCAGTTCCATTGCGGTCGCCTGTGGCGACCTCAGCCCGCGCACGGTGTTGATCACCACCGGGAAGAAGGTGAGATAGGCGGCGATGATGGAGACGGTCAGCCATTGCGGGATGTCGAGCCTGCCTCCCCACACCACCACCATCGGGGCGATCGCCAGGATGGGCACGGTCTGGGATGCCACCACATAGGGCATGAAAGCTCGCTCCGCGGTTGTCGACCTCACGAACAGGACCCCGAGCCCGAACCCGACCGAACCGCCGATCAGGAAACCGACGAAAGCCTCGCGCAGGGTGAGCAGTGCTGCTCGGAGCTCGACCAGGAGCAGGATGGGGCCGGTCCGCTGGGCCGGTTGGAACAACGTCCCCACGATGTCCCAGGTGTGGGGCATGGTGCGATTGTCGGGGCGAACCGGCCAGGTCCACTCGAGCGCGGTCCACACCACCTTGTACGACTCCCAGAGCAGGACGAAAACGGCGATGATCCCCAGGATCGACAGGCCGCTGCGGGTAGTGCGACTGATGCCTGAGCTGCCCATCGGGAGCGAGACTCTAGGGATTTGGGCGACCCACCGCCCGAGCCCCCACCGCGATGCCGGCGGGACTCACCCATCGGTTCTCGCCGGGGAGAAATAGGGTGACCCCGTGCTCGAGGTGACCACCGAGCAGCGTCGGGCCCGGCTCGGCGTGCGCCACAACCTGGCTGCTCCGGCGAGCGATCTCGTCACGCTGGCCGCCGACATGGTCGGCCTCCATTCCTCGGACCCGGTCACGGTGTACCTATCGGCAAGGGCACGCCTCGACGGATTCGAGGTTTCCGACTTGGAGCAGGCTCTGTACGAAGACCGGGTGCTGGCCCGGGTCCTAGGGATGCGGCGGACCCTGTGGGTGGTGCCGACTGCTTCGGTCCCCCTGATCCACAACTCGTCGACGGTGAGGCTGATCACGCCCGAGTTGAAGCGGACCGCAAAGATGATCGAAAGCGCCGGGATCGCCAAGAACGGGACGGCCTGGCATTCCCGTGTCTCCAAGAAGACCCTGGCCGCGTTGGAGAAGCGGGGGGAGCCGGTGGCTGCCATGGAACTGCGTGAAGACGTGCCCGAGCTCAAGAAGCAATTCGTCAACTATCGGAGCGACGGCTCGATCCTCGGCTACACAGGAGTGTCCACCAGGGTCCTGTTCGTACTCGCCAACCAGGGGCTGGTGATCAGGGCCCGGCCTCGGGGCAGCTGGATATCGGGCCAATACAGATGGTCGCCGATGGCCGATTGGCTGGGGGGCCCCATCCCCGATATGCCGAAGCGGGAGGCGAATGCCGTTGTCCTCGGGTGGTGGTTGCGCGGCTTCGGGCCCGGGTCCGAGACCGACCTCGCCTGGTGGACCGGGTGGGACCGAAAGTCCGTGCGCGTCGCCCTGGCTGACCTGTCGGCGGTCGAGGTGTCCCTCGGGGACGGAGTCGGATATCTGCTCCCCGACGACCTGGAGCCGGTCGAGGCTCCCCCACCGTGGGTGGCGTTCCTTCCAGG
>JBIOVB010000081.1:0-18538 GCA_044867525.1 Acidimicrobiia bacterium | reverse complement strand
ACCCGCGAGAGTCAGCCGACCTGGATGCGCATCCTCTTGTTGGCCTTCCCCTTGGATTCGGTCTTGATCACAGCGACCTGACCGACCTCGAGGGTCGAGGCGACGTGAGTCCCGCCGTCTGCCTGGCGATCGAGGCCCACGATGTCGATGACCCGGATCTCCTCGACCCACACCGGGATCAGGTTGACCTTGGTCCTGATCAGATCGGGGTCCCGCAAGGCCTCGGCGCGCGCCATGAACACCACTTCGGTCGGATAACCCTTGACCAGCTCCTCGTTGAGCTTTCGCTCGACCTCCCGGCCGAACTCCACCGAGATCCCGTCGAGCTCGAAGTCCATCCGGGCAACTCCGGGGTCCATGTTCCCCCCGGTGACCTTCGCCCCGAAGTCTCTGAAGATCACGCCGGACAGGGCATGGAGAGCAGTGTGGGTCTTCATCGTCAGGTAGCGCCTCTCCCAATCGATGACCGCCTCGACCGCGGTCCCGGGATCGGGGAGCTCCGCTCCCTCGGCGACGACGTGAAGCGGCCTGCCCTCGCGGCGAACGGTGTCGGTGACGTCCACCTGCCCTCCGTCCCATCGGATGACCCCGACATCGCCGGGCTGGCCCCCACCCCTTGCGTAGAACACGGTGCGATCGAGGATCAGCCCTTCATCGACGACCTCGAGGACATTGCCCTCGGCGCGCGACAGGTAGGAGTCACGAGATGCGAGCTCGTCGACGGGTCCGGGACCGGCCATTCTCGAAGGCTACCGGGAGGTGCTGGAGTCGGGCACGAAGGGCTCGCCGTGCCCGGGGACGATCAGTGTCGCCGACCGGAGCACCCGTTCCCGGCACTCGTGGAGCAGGTCGGGATGGGTGCTCAACGGATCGTCATATGGCGCCGTCCGGTACCACCAGAGATGGGTGAAGGCGATCATGTCCGCACCGGAGCGCACCATCGTCGTGATGTCCTGGGCGGTGTGGCCCGGGGTCTCCCAGAGTGTCACATCGGGAGCGACTTCGTAGCCCTCGGCGGGCCGCGAATCCCAGGAATCGCCGTGATAGATCGCCCAGTGGTCATGGACCCGGGCCTCGGGGAAGAGTGCGATGTTGATCGTGTGGTCCGGGTGATGATGGGAGACGACAACGTCGGTGACCTGCTCGGGGGCGTAGCCCAGCCGATGTATCGGGTCGAGGATCACCGATCGTGACGAGACCATGCCCGGGTCGATGACCACCAGGGAGGCTTCGGAGACCACGAGCGAGACTGTCGAGGCGACGCGGTCCCCGCCATACCCGGCGGTGAGGAGTTGGAATTCGGCCATGTTTCGAGGTTAGGGCTGGGCGAAGTCGAGCACTCCAAGGCCCGTGATCACCTCTGACTCCATGATCTCCCAAGTGGCACCGTCGGACACTCGGGCCACGGTCACCCCACGCCGACCGGGGTAGAGGACGAACTCGTTGTCTGTCGACCAGACGACCTGGGGCATGCCCGCCCCCGCATCGATCTCGACGACCTGGCTGCCGTCCGCAACCGAAACCACCGTCACCCCGGTCGCGGTCAGCTCCACCAGCAAGGACCCGTCTTTCGAGAACGCAGCTTCCAGGGCGGACGCCTTGGCGGCGGTTTGCTCTTGGAGAGCGGCCCCGGCCAGGTCACGCACCGCGCCACCGGCGCTGAGGAGCTCCATCCCATCCCTGTCGATCGCCATCCACCCGCTCGAGAACGAGTCGAGGACCCTTCCACTTGCCGTGTCCTTGATCTCCCCTTCCGGTGTGAACAACACGATGTCGTCACGATCCTGAAGGGCATAACCCCAATCTCCCCAGGCTTCGAGGCCCCCTTCGATTCCAACGACACGAACCGCGATCTCGGACTCACCCAGACCTCCCGTCGCGATCCATATCAGGGTCTCGCCGCCGCTGCGAGTGGTGTAGGCGAGCGTCCGCGGCGATGAGTCGTGCCATGCGAAACTGGTGACAGCAGGGGCGATGATCGCAGCCGACTCGGGCACGCCGGCGTAGAGGACTCCCGAAGCCGACCCCCGCACGGGGATGAGGGTCGCTAGTTGGTGACCACCGACGTCGAACTCGACCACTCGGGGGGGAGAGGACGAGCCGACCGGAACCGACCTGACGATTGGCTCTCCCGACTCGGGCCACAGCACGAGATCGAGGCTGAGGCCTTCCTGCCGGATGGTGGCCACCAGGCCGTCGGGAAACCCGGGGACAACGTCGCCCAGCCCGACCCCGGCGGCGATCGTTGGCGCCGGCCCATCGGCCGGAACGGTGGTAGCAGTCGGCCCGTTCGCGGTGTCTACTCCGAGCAGGAGCACCGCGATCCCGGCGCCGACCAGGAGCCCGGCACCGAGCCATCCGAGGCCCTGGCGGTTTGGCTTTTGCGGGGCCGTGTCCAGGGCATCCTCGACAACATTGGTGGTGCGGACCACGTCGATACGGTACGCCGGCAGTAGGGGCTTCGGGGCCGATCCGGGCTGCTTGATCACGAATAGGGGTCTAAAGTCGTCCACCAGCACGTCTCTTGGCGTGCCATGAGCAAATGGAGGAAGGAAACACATGAAAATGAAGAGAGGCCTCAAGCTTCTCACGGTTCTCGCGGTCCTTTCCCTGATCCTGGTGGCTTGTGGCGGTGGTGGCGACACCACGACCACAACGGCAGCAGCAGGGGGAGAATCGACGACTACCGCCATGGTCGACGAGACCACGACCACTGCCGGCGAGCCGGCAGGTGAGTTCGGTGCGGTGACCGTCGCGGCCGGAGAGGCCGTACAAATCCGCTCGTTGGAAGCGATCAGCGGTGACGTGGCATTCCTCGGTACGCCGAATCAGAACGCCACCGAACTGGCGATCGCCGACTACGGGCAGATCCAGGGTCACGACGTGACCTTCGGGACCGGTCTCGACGACCTGTGCTCGGCCGACGGTGGGCAGGCTGCTGCCAGCCAGATCGTGGCTGACGCTCAGGTGGTTGGCACCATCGGCACTTCGTGCTCCGGAGCCGCCGCCGGTGCGATGCCGCTGCTGTCGGACGCTGGTCACGTGATGATCTCCCCGTCCAACACGTCGCCATCATTGACCTCTGACCTCGCCGGAACCGCCGCGGAGAACTATTTCCCCGGCTACTACCGGACCGCCCACAACGACCTGCACCAGGGTCGGGCTGCGGCCGAGTTCATGGTCGACCAGGGAATAACCACGGCTGCCGCCATCCATGATGGCGACCCGTACACCGACGGTCTGGCGACCGCCTTTGCCGACGCCTTCGAAGAGCTCGGCGGGACGATCGCGATCTACACCGCGGTTGCCAAGGGCGACACCGACATGGTGCCGGTCCTCACCGAGGTGGCAGGGGCCGCCCCCGAAGCGATCTTCTTCCCGATCTTCCAGCCGGAGGGTGACTTCATCGTCCAGCAGATCGGTGGAGTCGCCGGGCTCGAGGACGTCCTTCTCATGGGCGCCGACGGCTTGTTGGTCGATGGCTTCCTGGCACTGGCCGAGTCCGAGGGGATGTACTTCTCCGGGCCGGACCAGCGCTATGGCACCAACACCAACGGCGTGACCGGCAAGACCGCCGAAGAGGTGCTGGCTACCTACACCGAGACCTTCGGTGAAGGCCCGTCGGCTGCCTTCTGGGCGCATTCCTACGACGCGACCGTCATGTTGCTCGACGCGATCAACTCGGTTGCCGTGGACAACGGCGGCGAGCTGACGATCGATCGGCAAGGTCTTCGCGACCAACTGAACGGCGTCAGCGGCTTCGAGGGTCTGATCGGGACTCTCTCCTGCGACGAGTTCGGCGACTGTGGTGCTACCAAGATCACTGTCGTGCAGAAGACCGCTGCCGACGAGGTGACGGTCGCCTTGGCCGCCGAGAACGTCGTCTACGAGTACGAGGGTGGCGCCGCAACCGGCTGAAACCCTCGCTTATCAAGCGAATAAGAAAAGCCCCGGTCCCAAGCTTGGGACCGGGGCTTTTCTCTATAGTCCGACCACCCTGTGACCGCAGCCACCGAGATCAAGCCCGCCCGGACCCGCCGTTTTCGCTTCAACTGGGTCGATTCGTTCCTTTGGTTCCTCCGGATCGCGGCGATCATCACGATCCTCATCGGCCTCATCGGGTCGATCCAGCTATTCATGGCAGGAGAGGGGCCAACTCTCGAGCAGTGGCGCACGCTGGTCATCTCGAGCATCAGCCAGGGTGCGATGTACGGGCTGATCGCTCTCGGCTACTCCATGGTCTATGGCGTCCTCGGCTTCATCAACTTCGCCCATGGCGAGGTGTTCATGGCAGGGACGATGGTTGGCTTCGTCGCCGCCGACAGCCTGGACAAAGCAGGGTTCTGGGCCGCAAACCCGGCGCTTTCCATCCTCATCGTCTTGGTGGTGGCGATGCTCACCTCGATGTCGACCGCCGTCCTCATCGAGCGGGTCGCCTACCGAAAGCTGCGCGGTGCGCCGCGGCTCATCCCTCTCATCACCTCGATCGGGGTCTCCTTCTTCATCCAGTATTCGTTCGCCGGGCTGTTCGGGGTCGGAATTCACACCTACCCAGCGTTGCCTGGTGCGTTGGGCGGCTCGGTCCAGATAGGCCCCATCTCGATAGAGACCACCAAACTCATGGTGATCGTCGTTGCCATCATCTCTGCAGCCGGTCTCTGGTATTTCGTGACTCGGACCAAGACCGGTAGGGCCGTCCGAGCGGTAGCCGAGGACAAAGAGATCGCGGGCTTGATGGGGATCAACGTCGACCGAACCATCGTGACCACCTTCGCCATCGGCGGCGCAATGGCCGGGGTCGCCGCCCTGATGTGGGCCCTGTTGTTCCGCAGCGTCGACTTCCTGTCCGGCTTCCTTCCCGGGATCAAGGCCTTCACCGCGGCGGTGCTCGGTGGTATCGGAAACCTCCCCGGAGCGTTGCTCGGCGGTGTGTTGCTGGGTCTTTTCGAGGGAGTCGGGCCTCTGTTGATCCTGGCCGGCCTGGGAATCCCCTCGGTGTCCCAGCTCAAAGACGTCGTCGCCTTCAGCGCCCTCGTCCTGGTGCTGATCTTCCGACCTACCGGTCTTCTCGGTGAGCGTCTTGGCAGCGAGGACCGGGTATGAAGTCGACAAGTGCCTTGAAGAGAGGTGCGATCGCCGGGGTCGGGATGAGCTTCGTGGGCGGGATCGGGATGGTGCAGGCCTTCAACAACAAGGTTCTGATCTCACCGATCCTCACCATGGGCTATATGACGCTCTTCGCAATCCCATTGGTGGTCGCATGGGTCTCCACCAAACGCGAGGTCCTCGAGGGCTTGGAGACCGAGCCCCCGAACGTCCGAGATGTGCTGTTTGGCGCCACCGTCGGATTGTTCGGTGGGGTGCTCACATCCCTCTACGTCATGCTCATCGACGCCGTCGACCTCACCGACATCTTCCCCAACATGGGCCCTCCAACGGTCGCGGAGCTCACATTCGACAAAGGGGTTGGCACCGGCATCGCCTTGCTGATCCTGGCCAGCACCATCGCCGGAGCGGTCGGTGGGGCCATCCGACTCGTTCCCGATCGGGCACGGGCGGCGCTGATGCAGGCAACGCTCTGGGTGCTCGCACTCGCCTTTCTCGAGCTGGTGGTGACCGATGTGTTCGAGTTCGCCCCCTTCTTCACCGACTTCCTCTACGCGCTCAACGGAGGGCTGAATCTCTACGCGGCGGCCATCATCTTCGTCGTCGTTTCTGTCCTCGCCTACTTCTTCCGGGGGGGCGCCAGCGTCCTACGCAACACCTTCGTGAGTTCGGATGCCCGGGGTCGGTCCAAACCGACAGCCATCGCCCTGGTGGTGCTCTTCGCCTCCATCGCCGTGCTTCCGATCTTCCTCGGTGGGGTGATCAACGAGCTGCTGATCAACGTCTCGTTGTTCATGCTGATGGGACTGGGTCTCAACATCGTGGTCGGCTATGCGGGTCTCCTCGACCTGGGATATGTCGCCTTCTTCGCGGTGGGTGCCTACACCACGGCGGTGCTCACCTCGCCGATCAGCCCGACTTGGTCGCCCGAGCTCGGCTGGTGGGCAGCCGTGGTCGTGGCCATGATCATGGCGATCATCGCCGGGATACTGGTCGGCACCCCGGTCATCAGGATGCGTGGTGACTACCTGGCGATCGTCACTCTCGGGTTCGGGGAAATCGTTCGCATCCTCCTCCTCTCCGACTGGCTCAAGCCCTATTTCGGCGGCGCCCAGGGGATCAGGGACATCCCCGGGATCCCCTGGTTCGGTCAGAGCATCTCCAGCGTCGATCCCCAACTCTTCGTCTACTTTGCCGCGGGCTTCGTCCTGATCGCGGTCTACATCTCCTACCGTCTGCAGAGTGCCCGCATCGGGCGAGCGTGGGCGGCGATGCGCGAAGACGAGGACGTTGCCGAGGCGACAGGTGTCGGCACGGTCACGGCCAAGCTGCTCGCCTTTGTTTCGGGCGCGGTGTTGGCCTCCTTCGCCGGTGCCCTGGTCAGCGCCAAGGTGGGAACCGTCTTCACCAACTCCTTCGATGTCTTGGTGTCGATCATCATTCTGGTGATCGTCATCGTCGGTGGCATGGGAAGCATCCCCGGTGTCCTGGTCGGGGCCCTGGTGATGATCGGGGTCCTCGGAGGCCCCCGCTCCCCGGGCCTGCTTGCCGAGTTCGCCCAATACAAGCTCTTGATCTACGGGGTGATCCTGGTCGTGATGATGTTGAACCGGCCCGAGGGTTTGATCCCGTCGGCACGAAGATCCCGGGAGCTCCACCACGAGGAGGCGAGCCAGGACGCCTGGCTCGACAAGGAGGGCCAATTCACCGGTGACCAGGCCGGCGAGGTCGCCGTCTGATGGCATTGCTCGAGATCAGGGGCCTGGAGAAGACCTTCGGCGGGATCAAGGCGCTGCAAGGAGTCGACTTCTCGATCGACGAGGGACAGATCGTGTCGGTGATCGGGCCCAACGGCGCCGGCAAGACCTCGTTCTTCAACGTCATCTCGGGGATGTTCCCTCCGGATACCGGCACCATCGAGTTCGACGGCGACGACCTGGCCGGGCACGAGCCCAACGAGATCACCACCCGGGGCATCGCCCGCACCTTCCAGAATGTCAGGCTCTTCCCCAACATGACAGTGCTGGAGAACGTGATGGTGGGCCAGCACTGCCGCACCAAGGCCGGCGTATTCGGAGCCATCTTCACCACACCCAGGCAGCGCACCGAAGAGAAGATGATCGAGGAGAAGGCCAAGGACATCCTCTCGTTCTTCGGCTCCCGGCTCGCCGGCTACCGCCACGACCAGCTGGCATTCACCCTGTCCTATGCCAACCGAAGAAGGCTGGAGATCGCCAGAGCGATGGCCACCGAGCCCCGCCTGCTGCTCCTCGACGAGCCCACTGCAGGAATGAACCCCCGGGAGACCATCGAGTTGACCGAGCTGATCGGCGACCTCCGCACCAAGCGCGGCTTCACCGTGATCGTCATCGAGCACGACATGCGAGTGGTTCGCGACGTCTCGGACCGGGTGATGGTCCTCGACCACGGGGTGAAGATCGCCGAGGGCTCGTATGACGAGATCTCGACCAACGACGCGGTGATCGAGGCCTATCTGGGGCGGCCCTCGGAGCGTGAGGCATGAGCGAGCGCACACCGGTGCTCGCCTTCAAGGGGGTGAACACCCACTACGGGCCGGCACACATCCTCAAGGATATCGACCTCGAGATCTACGCCGGAGAGATGGTCTGCCTGCTCGGGGGCAACGCCTCGGGCAAGACCACCACCCTCAAGACCATTCTCGGCTACGTCAAGCCCAGCACCGGGTCGGTGTACCTCGACGGTGACGAGGTCAACGAATGGACCACTGCGAGGAGGGTGGGACGCGGAGTCACCATGGTCCCCGAGAACCGCCGGCTCTTCAAGCGGATGACGGTGCGGGAGAACCTGGAGATCGGTGCCTTCCTCCGCACCGGTGAGAACCTGGAGCAGGACTTCGAAAGGGTCTTCGAGATGTTTCCGCGCGTGAAGGAACGGTTGGCACAGAAGGCGGGGACGCTTTCGGGTGGCGAGCAGCAGATGGTGGCCATGGGGCGGGCCCTCATGGCCCGGCCCAAAGTGCTGCTGATGGACGAGCCCTCGATGGGACTCGCCCCGGTTCTCGTCGCCCAGAACTTCGAGATAATCGAACGGATCAATGCCGCCGGGACCACGGTCTTCGTGGTCGAGCAGAACGCGAACATGGCGCTTTCGATCGCGGATCGGGGCTATGTGCTCCAGACCGGCCGAATCGTTCTCGACGACACCGCCTCGGCCCTGCTCGCCAACCCGCAGATGCGGGCGGCCTATCTGGGAGACGTCTGAGCTCTACGGCTTGGGACTGATCGGGTCCAACTCGGCCGGCTCTCCGCCCTCTGCCATCTCTTCGGTGATGCTCTGCATCTCCTGGGTGTCGAACAACCTGGCCTGATTTGGCTGGCGGCGCCGGATCCCGGCGATTCGCTCCGGAGGCTCGGTGTACTCGATCATGTGCCTGCTCGCCTCTCCCCAGGTCTCACCGAGCAACCGTGTCCGCCAGAAATGACCGATGACGATCCGGATCGCCGCGGTCAGCGGCACCGCGACCACCACCCCGAGCAGGCCGGCGACCGAGCCCCCGATGACCAGGGCGAGCACGATGATCAATGGCGACAGGTTGACCCGGGCCCGCTGCACGAGAGGAGTGATCACGTGATTGTCGACCTGCTGGATGACCACGAATATCGCTACTGCCCAAACCGCCTGACTCACGCTGCCATTGAGCAGCGCGATCAACACCGCAAGGGCGCCCCCGACGACCGGTCCCAGGAACGGGATCAGGTTGAGGAAGCCGGCCAGGATCCCGATGATCAACCAGAACGGGAGGCCGATCAGGTACATCCCGATGCTGGAGGCTATCCCCACGATCACCGCCACCAGCAGTTGTCCCCTGACGAAGGAACCCATCGCGGTTCCCACTTCACCGGCCACGAAGGCGGTCTCCTCCCGATGCCGGGGTGGTGTCATCCCAAGGGTGTTGGCCTTGAAGCGCTCGAGGTCGATCAGGATGTAGATGGCGAGCACCGGTGCCAGCCCGATCACGGCGATGGCCTCGGTCACCCCCCGGATCACCTGGCCCGCCCCGGCGCCAAATCCAAGCAGGAGGTTTTGCACCGTCTCTTGATTGGCCGGGTCATTGAGCCAATCCTCGATCGCCTGCTGGCTGAGCAGCTCGTCGACGTCCAACCCCAGGCTGGCCCCCACCTCGCGGACCCAGTCGATCCCCGCCAGATAGAGATCGGGCAGCTTTGCCCCGAGATCGGCGGCCTGTTGCCTGATCGTGGGGAGGATCAAGGCCGCCACCGCCAGGATCATGGCGGCGAGCACCAGGAAGGCGACGATGGCCGACACCACCCTGTTGAGGCCCATCCGCTCGAAGGCGCGAACCGCGGGCTCGAGGAGGAAGACCAGCCCAGCGGCGAAGGCGATGGGAAGCCAGATCACCCGAACCGAGCCGGCGACCATGAGAAAGACCCAGAGCAGGGCGGCGACACCAACGGCGGTCCACACGATCAGGGCAAATCGTCTCAACCGGTCGGAGGGCACTATTCGAAGAGTGTAACTAGGAGTCGATTATCTCCAGGGTCGACCCCTCGGACACCGAGAACACCCAGCCGCCACCTCCGGCAGGTGAAGTCCAGCCATCGGTGGTCTGAGCCCAGCCCTGAGGCACGGTTGCCTCGCCCACCACCCGAGCCGGCGCCCCTGCGGGAAGCACTAGCTCGAAGTCCCCGGTGACCCGGACCGGGGTCTCGGTGGTTGGCGCCCCAAGAGTGACAATGCCGCTTCCCTCCACCTGCAACTCGCTTAGCTCCAAGGCCACGAGATCGGCGCTGAGCCGTCCGCCGAGGGAGAGATTCCAGCTCGGCGCCGGGTCGAGCTCCAGATCCCAACCTGCAAACGTGTAGAGACCGGGATCCGCCACCGGCTCGAGGAACACCGAGATCACGGTGCCCTGAGCCCTCTCCACGGCCTCGGGGAGCCCGGTGGTCCCCCCGGTTCGGACCGGGACCACGTTGTACAGGTAGCCGGTGTCAGCTGCGCCGACCACAACCGTGCCATCGATCCGGGCCGAGAGCGCGGCACCGGTCACCGCACCGGACGCCGGGCCCACCAGAGACGCGGAGGACGAGGGCATCGCCTCCCAGCCCTCGAGATGCCCGATGAGGAAAAGGCCAAGGGATGCGGTGGCCAGCAAGGGAACGACCCCGGCGACCCGTACCCGGCCCACCTTCCTCGACCCCGCGAAGAATGCAAGGGCTCCGATCACGACCCAGAGCGGCCACCAGGCCACGAAGTCGATAACCAACGATCTGCTGAGCCAGCCGATGGCTGCGGAAAGCAGCAAGCCGACCACGACCACGATCGGGAGCAGCCAGGCCTTTGGCACCCCGGGCCGGGCCCCCGAGGCCGTGTGAGTCATTCGGTGTAGCCGACGCCGAGGACGACGACGACATCGGACCCCGGGGCGAGCGCGGCGTCGGGCAAGGGCTCGACCAGGGCTCCGGGGAGCATCTCGAGGAGCACGTTGGCCTCAGCGGAGAACCCATCGCGATACCAGATCCGCGACGGGTCCAACTCTGGGTCGTAGTCGTCGGCAGGCAGGGTCTGATAACCCACGGCTGCGAGGTCCTCGGTGAACCGGCCCGCGGCGCCGGAGAGCTCGATCGAGTTGAGGACCATGACCCGCACCTCGCCCGGCGGTCGCACCGGCACCGTTCCGTTGGTGGTTGGCGGAACCGTCGTGGGTGCGGTAGTCGGCGCCGTGGAAGTGGCCGGCGACGATGTCGTGGCGCTGCGGCTGGTGGTCGACGCTCCCGTGGCCCCGGAGTCCGGATCGCCTGCGAGCAGAAAGAGGAGGAGAAACACGGCGGCGCCCACCAGCAAGATCCCGACCGTCATCATGATCAGGTCCCGATAGAACGAGCCCGAGGATTCAGAGGCATGCCTGCCCTTCTGAGTCATCAGACGGCACCAGCTATCGGCTCGTCGTCATGCTCGATGACCGAGCGGACCCGACGCACCGTCAAGGGGTCATAGGTCGTGGCTTCCGGCCGCACGATGAGCCCCAGGAGAAGGCGGTAGTAGGACTCGGCTTCCAACCCGAGCACGAGCTCGATGAGCTGGTCTTTCGGCCCGCCCTCGACCCACCACGAGCCTTCGAAGTCGAGGAGCGCCTTCTCCTCGGTGCTGAGCATCCGTTTGAGGGTATTTCTGCGGCAGTGGCTAGCCGAGGATTTTGGAGCCGGGGTCTTCCTCCGTCTCCACTCGGACACCCATCACGCGACGGAGTTGGGCAGGATCTAATGACGCCCCGGGCTGGTCTTGCCTTGTGCCTTGATCAGGGACGATGACACGTTCGCTGTGTGGCGGAGCGGCGACAGTGCGTCGCTCCGGGACACTGGTCGGCGTGGTTTGAATCGCGTCTCCTTGCGTTCGCACCAGAATCGCCCAACCAGGTAGTCGGCGAAGGTCACATCCCAGCCCGAACGGCTTTATCTTTTTCGCATGAATCCCGGTCACAGTGCTTCCGCTCCCGCCGAACGGCAATCCAGTTCCAATGAGCGATCGAAGGTTGCGTGAATCATCTGGCAATCGTCGGGGCCGGAAGCGTCGGCGCAGCCATTGCCTTCACCGCGCTCAATAGGGGCGTGGCCAACCACCTGTCCCTTTACGACCTCGACGGTGCAAGAGCCACCGCCGAGATGCTCGACCTTCGTCATGGGCTGCAGTTCGTCCGCCCCGCCACCATCGATGCGGGTGGGTCGGTTTCCGTGTGCACGGGTGCCGACGTGGTCGTCATCAGCGCCGGGGCCAAGCAACGTCCCGGGGAGACCCGACTCGCGTTGGCAGGACGCAACGGCGCGCTGATTCGCGGCCTTCTCCCGGGGCTCGGCGAGGTTGCACCCAATGCCGTGATCCTGGTCGTGACCAACCCGGTCGATGTCCTCACCCAGCTCGCAATCGAACTCACCGACCGCGACGACGGCACGGTCTTCGGATCGGGGACCGTGCTCGATTCTTCTCGGCTCAGGCACCTGTTGGCGCTGCGTTACGGAATCGCAGAAAGGCACGTCCACTCTTATGTGGTTGGTGAGCACGGGGATAGTGAATCCGTGCTGTGGTCGTCGGCCACCATCGGTGGGGCGCCACTGGCCGCGGTCAAAGCCGACGACGGGAATTACCTCGACGAAGCGGGCCGGACCCTTCTGCTCGACCAGATCCGCAGTGCCGCCTACGAGATCATCGCAGGCAAGGGCGCTACCAGTTGGGGGATAGCCCTCGCTACCGGGCAGATACTCGAAGCCCTCGACCAAACGACACATTCCGCCATCCTGCCTGTGAGCGGGGCCTATCGACTCGGAATTCGGATTCGGCAGAGTCTGCATCTCTCTTCCTCGTCTGGTTGACGCGAGGGGTGCCGGACCCTTGCTGCCTCTCGTTGCCACCAAAGAGGAGCAGGAAGCGATTCGCGTCTCGGCAGTTACCGTTCGAGAGACGCTCGACAGCATCCGGTGACCTCGGGCGAGGCAGAGGGAACGCGTATGCCAGCGAGTCCGGTGGCTACGCCGGGAAGGCCGCGGTGGCCGCAGCCGAGGATTTGGGAGCCGGGTACCGGAATCGAACCGATGACCTGCTGTTTACAAGTCAGCCGGTCAAATCGCTTCTACCTGGGTAAATGCACCACTCTGGCGTCGCTGGGCCTTGTATGGGTCACATCAGCCTCACGGAACCGGTCATCGAGACGGTCGACCAGGTCCTCTAGGTCCTCCTTCCTATGGGACAATGAGCCCATCACGATGAATTCGAAAGGACACACCGATACGGCCCCGACCCTGCAGATGCTCCGCGAGCGACGCGAGGAGATCCTCGCCGCCGCCGCCCGACATGGAGCATCCAACCTTCGCGTCTACGGATCTGTGGCTCGTGGCGACGCCCGTCAGAAGAGCGACATAGACGTCCTGGTCGACGTGGAGGCGGGACGGAGTCTGCTCGACCTAGCTGCCCTCCACCTGGAGCTGGAGGACCTACTCGGCTACCCGGTCGAGATCGGAACCGACGTCAAACCTCGTCTTCAGGCGAGGGTTCGAGCTGAAGCCATTGCCTTGTGAACCCTGATCGCGACTTCTTGCTTGACATCGTCGAACTGGTCGACACGATCGAGCTGTGTAGCGGGTGGTAGTCCGCGACCTTCCAGGGCTCAGAGACGAGATCCAGGCGATTGCGGATCGCCTTGGGGAGACCTAGGGGCCCGGGAACTGCACCACCTTGTCGTCCCTCGATCTTGTGTGGGTCACATCAGCCTCATGGAACCGGTGATCCAGACGGTCGGCCAGGTCCTCCAGATCCTCCTCGAAGAGCGACCCGTAGGTGTCGAGAGTCATCTTCGCCGAGGCGTGACCCAGCATTCGTTGCACGGCCTTGATCGACGCTCCGGCAGAGATCGCCAAGCTGGCCGCAGTATCCCTCAGGTCGTGGACGAGGAGCCCTTCTGGCATGCCCGATGCCTCGCACGCCTTGGTCCACACGTCGCGGCGGAAGTTTGAGGTGCGGAGCGGCCCACCCTCCGGCGCGGTGAACACCAGGTCACGGGCGGCCACCCCCTCAACGTGAGCAGCCAGGCGGACAACCAGGAAGCGAGGCAGGAGGACCATTCGGGCTTCATGGGTCTTGGGGCTGCCCCACTCGAGGTGCCCGGAGACCTCGGTCGCCGATTCCCTGACCCGGACCCGGCGCCGATCGAGGTTGATCGCCGACCGTCGGAGGGCGACGGCCTCGCCCCAACGCAGCCCCGTGTAGGCAAGGAATCTCACCAGGACCCCGGTTCCTGGTTGGCGCTCCTCGCAGGCATCGGCCAGGCGAGACACCTGCTCGGCGGTCAGGAACAGCTGACGGCGCGGCCGCACCGTGGGAGCCTTGACACGGGCCGTCGGGTTGCGGGCGATCATTCCATCGGCCACGGCTACCTCCAGCATCTGGTGGAGGAGTTGACGAGCTTGTCGGATCCGGGCCGGCCCCACCTCCTCCGCCATGGTTGCCATCCACTCCCGGATCGCGGCGGGGGTGATCTGGCGCAACTGGTAGTCCTCGAACGTGGGAAGGACCCTGGACCGGAGGATCGACTCGTACCCCGCTCGCGTCTTCGGCTTCAGAGTGAGCCCTCGAAGCCAGGTCTCTGACCACTCGGCGACCGTGACCCTTCCGGCTCTCGGGTCGAGCCACTCTCCCTTGTCCAGCTTCCCCATCTCGGTTCTGAGCCATCTTTCGGCGTCCGCCTTTCGGGTGAAGCTCCGCGAGCGCTGTCGGCCGTCGGGCCCGTGAAAGCGTGCTCGCCACGGTTTCGGACGATCCGCGCGGTGTTGAATCGAACCCATTACTTCCGTCGAACGTAGTCGCCGGCAGGGACGTGAACCATGGGGGAGGAGAGACGTTCTCTCACGAGTCGGCGTTCCGGAGCTGGCGCTGGATCCAGTCTTGGATGTCTTGCCATCGGTAGCGGATGTGTCGTCCCACCCGGAACCCTGGCGGTCCTTCTCTCCGGTACCGCCACTGGTAGAGCGTGGTCACCGGCACCCCAAGGTAGTCGGCGAGATCCTGCACGCTCAGAAGACGATCGGCGGACTCCACGTCGGCATTCTGCGGGTGGACGCTTTCATCCCAGTCGCAAAAGCCCTGTCATCCACCCTCCAACCCTGACACCGGATACCCGGTGCTCAGAGCTCGATCATCGTCAGCGATGACCGCCGGATGACAGGGTCACGGACACTCTGTGGACAGGGTTGCCGGCTAGTTGGCGGTTTCATGTCGGTCGCAGAACCGCTTTCAGACCGGTCGCAGAATCGGTTTCACCTCGTTGGTGCGGTCCTCGAAGGCCTCTCAACCTTCGCTAAGCGGGCGGGCGCAGTCGGAGCGCCGCTACAGGCGCCAGTGGTGATCTGTGCATGCCGTCGCACGAGGGTTTGGCCCCAGCCGAGAACGAACAAGACACCCCTCGACGGGCTGAGATCGGAATGAAAGCGCCCCAGACAATGATCAAGGTGGTGTCAGCCAGGACCATGAAGCCCAGAGGAGCACTCGTCACCGCCAGCGCCCCGAGGATGCGACAGACAGCCAACGCGCCTCGCATACCTTCCCCCTCTCAAACCACACGCACGTGCAACAAGTTGCGACCGGTTGACTGGTTAACCCGAGAGGTGGCCTGATGGCATTGGATCGTGGCAGATTGGCGAAGATCGACCGAAAAGTGTTCGCCGAGTTGGAACACACCGATGGTGTCCGAGCGGTCAAGGTTCCTGTGTCCGATGCGGTGTGGTCGACCTGGCGCCGGTACTCCGAATCAATGGGGCTGTCGATGGGAGAGGCAGTGGCCGGACTCATACTAGATGAGCTCGAGACCGTCGTTGACGTCGACGGCGACCGTTCGACCGCGTTGGCCGAACAGCTGTCGAGGCAGACAGCGGAGCGAGGTGCCCAGCTCGACACCCGACAGAAGGAACTCGACACCCGCGCCGAGCTGTTGAAGAGGAAGGAGGCGCACCTGGCCGAGTGGGACCGTCGACTCCGGATGCAGAGGCCGGCGGGCAGCGGCGTGCACGTCGAGGCGAAGGTGGGTCGGAACGACCGGTGCCCGTGCGGCTCAGGCCTCAAGTACAAGCACTGTCACGGGCTCACTGGGCGTTCGGGCTAGTCGGATCCAGGTGAGAGTTCGGCGGTCCCGACCGAGCGCCATGCCACTGGGGATACGGGTCCCTATCTCTGGTGATGTGCTTTCGTATGGACCCGGTTTGAAGCGTCGGAGACGGCTGTCGAGACCAGCGCTGACCTGGTGGCAACGTCGAGGAGGAGGCGCTTGCTTGACGTATGTCAGCCCCGCTCCGGTGAGAAGACCATAGGGCTCCTAGCATTGCTGCCCGGGCGGCGCCGACGACGACTTCGGTGCTTTCCCATTGACAAGACCAACATATATTCGGCCTTCGCATCTATGACCCATCCGCTAAGACAGTCACCAGGTCGATGAGCAAACCGAGGGCGGCTGCAGCGAGAATCACAACAATGACCATCGCATATCTTCGCGTTGCGGAGATTCCGGATCGGGGACCCAGTTCTCGCCTCATCTCCACAGCCATTGAGTAATCCATCCATCCTGATCCGCGGATAATCGTTGGCAGGCGGCGATATGTTCGCGCTGCCAATGGCGAAGTTCGCCACAAGCCCACGTGAAGGGTCCAAATAGCCGCCAAGACCAGACCGACAATGGTCGCCGCTTGGAGAACAGGGGAACGGAGAATCATATTTGTATTGGGAGCCAGTCAATCACCGACTTCGGGATGAATGCCTTGATGAAGCATTTCACGTGGCCTCGCCAAAGTGCATTGTCTGCATCTACACGCCTGGCCATAGCCGATCTGGACTACTACCCTGGAGAGGTTATGCGCGCCTCTGATCCCGTGCACCACGCGGGCAGCTTGCAGGCTGATAGCGAATTGCGCGGGCGTGAACGAGTTCGGGTCTTCGGCTTCGGCATTAGCCCTCCAAGCCAGGTCTTTGACCAATCGGCCACCCTGACTGTCCCGGAAACCGGGGGGAGGCTCAGTCACCAGTGAATGACTCCTCGGGCTGCCCAGGCTGGAATCTCGATCAAGAATCCAAATCGGTCTCGACTTGACCAGTGGTCATTTCGCGTCTATGCCATCCGGCCACTGCAATTGAGCTGAGTATTACATACCCGATGTACAGGAGTTCGACCTCCAAAAGGTTCCCTCCAATCCCCGCTGTCCCTGACGGACACACATCCCTGGCGGCAAAGAACCCTATGATTCCCGCACCGGCTACGACAAAAATGATCGGCGGCACCCTTAGGGGTCGGATGTATTTGACGTTCCCTCCGACCACAACCGCACCTGCTAGGAGGAGAGATAATCCCTCCCAGGGTTGGCAACCAGAAGGTTCAAAGACAATCAGGGCCGGAATGGGAAGTGCAATGGCGGCGGACATCCAAATCACCGTGTGCGATAAGTCTCGGCGACTTGGATGACTTCGGGATAGCCGTGAGACCGATACCCAGATGATTGCGTTGACGAAAAGTGCGGAAATAGCATAGAGCAGGAAAATGTAATCGTCCCACGCGGCAGTATTCTGCAGAATGGGGTGGGCGATCAGTGTGGCAAACGCAGGCAGCAGAAGGAACGCGTACCTAGGAAGAAGCGACGTCCTAAGATGACGCAATAGGGGTACTTCTTCGCTATCAGGCAACGTACTGTGCATCTACCACCATTTGATCTTCCGCCACACACGCTTTGCGGCCTGCCACGCAGCCCAGTAAGTCCCAACTGCAACGCCACCGAAAAAGACAATTCCGACGCCGCATCCGACTCCGCCAGTCACTGTACACATGAGCGCCGCTGCTGCAACCATGAAGTTGGCCAAGCCCACTGCCACCCCAACGCCGGCCACCGCCTTGGCACACTCCACGAAGTTCCAGATGTTCCGGATGCAGAATGCCCGGGTCTTCTTGAAACTTCCGCCGCGCTTCTTCCCTCGCCCGTCAAGGTCGAAGTCGTTGACTGGATCTCCCGCGACATAGTCGTAGTCGTTGGCTGATCCGCCCCAAACTGGGTCGACACTTAGGAAGCGTCCGAGTGTGGGGTCGTACCCTCGGACTCCCATGAGGGTGAGCTCGACCTCAGGGTCCCACTCTCGTTGCTGCTCACCGAGCCACCCATATCGATCGACACCTTCGCTGCCGGTTGGTGCTTGAAGTGGATTGCCGTATTCGTCCTGGTTGTGGGTGGTGGTGATGGTGCCGGTGTCGTTGGTCCAAGCCCAAGTATCCCCGTGCGGGCTGGTCAGCGGAAAGGCGATGTCACCTCCCACCACTTCTGTAGCGAGGAGTCCGGCTCCTCCTTTCACATACCGGGTTGTGGTTTCGATGGTGTCGACTTCGTCGAAAACCCAGGAGGGGATGTCGGCGTCAGCGGCATAGTGGTAGCTGGCGGTCTTGTCTTCGCTGCCGCCGGTGGTGGTCCGAGTAAGGGTCCGTCCTAGCGGGTCGAGCTGGTAGTCGACGGTTGGTCCGGATGGGATGGCCGCTGTGATGAGCCGGTTGGCGGCGTTCCAGGTCATGGTCCGCCCCGGCATGGTCACGGTGTTCCCGTTGTCGTCGAAGGTGAGGGAGGTGCCACTATTGATCGAGTTGAGCCGGTCTGATCCGTCGGATGCGATCTGATAGGTCGTCGTAGTGGGTGACTCACCGGCGGGCGTGACGGTGAGGCTGGTCCGGTTGGTGTTGACGTCGAACCCGTACTCCCTGGTCTCGAGGAGGTCGCTGGTCGCCGAGTCGTAGTCGCGGGCCTCGATGAGCCGACCGAGGTCGTCGTAGTCGTATTCCCGGTTGACCAGCGGCCCGCTCTCGGTGTCGACTCGACCCACGGTGTCGTAGCTCCGGACGAACAGCCCGAGTGTCTCCACCGTGTTC
>JBIOVB010000080.1:0-8068 GCA_044867525.1 Acidimicrobiia bacterium | reverse complement strand
GACAGGACACCCTCCTCACCCCCGACGAAGCTCACCCCTGAAGTGCCTTCGGCGGTGTTGGCGAAGCCGCCATCAATGGTGACCAAGCCGGTCTCCGCGCGGAGCCGTGCAATGTCGATGGCCGAATCTCCGAATGTGCCCGTGGTCGTTGGGAGCTCGGATTCCGTTTCCCCGACCTTGATCACGACTTTGTCCATGTGGCGAATCAACCCTCGTCCCCAGATTTGGCGGCGGCAATCACATTCTGTGCCTCGTTGTGAGGCACTTCCGCATAGTGATCGAATTCGACCTCGAAATTTCCCCGTCCCGAGGTCAACGAGCGCAGCTCTGCGGCGTAGGTCTGGATCTCGGCCATCGGGACCTCGGCGACGACCGACCTCAGGTTTCCCTCGCCTTCCATCCCCAGGACCCGTCCTCGCTTCGAGTTGATGTCCCCCATCACGTCGCCCAGATGCTCCTCAGGGACGGTGACGGTCACCTTCATCACCGGCTCGAGGAGAATGGGGCGCAGGCTGGTCGCCGCGGCCCTCACCGCCTGAATCCCTGCCATGCGAAACGACATCTCGTCCGAGTCGACCGAATGGAACTTGCCGTCGTATACCTCCGCCGAGATGTCGATCACCGGGTAGCCGGCGAGCATCCCCCTCCTCAAGGATTCCTGGATTCCCTTGTCGACGGCCGGGATGAACTGTCGGGGGATGGCCCCGCCCTTGATCGAGTCGATGTACTCGTATCCGGCTCCCCTCGGCAACGGAGCGAATTTCACCGAGGCGACGCCGAACTGGCCACGCCCGCCGCTCTGCTTCTTGTGTTTGCCCTCCGCCTCCCCGGAGGTGGTGATCGTCTCCCGGTAGGGGATGATCGGTAGAGAGGCGGCGACCTCCACTCCGAACTTGCGATGAATCCGGGCCAACGTCACATCCAGGTGGCTATCTCCAAGGCCGGCGAGGATCGTCTCTCCGGTCTCGGGCCGCCTCTCTATGCGCAGGGTCGGGTCCTCCTCCTCGATCCGGTGTAGGGCCGTGGACAGCTTCTCCTCGTCGTGGTGCGACACCGGAGTGATCGCCACCTCGGCCACCGGCTTGGGGTAGGTCACGGGCTCGATGACGGCGTTGAGGCCCGGCGATCGCATCGTGTCGCCTACTACGACATTGTCCACCTTGGCTACTGCGCCGATCCCCCCGGCGGGCAGATCCGCCACATCCTGGTGGTCCTTTCCTTGCAGCCGGAAGAGGTTGTGTAGCCGCACCTTTCCCCCCCGGGCCAGTTCGAGCTCCTGATCGGCCTTGATGGTCCCAGAGAAGATTCGGAACATCGAGATTCGGCCCACAAAGGGGTCGGAAACGGTCTTGAAGACGTATGCGAGGACGGGCCCGTCGACGGCCGGGGCGAAGCTTTCGCCCGAGGAGAGGCGGGGTATCGGCCGCTCCAAAGGGTTGGGCCCGTAGTCGACGATGAATTCGGCGAGGAGGTCGATACCCACGAGTTTCTCGGCCGAGGTGACGATGACCGGGTGCAGGGTCCCATCCATGATTCCGCGGTGGACCGTGGCAACGATCTCCTCACGGGTGGGCTCGGTCCCTTCGAAATACGCCTCCATCATGGCGTCATCGGTCTCGACGACGGTCTCGACCAGGGCGGTGTGCGCGGCATGCACCCGTTCCTCGACTTCAGAGGGAAGGGGGACTTCGGATCCGACGTGCTGGCCGTCGGCATAGGTGTAGGCCCGTTCCGAGGCGACCCGGACCACCCCAACCAGCGCTTCTTCGGCGCCGATCGGAACCTGGATCGGTGCGATGGCCTTTCCGAATGCATCGCGGAGCTGGTCCAGGGTCCGCTCGAACGAGGAACGGTCGCGGTCGAGCTTGGATACCACGATGGCGCGCGGGATCGACTCTTCCGCGGCCATGCGCCACAACTGCTCGGTCTGCACCTCGATCCCGTCGACCCCGGAGACGATGAATAGCGCGAGATCGGCTGCGCGGAGGGCCGCCCGGGCATCACCCGAAAAGTCACTGGATCCCGGGGTATCGATGAGGTTGATCGTGTGGCCTTGCCATTCGAGGGAGGCCACTGCCAGCCCGAGGGAGATGCCGCGCTCTATCTCTTCAGGCTCGTAGTCGAAGAGTGTCGTGCCCTGCTCGACCGACCCACGCCTGGTGGTCGCGCCCCCGATGAAGAGGAGTGCCTCGGCGAGTGTGGTCTTGCCACTTCCCCCGTGGCCTACCAGCGCGACATTGCGAACTTTCTCCGGCTCCAAATGACCTCCTCTGCCTGGTGACAGCCCGATCCTAACGCTGACCAGCGCGATGGTTCCCTGCCGCCTGCTACTTTGAAGAGTCGTGATCGACATGCGGGTCCGTCCCCGCGTCACCCGTCTTCTCGAGCCGATCGGCCAATCACTGGCTTCGATCGGCGTGACTCCGACCATGGTCACGTTCCTCGGCCTGGCGGTCGTCATCGCCGGGTCGGTCATGATCGCCTCCGGACTGATGCGCTCGGGCGCGGCCGTGGTTCTCGGGGGGGCGGTCCTCGACGGGCTCGACGGCTCGGTGGCCCGGGCGTCGGGCCAGGTTTCGGCCAGGGGAGCCTTTCTCGACTCCGCTTTCGACAGGATGGGCGAGATCTCGGCGTTTGCCGGGCTCGGCTTTCTGCGTGCCGGCCAGCCCCGAGAGCTTCTGCTGATCGTGCTCGCCATTGGCGGGGCGATGCTGGTGCCTTACATGCGGGCACGGGCGGAGGTCGAGGGCTTCGATGGCCGGGGCGGGCTCATGGGCCGTGCCGAACGAGTGCTGGTGTTTTGTGTCGGCTTGATGCTCGGTCTCGTGGAGCCGATGCTCTGGGTCTTCGTGGTGCTGGTCTGGCTCACCGCCTTCGTGCGATTCACCACTACTTATCGTTCCTTCTAGTGGTCTGACGCTTGTGAGGGATTACCTGGGATATCTCGCCTTGCGGGGCGGTGTCGGCCTGGTCGGCCTGCTCCCCAAGTCTGTTGCCCTCGCCATGGGCAGGGCCTTTGGCCGCGTCTGGCACATGTTTGCCTCGGGTCGGCGCCGGATGGCACAGCGCCACATGACGCGGGTGCTGGGCGGGGAGGCAGATTCGAAGGCGGCGGCGCGCTCGGTCATGGAGTCTTATGGCCGTTACTGGGCCGAGGCCTTCTGGGCCCGTCCCTCGCGGGTACCCGAGATGCGCCGCAATACCTCGGTCGATGGCCTCGAATTGATCGTTGGTGCCCGCGACCAGGGAAATGGGATGATCTACGCTCTCCCCCACATGGGCAACTGGGAGGCGGCCGCGCCGGTATCGGGCACGGCGGGGGTCCCGGTTGTGGCCGTCGCCGAGCGCCTTCCGAACAAGAGGATCACCGAATGGTTCACGTCGATGCGTGCTGCGTTTGGGATCGAGATCGTCCTCGCCACGGGAAGCGCCGAGGTGATGCGGCGACTGGAAGCCGCCCTCGCCGAGAACAAGGCGGTTGCCCTGCTCTCCGACCGTGATCTCAAGGGCCGTGGCGTCGAAGTGGAGTTCTTCGGGGAGCGAACCACCCTCCCTCCGGGCCCGGCGACGCTGGCGATCCGTACCGGGGCTCCTCTGTTGCCGGTCGGCTCCTACTTCGAGGGATCGGGCCACCGAGTGGTCATCACCCAGGCGATCCCGGTGCCCGAAACCGGGAGTCGCTCCGAGAAGGTGCAGGTCATGACCCAGCAGCTGGCCTCTCGGATGGAGAAGCTCATCGCGGAGGCGCCAAGGCAATGGCATCTGGTGCAGCCCAACTGGCCGTCTGACCGGCTGTGAGCGCACTGCGGATCGGGCTGGTGAGCCCGTACGACCTTTCGGTCCCGGGAGGGGTCCAGGCCCAGGTCCTCGGGCTGGCTCGCTACCTCCGGGGCCGAGGGGAAGCACCGCTGATCATCGGGCCTGGCCTTCCCGATGGGATCGAGGGCGTCGATCTCGGGTCAAGCGTCTCGGTGCCCGGCAACGGATCCAAAGTCCCGATCTCTCTCGACCCCAGGACACGGTCCAAGTTGCATGCGGCGGCCGCTGATCTCGACCTGTTACACGTGCACGAGCCGCTGATGCCACTTGCGTCTCTGTTCGCCAACCATGCCGGTCCTCCGGTGGTGTCCACGTTTCATGCCGCTCCCGGGGCCGCGGCCCGGTTCGCCTATCGGGTGTCCGGACCGCTCCTGCGAAAGGTCCTCGGAAACACCAAGGTGGTCACCGCGGTGAGCGCGACAGCCGCCGCTGTCCTCCCAGCTGTTCTCCATCCCAGGATCATTCCCAACGGGCTCGACGTCGATTCCATGAAGGTTGAGCAGGCCCGAGACCGATACCGGGTGTCTTTTCTGGGGAGGGACGAGCCGAGAAAAGGTCTCGACGTGCTGCTTGCGGCTTGGCCCCTGGTGGTGGAAAAGGTCCCGGCTGCGGTGCTCACGGTGATGGGCGCCGACCGTGGAGTTCACGGCATCGAGTGGCTGGGGAGGGTGGACGACCGGAGAAAGGCGGAGGTCCTTGGCTCGTCTTCGGTGTTCGTCGCCCCTCAGCTCGGTGGCGAGTCATTCGGCATCGTGCTGCTCGAGGCCATGGCCGCCGGCGCGGCGGTGGTGTCGTCCAATCTCGATTCGTTCGTGGCCGTTGCCGATAGAGGGGCTCGCTTCTTCCCGGTGGGTGACCATCAGGCGCTGGGGAGGGCGGTGATCGAGTTGCTTCGGGATTCCGCGGAGCGAGAGCGGCTGGCCGCCATTGGCCGTGGCATAGCCGACAACTATGACTGGAGCGTCGTTGGGGCTTCGTACCACGCCCTTTATGGGGAAATAGCCTCTTAGGTCAGCGTCTGTGAGCCTGTACCATTGGCTTTCCCTCAATGGAGCCCTTCGTGGAAACCGGTACCGATCGAGTGAAGAGAGGCCTCGCCGAGATGCTGAAAGGCGGGGTCATCATGGACGTGGTGACCGCCTTCGAGGCCAAAATCGCAGAGGATGCCGGCGCCGTGGCTGTCATGGCCCTGGAGCGAGTGCCTGCCGACATCCGCCGGGACGGCGGCGTGGCCCGGATGGCCGACCCCACCAAGATCGAAGAGATACAGGCTGCGGTCAGCATCCCCGTCATGGCCAAGTGCCGTATCGGCCACTTCGCGGAGGCAGCCGTGCTCCAGTCCCTTGGTGTCGACTACATCGACGAGTCCGAAGTGCTCACCCCCGCCGACGAGGAGCACCACGTGGACAAATGGGCGTTCACCACCCCCTTCGTGTGCGGAGCTCGCAATCTTGGCGAGGCGTTGCGTCGGATCGGGGAGGGCGCTGCGATGATCAGGACCAAGGGGGAGGCGGGCACGGGGAACGTTGTCGAGGCGGTCCGCCACATGCGGACAGTCACCAACGAGATGCGGGCACTGACCCAGCTCGACGAAGCACAGCTCATGTCGGCCGCCAGAGATCACAGGGCGCCCTTCGAGCTGGTTCGTGAGATTGCGGCCTCGGGGAAACTGCCGGTGGTCAACTTCGCCGCCGGCGGGATCGCCACTCCCGCAGACGCGGCCCTGATGATGTCGCTCGGCGTCGACGGGGTGTTCGTCGGATCCGGAATCTTCAAGAGCTCGAGCCCCGAGGCCTATGCCCGGGCGATAGTCGAGGCCACCACGTTCTGGAACGAGCCCGAAGTCGTAGCCAAGGTCTCCCGGGGCCTCGGTGAGGCCATGCCCGGGCTCGAATTGGGCAAGCTGAGCGAATCGGAGCGGCTTGCCGGCCGAGGATGGTGACATGAGCACTGTCGGCGTCCTCGCCTTGCAGGGGGACGTTCGTGAGCATCTCGGGATCCTGGGCGACCTCGGCGCCGCCGCGATCGCAGTCAAGAGGCCGGAACAGCTGAGCTCGATCGACGCTCTTGTGATCCCGGGTGGCGAGTCGACCACCATCGGGAAGATGGCGGTGAGATTCGGGCTGCTCGAGCCACTGCGCGAAGCGCTCGACGCCGGTATGCCGGTGTACGGGACATGTGCCGGGATGATTCTCCTCGCCGGTGCGGTCACCGACGGCGATCAACCACTTCTCGGGTCTCTCGACGTCGTGGTCCGGCGAAACGCTTTCGGCCGGCAGAACGACTCCTTCGAGGAGGACATCGATGTCGAAGGTCTCGAGGACCCATTCCACGCAGTGTTCATCCGAGCACCTTGGGTGGAGAAGGTCGGCTCCGAGGTTGAGGTGATGGCGTCGGTCGGCGAGCACCCGGTGATGGTCCGCCAGGACCGCATGCTCGCCACCTCGTTTCATCCCGAGCTCACCGGTGACGGCCGCATCCACCAGATGCTGTTGGACCTGATCTGAGGGCGGGGGATGTCCGGACACTCCAAGTGGGCCAATATCAAGCATCGCAAGGGCCGTCAGGATGCGGCTCGAGGCAAGCTCTTCGGGAAACTGGCCAAGGCAATCGAAATCGCCGCTCGGGAGGGCGGCGGCAACCCTGATTTCAACCCCACCTTGGCCACCGCGATCGACAAGGCGAAGACCGCCTCGATGCCCAACGACAACATCGACCGGGCCATCAAGCGGGGGACCGGCGAGGTTGAGGGCGCCCACTACGAGGAGATCTGGTACGAGGGCTATGGGCCGGGAGGGGTGGCTCTCTACGTTCAGATCCTGACCGACAACCGGAATCGGGCTGCCTCAGATGTGCGCTCCACTTTCACTCGCAGTGGGGGAAGCCTCGGTGAGCCGGGCTCGGTGGGGTACCTGTTCAGCCAGAGAGGGTTGATCGAGGCCAAAGGCGTGGAGGACGAGGTGATGTTGGCCGCCCTCGAAGCCGGTGCCGATGATGTCCGGGACGTTGGGGAGGGATGGTTCGAGGTAGTGACCAGCCCGGGCGACGTCCAGGCGGTTCGTGGAGCGATGGAGACGGCGGGAGTCGAGATCGGCTCGGCGGACGTCACGCAACTGCCCTCCAGCACCGTCCCGGTGGGGGAGGGAGACGCCCACCGCTTGCTGCGCTTGATCGATGCCCTGGACGACCTCGACGACGTCCAGGCAGTGTTCTCCAATTACGACATCGACGACGAGATCATGGAGCGCGTCCTCGAAGAGGTCTGACTCAGGTCGCGCCGCCAACAAGAGGTTTCGACCACCGGGCAGCGGGTATCGAGATGCCTCTCGAATTGCTGGAGGCAACGATGGGAATCTTGGTTTGGTTGCTGGTAGGTCTGATTGCCGGTCTGATCGCCCGGGCCCTGGTGCCCGGATCTGACCCGATGGGGATCCTGGGCACGATGCTGCTGGGCCTCGTTGGGTCTCTGGTCGGCGGGTTCCTGGGGAACCTGTTGTTCGACGGCCAGTGGGATGTCACCGCTGCCGGGATCGTCGGATCGGTCATCGGGGCAATCATTGCCCTGCTCGTGTACCGATCGGTGGGTTCTCGAAGCACCGTCTGAGTGAACGACCGCTCTTAGAAGGACAGGCGCCCCGTGAGGGCGCCTTTTCTTGCAAAATTGTTGCGGAACCGGATCGAGAATCTCCGTTTCTGTCACACCGGCTCGATACGTTGGCGGGTATGGAGAGGGAGTGGACTCCGGATGTGGTGGAGTCGGGGATCGGCCAGTTTCTGGGGTTGTCGGCTGCGGCTTTGGCGTCGGCTTGTGAGTGGCTGATCGAGGCCGACCGAGCGCAATTGTTCCTGGCGGATGGGAGCCCGAATCTGGTGCAGTGGTTGTCGGCCCGGTTTGGGTTGCGGCATGCCTCTGCTGCCCAATTGGTACGGGTGGCCCGCCGGCTCGAGGACCTGCCCGTGGTTCGCTCACGGTTTGCCGCTGGAGAGTTGTCTCTGGATCAGGTGGATGCCATCTCTGCGATGGCCACCCCGGACACCGAGGCCGCCGTGGTCGAGGAGTCCCTTGGCTTGTCGAATGCGGCACTGGACCGGGCGGCCCGAAGGTCGAACCCACCGTCGACTGATGACGAACGGTCGGTGTGGGAGCGGCGTCGGTTGGGTTTGCAGTGGAATCTCGACGAGTCCGAGTTGAAGTTCGGCGGGAATCTTCCCGGTGCCGAAGGCAAGATCTTGGAGGAGGCGGTCCGCT
>JBIOVB010000079.1:0-26367 GCA_044867525.1 Acidimicrobiia bacterium | reverse complement strand
TAGCCTCCACCGTGGAGCAACACCAGCTTGATCCCGGGATGCTCCTCGAACAGCCCACTGAAGATCATCCGTGTGGCAGCCACCATCGTCTCCAAGGGGTTTCCGATGCAATTGGTGAGGAAGTAGTCGCCAAAGCGCTGGCCCTCGGGATAGCCGCTGGGATGGAGGATCACGGGTGTCCCCTTCGCCTCCACCGCCTCCCAGAAAGGACGAAACCTGGGCTCGTCCAAGTTGTGGCCGTCGATTGTGCCCCCGATCTGCAGCGCCTTGAAACCGAGGTCGTCCACCGCCCGATCCATCTCGGCGATGGCGAGGTCGATGTCCTGAAGGGGGACCGTGGCCCCGATCGCGACGTAGCGCTCAGGGTTCTCCGCCGCCGTCGCCGCCAGGTTGTCGTTTTGGATCCTCGACGACTCGGCGCCGGCTCGCGCCGGGGCCCAATAGGAGTACTCGGAGACGAAGGTGGCGAGGCCTTGGACATCGATCCCCATCTGGTCCATCACCTCGATGCGCGCCGCCGGGTTGTTGAGCCGCTCGGTGATAGCGGGATACATGATCGCGTTCTGTTCCTTCGAGTCCTGACCCATGAAGTAGTCATAGGGCTCGTCCGCAGGTCGGCGGTGCGATGCCACAGGGGCGCGACTCGCCGGGGTAGCCAAGTGGCAATGGATGTCGATCGCTTTCATGATTGCTCTGGTCTCCGACCGTTGGGTGCCGGCACCATAACCAGGCGGCCCCAGGGGGGTGGGGGCGGGTGAGCGGCCAAATCAAGGGCCGCATTTGGTCCAGCGAGGGAGCCCACAGTCAGCGTCAACTGACCCGACTGGCGATCTACGGGCTGCTGGCGACGGTCGTAATCGTCCTCGGGCTCAACTGGCCGGTGATGGCCACTGGCATCCGTTCGATCACCCCGATGTGGATGGGGGTGTTCCGCATCGGTGGCGCATTTCTGGCGGTGGTCGCAATCGTCGTCGGGAGCAGCCGGGTTCGCCTTCCGCCCCGTCACGACGTCCCGATGATCCTCTCCATGGCGGTGTTCCGGCTCACTGCGGTCTCGGTGCTGGTTTTCACCGCGCTGGAGTTGGTACCTCCGGGCCGCTCCTCGGTCGTGGTTTGGACCCAGAGCCTGTGGACGGTGCCCATCGCCGCGCTGTTCCTCGGGGAGCACATGACGGGGAGACGATGGGTCGGGCTCAGCCTCGGGATCCTCGGGGTCTTGGTCCTCTTCGAGCCGTGGAAGCTCGATTGGACCGATAGCGATGTCGCAGTTGGCCACGCCCTTCTCCTCCTGGCCGCGTTGGCCAACGCCGGAACGGCGGTGCACATCAGGGGTCACCGATGGACGATGACCCCATTACAGGCTCTGCCCTGGCAGCTGTTGTGCGCGGTGATCATCCTTCTGACGCTGGCAATCACAGTCGAGGGAGCGCCAGTCATCGACTGGACGCCGCAGCTGGTCTGGATCGTGATCTACCAGGGGGTTCTTGCCACCGGCGTCGCCTTTTGGGCCCAGGTCACGGTGCTACGCAACATGTCCGCCGTCTCGACCAATCTGTCCCTGATGGCGGTCCCGGTCGTCGGGGTGGTTTCGTCGGCTTTGCTGCTCGGTGAGCAGGTGACCATCGCCCTGACCCTGGGTCTGATCCTCGTGGTGGCTGGAGTCACCGTCAACCTTCTCTCTGACCGCGACCAGCCCGACCTCGGGCCACCGGTCGTCGATTGATCGCGGCGTCAATGAGATCTGTCGTATGCGTTGATCGAGGTCTTGAGGTGCTTGGTGAGGGCGCTCACCGCAGCTTCGGCGTCCCGCTTCTCCAGCGCAGCCAGGATCTCGGCGTGGTCATCGTTCGCCTCGGCGCGCAGTTCCGGGCTGCCGGTGAGCGACGCTCCGATGTACATGACCGAGGCATCCTGCAGGTTGCGGATTATGCCGGCCAGCCTCGGGGAAGCGGCTGCCTCGTAAATCGCCATGTGGAACACCCGATTGCGATCGACCCACTCCGCGGAATGGGGCTCGTCGAGCATTCGCTTGTGAAGCCTCCGCAACCGCTCGAGCAGGGAATCGCTGACGTTGGGCACCGCCTGTCGCATCGCCAGGGGCTCGATCACGCTTCGGATGGCGTAGATGTCGTGAACGTCCTCCGAGCTGAGTTCGGAGACGATGGCTCCCCGATGCGGATCGAATTGGACCAAGCCTTCCGTGGCCAGGTCCCGGAGCGCCTCCCTGACCGGTGTGGTGCTGACCTCGAGCATGGCGGCCAGCTCGGCTTGGACCAGACGACTACCGCTCGCCAGTTCACCGTTGAGAATCGCCCTTCGCAGCACGCCACGCACGTACTCGTGGGTGGTCTGACGGGAGGACGAGAAGTCGTCGTCGCTAGGAGAGATCCTGAGATCCGGTGTCTGCTCCATGGTCGGATGATAGGTCCGCGCATCCCTGGATCGATGGGTAGGACCAAGAGACGACCGATTTACCATCTCCCCGAGACGAGCAGAGGAGAGTCGTGAGGGCAGTGCGAGTGACCGAGCCCGGAGCCCTCGAGGTGACGGATGTCCCGATGCCGGACGCGGTCGACGCCGCACTGGTTCGCGTCGGTCAGGTCGGGATCTGTGGTACCGACATCAAGATCCTGGCCGGGAAGATCCCGGTGCGTTATCCGCGAATCATGGGGCACGAGATGGTGGGGGAGGTGGTGACCGCTCCGGAGAGCTCGCCGCTTTCCGTTGGCGCCAAGGTCCTCGTCGACCCGGGCGTGGCATGCGGCTGGTGCAGCATGTGCCAGGCGGGCCGATTCAACATCTGCGTCAACGGAGGGCTGTTGGGGAGGGACGTCGATGGGGTGTTCACCGAGTACGCGGTGGTGCCCGGGAACCGGCTGGTTCCGGTCCCGGAGTCGCTATCCGATATCGCCACCGGGGTGCTTCAGGTCCTGGGCACGTGCATCCATGCCATGAAGGCCATCGATCAGTTCCCGGGTCGGGTGGCGGCGGTGGTGGGGTTGGGCGTGGCCGGTCAACTGATCACCCAACTCCTGAAGTTGAGGGGCCTGACCGTGGTCGGGATCACCCGCTCGGAGTGGAAGCGCCATTTGGCGTTGCAGTCGGGCGCTCACTTCGCAGCCGCCCCCGACCAGGCTGCATCCTTGCTGGCCGAAGTAACCGGCGGCAGGGGCCCGGACCTGGTGGTCGAAGCGGTGGGAACCGAGTCCACGTTGGCCCAGGCGATCGAGCTGGCGGCAACGGGTGGTGAGATAGTCGTCTACGGGACCCTGACCGGGGGGGGACAGGGACTTCCCTACTACCAGCTCTATCACAAGGAGCTCACCCTCCACAACCCACGGGCCGCCCTCATCGGGGATTACGCCGACGGCGTGGCACTGGCGGCCGATGGCGCCCTCAGCCTGGAGCCGATCGTGACCCACGTCCTCGATCTCGAGGACGCCGCCAAGGCTTTCGAGCTGGTGAATGACCCCGCTTCACTCAAGGTGCTGATGAAGGTGTCCTAGGTCGATGATCACACGATTCCACCTCCCCGGAGCTCCGAGATCTCAGCGGTCGTGTAGCCCAGGGATCCGAGAACCGAGTCGGTATCGGCGCCCAGGGCGGGCGGTTCGAACCTGACGGTGGTCTTGGTCTCGGAGAGCGAGATCGGAAGTCCCAGGGTCTTCACCTTGCCGGCCATCGAGTGCTCGATCTCCAACACCATCTCCCGGGCGTTGGTCTGAGGGCTGGCCAGCGCCTCGGACACCTTGTTGATGGGTCCCGTGGGTATCCCAGCCGAGTCGAAGGTCACGGTCCACTCCGCCCTGGTCCTCGTGGCCAAGACGGCGCCGACCATCGAGTCGACCAGGTCCCGGTTCTCGACCCGCTCCGGATTGGACGCGAAACGGGGATCGGTGGCCCATTCCGGGTGCCCAAGCTCACCGGCCAGCACCGCGAACTGACGATCGTTGCCGACGGCAAGGGCCAGGTCACCGTCTGCGACCGGGAAGACCCGGTAGGGGACGATGTTGGGATGGCCGTTGCCGTACCTGCCCGACTCTTCGCCCGACACCAGATGGTTGGAAGCGACGTTGGCCAGGAGATGGAGCCCGGTGTCGTGGAGATTCACCTCGCAGAGTTGACCACCTCCGGTGCGGTGCCGGGCCTCGAGGGCGGCGAGAATGGCGATCGCCGCCTGCATCCCGGCACAGATGTCGACGATGGCCACTCCCAGCTTCATCGGGTTGCCCCCCACCTCCCCGGTGATGGCCATCAGCCCGGTCTCCGCCTGGAGGATGAAGTCGTAACCGGGATGCTCGGACTTGGGCCCCGTCGCCCCGTATCCGGTGATCGAGCACCTGATCACCTGTGGGGCGTTTCGCTCGAACCACTCCTCGTCGAACCCCCAACGGTCGAGCGTCCCCTGCTTGAAGTTCTCCACCAACACGTCACCTGTTGGGATCAGGCGCTCGAGAACCCCCAAACCCTCCCCGCGAGACAGGTCGAGGGTGACGCTCTGCTTGTTTCGATTCACCCCCAGGAAATAGGCGGACAGGGGACCGGCCCACGGCGGGCCCCAATTCCTGGTGTCGTCCCCCTCTCCGGGCCGCTCCACCTTGATCACCTCCGCGCCCAGGTCTCCCAAGGTTTGGGTGCACAGGGGCCCGGCCAGGACCCTGGACAGGTCGATGACCCGGATCCCGTCGAGAGCGCCCGGTGCGCTCATCCCCGTGCAAGCCGCGAGGTCTCGCTCTGATTGCGGTCCTCGTCGAGGTCGTCGAGGTAGGTGTCGAGGGCGGCCTTGCTGCGTACCCGGAATTGATGGAAGTCGGCGGGCCGCTTCTCGAGAAAGGCGTTCATCCCCTCAAGCGACTCCTCGGTGCCCCAGATGTTTGCCAGCAGCTCCATCCCGTGTTGCCACGACGGGTACAGCGAGTCGGAGTCGAAGTTGAGCGACACTTTTGTGGCCCGGATCGTCTGCGACGAGTACCCCTTGATCTGCTGGACGATCTCCTCCACCCGACTCCTGAGGTCGGCAGCGGGGACCGCTTCGTTGGCTAACCCGATCCGGGCCGCCTCCGCCCCGGTGTACTGCCTGCAAAGGAAGATCATCTCCTTCGCTCTCCGCTCCCCGATCAGCTTGGCGATGTACTGAGTGGCACCCACCGTTGGGCATGCCCCGACTCGGGCGCCGGTCTGACCGAATGCCGAGTCTTCGGCTGCCACGACGAGGTCGCACCACAGCATCAGCTCGTGACCGCCACCGACACAGGCCCCCTCCACCATGGCGATGACTGGGATCGGCAGGTTGCGACAGGTCATCGCCACCCGCAGCATCCGGTCGTTCCACATATGGGAATTGGCCTTGTTCAGCTTCATCATGGCGGAGAAGTCGCCACCGGCCGAGAAGTGGCCGCCTTCCCCGAACACCACGGCGGCAACGATCGTCGGGTCGTTTCGAGTCGACTCCAGGGCGTCGGCCAACTCGTCGAGGGTCTGCTCACGGAAGGCGTTGCGCACCTCGGGACGATTGAGCCCGATCCACGCCGCATCGTCGCGGACCTGGTAGGTGATCTCCCCGTAGTCCATCGCCATCTCCTTCGACCGTTCCTAGAGCCTGGCCACCTCGATCGGGCGGCCGTCTGCGGCTGACTGTACGGCCGCTTCGAGGACCGCTACCACTGCCAGCCCTGCTTCGCCGTCGACCTCCACCGGAATCTCCCCCCGGATGGCGCGGGCGAATTCTCGCATCTGGTCGACGACCGGATCGATCGATTCCAATGGCACCTCGGCGGGTGACGGGTCGTTCCTCCCCTGCACAGCCAGCCGCTCCCCACCACTACTGCTGAAGGCGGCGGCATCGGTGCCGAACACCTCGGTCTCGTTGACCACCGGGGTGAAGAACGATGTGGTGAGGGTGGCCAGCGCCCCGCTCTCGAATTCCATTGCGAGCACGGTTGCCTCGTCGATGGGTCGGGAACGGCCGGATCGTGTCAGGGCGTACACGGTGCGGATCGGCCCCACCAGATAGTGCATGGTGTCGATCTTGTGCACACCGAGCGAGGTCATAGAGCCCAGAGGGCTCTGACCGGGATCCCACCGCCAGGCCTCTTCGGGCATCTTGTATCCGTTGGGCACCGACTGATGGGCGACCACCGTCTCCACGTCCCCCAACTCCCCGGCCTCGAGCATCTCCTTGATCCGCCGTTTGGCCGCGGTGCGCCGCCGCTGGTGCCCGACCTGGATCAGCACCCCCGCCTCCCGGGCCGAGGCCACCGCGGCCAGACCGTCCTCGACCGTGTTGGTCAATGGCTTCTCCACGAAGATGTGCTTGCCGGCTCCCGCCACCTGCTCTATCAGTTGGCGATGGCTCTGATGGGAGGTGGCGATGATGATTCCCTCGATCTCGGGGTCGGCCAACATCTCCTCGAGAGACGCGGCGGGCCGGCCACCGTGTTTCCCAGCAAATGCCTCACGAGTCCCCGGGGTGCGGGCATAGCAAGCGACAATCTCGGCGAGCCCCCCCGCTTCTACCGCGTCTGCAAGTGAGGATCCCCACCAGCCCAGGCCCAGGCTGGCCAGCTTCACCTTTTCGTCGGTCATCAGCAGGCCTCGCAGGCGTTCATGAACAGCGCCATCATCGTGTAGTAGCCGACCACCGCCGCGACTTCCACCGCCCCGGGCTCACCGAATCTGGCCCGAATCGGCTCGAATGTGGCGTCGCTCATCTTCCCGGTACCGGTCAGCTCGCGGACGAATCCGACCAACATGGCGTCAGCATCGTCGGTCACCACCTCGCTGTGCTCGATCGCCGACATCGTGGCTTCGGATACTCCCGCCGACCGGGCGATGGGGGAGTGGGAGTCCCACTCGAAGTCGCAGTCGCACTCGACCGCGGTGGTGCAGATCAGGATCTCCCGGTCGTGGTCGGACAGGGTCGACCCGTAGCGGATCACAGCACCCAGGTCGGCCGCGGCCCGGGCTATTTCGGGCCGGTGCAGCATGGCGGCGAACGGACGGATCATCTGCCCCCTGGATGCGGCGATGTGATCGAAGGTCTCGAGTTGTGCGGGGGATGCCTGGCTTCGATCATCGATCATTTGGACACGTGGCATCCATTCCTCCATGGGGTGCTCGTCGATCCTGCATGATATAGGATGCACATGGTGGTCACCGTGGTCGAGAACATGGTTGAAACCCGATCCGGGACCGTGTCCTACGCCGAGATCGGCGCCGGCGCTCCCCTGATCATCCTCCACTCGTTGTTGACCGACCGCCGGGCCTTCGATCCTGTGATCGAGCACCTGGGTGGTCGGGTCATCGCCATCGACCTACCGGGATATGGTGCCACCACCCCGGCCGAACCGACCATCGATAGCTACGCCGTCAGGGTTGTCGAGCTCATCGCGGCCATGGGTTTCGAGCCGTCGGGTGTGACGCTGATCGGCAACGGGCTCGGCGCATTCGTCGCCCTCGGGACGGCGATCCAGGCCCAGGTCGGGAGGCTGATCCTGGTGGGTTCTGGCAGGTCCTTCCCCGAGGGGGCCAGGCAGGCCTTCGCCAACATGGCGGAGGCGGCTCGCACCGGGGGCATGGAAGCCGTGATACCAACCGCCCTGCTCAGGATCTTCACCGAGGACCATCTGGCCCGCCATCCCGAGGCCGCCGCCGAGCGAGCGGAGGTGTTGCGCGGTATCGATGTGGAGGGCTTCATCATCGGCTGCGAGGCCTTGCGAGCTGTCGACTACGGGGCCGCGGCATCGACGATCGAGGCCCCAACCCTGATCGTGGTCGGCGAGCAGGACCGGGCCACTCCGCCATCGATGGCCGAAGAGTTGCATTCTCTGATGCCCGTCTCGGAGTTGACGGTCATGCCCGGGGTCGCCCATGCTCCGCAACTCCAGGACCCACAGGGATTCCTCAACGTCGTCGGGCCATACTTGAGGTCGAGGTGAGCAGCTTCAAGGTGGTGGTCAGCGACCAGGTCTTCCCTTCCGTGGAGGTGGAGCGAGGACTGCTCGCCGGGATCGACGCCGAGCTGGTCGTTGCCAGCGGCGGCATCGAGGAGGTCCTGAGAGCGGCGGAGGATGCCGACGCCATCCTGAACACCTATCTCCCGTGGGATGCCGCCGCCATCCACCGGCTCCGCAATTGCAAGATCATCGCCCGCTATGGGATCGGGTTCGACAACGTGGATCTGGGTGCGGCAACCAGCGCCGGGATCGTGGTCACCAATGTCCCCGACTACTCGGTGGAGGAGGTGGCAGCCCATGCCCTCTCCCTCATCCTGGCCTCACTGCGCAAGGTGGTGGTGGCGAACGAAGCGGTCCGTTCCGGGACCTGGAGCATCGACAACTTTCGCCCGATTCGAAGGCTCTCCACCCTGACCGTGGGGCTGCTCGGGTTTGGCCGTATCGCCCGCCGCATCGCCGCCCCGCTCGCGGCCTTGGGTGCCGACATCATCGCTCACGATCCCTACCTCCAGGGAGGGCCAGACATGCCGCCGTTGCTCGAGCTGGAGACGGTGTTGGGCAGGGCGGACATTCTCTCCCTCCACCTCCCGCTCACCGATCAGACCAGGGGAGTCATCGGTGCCGACGCCCTGGCCCGGATGAAGCCAGGAGCGATCCTGGTAAACACCTCACGTGGTCCCCTGGTCGACCTCGACGCCCTTGCCGAAGCGCTGCGCAGCGGCCACTTGAGTGGTGCCGGGCTCGACGTATTCGACACGGAGCCCGTCGACCCGCAGCGGATCGCCGGTATACCGAACCTGATCGTCACCCCTCATATGGCCTACTACTCCGAGGAGGCGCTGGCCGAGTCGCAACGCAAGGCTGCGACCCAGGTGGTCAAGGTATTGACCGGCGAGCCGCCCGATTACCAGGTGAATTGAGTGGGCCAGTCAGAGCTCGTAGACACCGGGTCGTTCGATCCGGCGCTGTTCGCCGCCGAGCTCGAAGCGGCTCCGGAAAACCTGGCGGTCGGAACCTCTCTGTGGTTCGCGAACGAACGTGTTCGGGTCTGGGAAGTCCTGCTCCAGCCCGGGGAGCGGGGCCCGTTCCACGCCCACACCCACGACTACTTCTGGACCGTCGTCGAGGCTGGGCGTGGCCTGCAGCGGCTGGCCGACGGCACATTCGCCGTTCGTGACTACCAGGTTGGTGACACCAGGTTCCTGGAGCACACAGCGGAGTCGGCGCTGATCCACGATCTGGAGAACCTGGGCGATACCCCACTCCGGTTCGTGACCGTCGAGTTGCTCGACTGATGTGAGTGATGGCAGCAGCGGTGCGGTGATAGGTCGGGACCGAACCAACCCGCTGCGCTCGACCCTGATCAAGAGGCCGATGGTCGCTGCCGTGGTCTACACCGCCACCGGGGTCCTGACCTTGTTCCTGGTCAGCGCCCAGATCATCCAACTCGATCGCGAGCTCGGCTTCGGTGCCGCTCGCCTCGGGCTGGCTACCGCCACCTTCTTCGGCTGCGCGGCACTTGCGTCGACGCCGGCGGGGCGGACTGTTGCCCGGATCGGCCCCGGCCGCGGCTTACGCGTCGGCTCCCTCCTCGTGGTCGCCGCCTCGGTGGTTGCCGCCTCGTCCGTGGTCTGGTGGATGTTGCCCATAGCCACGGCGGTGGCGGGGATCGGCAACGCCTTCATGCAGGTGTCGTCCAACCTCGCGATATTCGACGGTGTGTCTCCGCGTCGGCAGGGCCTGGGGTTCGGCGCCAAGCAAGCGTCGGTGCCCATGGCCAGCCTGCTAGCCGGGGTGTCCATCCCATTGATCGGGCTCACATTCGGCTGGCGATGGGCGTTCGTACTCGGCGGCGTTCTTGCGCTCATCCTGGCGTTGTCGACCCCGAACTGGGCAGTGACTCGCAGCGAGTCGCGCCAAAGCACCCGGATCAGGATTCCGCGATCACTGATCCTGCTTGCCATCGGCGGGATCTGTGGTGGCGCCGCCGGGAACTCGCTCTCCTTGTTCATGGTGCCTTCGGCGGTCGAGATCGGGATCGGTGAAGCGGCGGCCGGTGCCGTCCTCGCCGCTTGTTCGATCCTGGTGGTGGCGGTACGGATCGGTGCCGGATGGCTCATCGATAGCAACGGGAGTAGCGGCCATCTTGAGATGGCGCTTCTCATGGGCGCCGGGGCAGTCGGGGCCTTCGTCCTGATCGGCGCCACCTCGCCATCTGTCTACCTGGTGGCGATGCCGGTGGCGGTGCTCGGAGCCTGGGGCTGGCCCGGTGTCTTCTTCTACACGGTGGTGCACAGCTATCCGGACTACCCGGCCCGGGCCTCCGGATATGTGCTCACCGGGAACCTGACCGGCACTCTGATCGGGCCGCTGGTGGTGGGGCTGCTCGCCGAGCGATCGGCCTACCCCACGGCATGGGCTTTCGTCGGCACCTTGGCCGCCATCGCCGCCCTCTGCTTCGCTTCGGCCCGGGTCATTTCCCGCCGCGCCACGACGGCGAGGCCCCGATCCCGGCCCGGCCGCTCCGGCGAATCACCTGCCGGGAACGAGCGTGGAGTGGGCTACTAGGTTCGGACCATGGTCGACGCATCAATCGAAGCTCGGGCTACGGACAGTGCCCAACCTCACGCCGCCGAGCACTCCCGCCAGTATCTGGAGAGCGACGGGGCAAGCGTGGACCACCCCGCAGCCGGGAGGTTGATCCTGCTCTACACCACCGGCCGGCTCACCGGTGAGATCCGCCGCACCCCGGTCCGTTTCTTCGAGGTCGGTGACGACCTGGTCGTTGCTGCCTCATATCGGGGCTCGCCACGTCACCCCGACTGGTATCGCAACGTCTTGGCCGACCCCAGGGTATGGGTGCGCCGCAATGCCGACCTCTACCCGGCAACCGCGGAGCCCATCGAAGGCGAGGAGCGCGACCGGCTTTGGGAATCGGTGGTCGTAGCTTCCGCCCCCCAATTTGCCGACTACCAGGCGGCCACCCACCGGGTGATCCCACTCCTCCGGATCTCGCCGGCCGGCTAGCGCGCGACCAACCCGGTCAACCCTCGACCGCGGTCGCCACTGTGAGGGCGAGGGCGGCTCGGTCGAGCGGAAGGTCGACCACCTGCCCTCGTTCAACCGACAGGTCGGCTGCGAGGTATATCTCCATGGTCTGGCGGGCGAGCCGGGGCTCGACCATCACCGGACGGTCGTGGTAGACGGCCTCCAGGAAGTGGGTGGTCTCTCGTTCCATAGGCCCGGCATAGACATGATCCACGTACTCACCGGGCATCGTGGAGAGGGGAAACTCGACCCCACGATCGACGGTGTTGAGCACGATGTCCTTGTGGCTGTCGTCGATGATCACAGCCCCCTCGGTGCCGATGAACTCGATCCAGGTCGCCGAGAAGTTGGGATATCCCGGAGGGAGTGACCATCCGGATCCAATGGTCAGGGTCACCCCGTCGTCCATGGTGACGATCATGAATTGGGTGTCGGGGACACCGTGTTCCTTCTCCCGGGCTCCCCACGCCACCTGGGAGTACACCCGAACCGCCCGGCGGGGCTCCAGGCACCACAACGCGAAGTCGATGTCGTGGGTGGCCTCCATCGCCGCTGGGGAGAGTTTGGTCCTGGCCCCGATCTTGGCCCCCAGGGACCTGGTGATGTGTCGGCTGACGAGGATGCTCACCGGATTGCCCAGTGCGCCTTGGTCGAGACTGCGCTTGATCAGCGCCTGCTTGGGGTTGAAGCGTTGCGAATAGCCGATGGTGAACTTCACACCCTGGGCCTCGGCGAGATCGATCAACTCGTCGGCCTCCTCGAGGGTGATCGCGATCGGCTTCTCCAATAGCACGTGCTTCCCGGCGGCCAGGGCGGCCTTGGCCATCGGGTAGTGGGTGGTCTCCGGAGTCGCCGAGATCATCAGGACGCCGATCTCGGGGTCGGCGACCAGGTCCTCCCAATCCAGAGTGGCGGTTTCGGCCCCGGTCATCGCTTGCACCTCGGCCAGCCGGTCGGGTCTGATCTCGGCGATGTGGAGTTTGCCGACCATGGCGCTGTTCGCGGAGGCGACGGCCCGGATCCCACCGCACCACCCGGTCCCGATCACGCCGACGTTCAAGGGGTCCATGTTCCGTCCTTTCAGAGAAGCGCTTCGGGCTCGATCGGAAGCTCCACCGGGCGCCCGGTCCTCGAAGAGAGGTCCATGGCCATGGTCAACAACAGGTTGCGGTGACCGTCGGCGGCGGTGGCGTGCGGGGTTCTGATCCCCATGGTCAGCCGATTGAACCAAGACATTGTCTCCTCGCGCATCGGCCCCCACAACAGGCCATCGGAGACGTCGCCCGGGGGGTAACTGCCGATGAAGTCGACATAACGAGAGGTATCGGGCTCGTAGCCCTTGGACGTATAGCCGGCGGGTTGCGGTACCTCGGTGGCGAGGACCACGTCACGATGGGTGTCCTCGATGTCGATCACGCCCTTGGTCCCGACGATTCCTATCTCGAGCCCGTAGACGGCGCCAGGCCATACCGTGGGCAGCGCCCAACTGATGTTCATGCTCCATATGGTCCCATCGTCCATCGTGAAGACCCCGAAGGTGGCGTCCTTGGTCCCCATGTCGCGCAGGGTGTGGTCCACCGAGCGGGCATACACCTCCACGGGCGACTTTGGCTCCATCAGCCACAAGCACATGTCCAAGCTGTGGGTCCCCGAGACCACCATCGGCGTCAGGTTGGAGCGATCCGGGGTCTTGCGCAATGTGGCGTCGGGCACCATCCGGTTCATGAAGGCCCGGGTGACGACACTGGTCACCTCACCGATCTGGCCGTCACGAATCCTCTGCTTCACGGTTTGGAATCGGCGGCGGAAACGTTGGGTGTAACCCATCACTGCATCGACCCCGGCTCCCTCGATCGCGGCGAGCACTCGTGCCGAATCCACCGGGTTGGTAGCCAGGGGCTTCTCGATGAACAGTGGCTTTCGCAAGTCGACTGCGGCCAGGACCGGGCCCACGTGTTCGTTCTCGTCGGTGGCGATGATGACTGCGTCTATCTCGGGACTTGCCAACAACTCGTCGATATCCGTGGTCACCAGCTCGGCGTTGGTGTCGTGACCCAGGGTCTTGGCGGTGTCGGCGTCGATGTCGCAGAGCCCAAGCCATTCCACGGCCGGATGCTCACGGGCGAGGGCGGCCCGGATCCGGCCCACGGTCCCACAACCGATGACGGCCAGCCCGATCCCTTCCCTCATCGCTCGACACCGAGGAGTCGGGCGGCATTGCCTCCGAAGATGAGGTCGATGTCGTCCTCGAAGAGACCGCTCACCTTGTTGACCAGGCCCAGAGGGTCGGTCTCACCCATGTCGTAGGGATAGTCGGTTCCGAGCAGGACGTGGTCGGCGCCGTATTTCTCGATGAGGAAGCCGAGTTGGTCGGGCTCGAAGACCATGGTGTCGAAGTAGAACATGCGCAGGTACTCACTGGGAGGCTTGGAGAGGCCATGGCGGACGTCCTCTCGTGCGTGGTACGCATGGTCGAAACGACCGGCGTAGGCGGGGAGGTAGCCACCACCATGGGAGAAGACGATCTTCAGACCGGGATGGCGCTCCATCACGCCGTCGAAGATGAGGCGCCCGGCACAGATCGTCTCCTCCAGTGGATGCCCGATGGTGTTGAGGAAATAGTGATCCTGGAACCGCTGGGTCTGGGTGAAATTGGTGGGGTGGATGACTACCACCATTCCCAACTCCTCGACAGCCTCCCAGAGCGGCTCCAGACGGGGGCTGGACAGCTCCTCGCCTTCGATATGGGTCGCGGATTCGATCCCTGGAAACCCCAACTCCTCCGAACAGCGCCGCAGCTCCTCGATGGCGAGCCCGGCGTCCTGCATCGGCAGCGCCCCCAATCCGATCAGTCGATCGGGATGCTCGCTGACGAGTTGCGCCAGGTCGTCGTTCGCCACCCGGAACGCCCGGCCGCCGAGGTCGCCATCCACCCAGTGGAACAGCTGATACGGGGAGAGGCTTATCGCTTGGACGTCGACTCCCATGATGTCCATATCGGCGAGTCTGGTCTCGATCGATTCCATCTTGGGTCGGATGTCGATGAGCTGTTTCCGATTCACCTCTCGGGTCAGTTCGCTCCCAAACTGGAGTGGAGCCCTTCCCAACCGGTCGGCCTCGGGTTTGACCATTGCGGCCGAAGCAGCGCACTCCCGGTGGCAATGGATGTCGATGACCCGGCCTCTGTTCACAGTGACCCTGTTCCCTCTTTCACATCATGCACAATATATGATCACTGGGCGCCGTCCCAAGTCATCGCGAGTCTGAGCCGAGCAGGCGGGCTGCATTGAGCCCTGCGATCTGGCCCTGGGAGATGGGATCGAGACCTGTCTCGGCGAGGAGGGCAAGGGGGTCGGTAAGACCCATATCGAAGGGATAGTCGGTGCCGAGCAGCACCCGGTCCGCGCCATACCGGGCGACCAGGGATCGGACCAGGACCGGGTCGAAGACCGCGATGTCGAAATAGAGCCTCGACAGATACTCGGACGGAAGTCGATCGATGTGCTCCCTCAACTCCGGCCGATGTCGAAAGGCATGGTCGGTCCGGGCCGAGTAGGAGGCCAGGTAGCCCCCACCGTGGACCAGGACCATCTCCAACCCCGGAAATCTCTCGAACACTCCTGCCAGGATCATCCGGGTGACGGCGACGGTGGTTGCGAGCGGCATCCCGATCACGTTCACCAGGTAATAATCGGTGAGGCGGCGGGCCTCGGTGAAGCCGGCGGGATGGAGGATGACGACCAGCCCCAACTCCTCCAGTACCGCCCATACCGGGTCGAGGCCCCGGTCGTCGAGGTCCGCACCGCGGACATCAGCTCCGATCTCCACCGCGGGAAACCCGAGGTCGGCAATTCGCCTGGCCTCGATCACCGCAGCTGCGGGGTGAGCCAGGGGCAGGGTCCCGGCGCCGATGAACCTCCGCGGATGCGATGCGACCACCTCGGCGATGCGGTTGTTCTGGATGGCGGCGAGGCGAGGGGCGAGCTTCTCGTCGGCCCAGTAGAAGTATTGGAACGGGGTGAGGGCAACCACCTGGACATCGATCCCCATTGCGTCCATGTCGGAGATGCGGGTGTGGGCATCGTTGTACTTGTCGTTGGCCAGGCGGTAGTAATCGCGGTTGAGGTCATTGGTGAGCGTCGAGGAGTACAAGGTTCGAGGGTCGTCCTCAGGCCGGAAACGAGGCCGGGCCAAAGTCTCGGACTCCGGGACCATGAGATGGCTGTGAATGTCGAGGGTGACTGTTCTCGGGCGAACGGCAGACGTCGGCGACCAGGCCGCGACCCAATCTTCAGGGCGGTCTCCGCTCAAGGAAGGCGTCCGATTCCGGCCCGGCGTCGAATCACCTCGACCACGACTGAGTTGTCGAGCTCGCCGAGCCCCGTGTCGTCGCCTTCCGACAGCGCTGCCTTCACCACCTGGGCCAGGTCCATGGTTGCTCCCAGGTCCAGACCATGGTCCACGATCAGCCGTGAGTCCTTGAGGCTCTGTCGAAGCCGGGAGAACGGCCTCTCATGATCGGCCTCGACCATCCGGGCACCCCAGGCGTCCATGGCCCTCGAATAGGCGAGGCCATCCTTGAGGACATCGAGAGTGCGGTCGAGGTCCATCCCGGCGAGCTCGGCCACGACCAGGGCCTCGGCTAGGGCCATGCGATGGATGGCGAGGACGTGATTGACGATGAGCTTCATACGCGCTCCGGCGCCAACCGGTCCGACGTGATGACTGGATCGGGCGATCGCCCCGAAGATGGCCGACCCCCGATCAAAGGCGTCTTCAGGACCGCCCATCATCACCACCAGCTCGCCTCGCCCGGCGAGCTCACCGTTCCCGCTCACCGTGGTGTCGGCGTAGACGATGCCCTGCGGCGCCATGGCCGCTGCGATCTCGACCGCGTCATCGGGCCATCCGGTGGTCGTGTCATAGATCAGGAGGGAGTGGGCGCCGCCCCCGCCGATTCCGTCGGTGCCCAAACAGACCTCTCGGGATACTTCGGAGTTGGGAAGCGAAAGCAGCGCCGCCCAGCACCCTTCGACTGCCTCAGCGGGGGAAGCAGTGGCCACCCCGCCGCCGCCCGCGAACTCGGCCAGCCGGTCGGGGTCGGGGTCGAAACCGCGAAGTTCGTGTCCCGCGGCGAGGAGTCTGGTGGCCATGCGCGAGCCCATGAGGCCGAGGCCGATCACGGCCATTGGCGAATCACTCATGAGAACCGATAGAGGGCGCGCGGATTGTCCACGAGGATCTGCCGGCGAATCGCCTCATCCGGCGCCCACAGCTCCAATTGCTCGAGGAGGTCGGCGTCGTTTGGCTGATCGCCGAACTTGTTGGGGTGGGGCCAGTCGCTGGCCCAGAGCATCCGCTCCGGCGCGGCCGATATCAGGGCCCGGGCGAGCGGAATCACCTCCGGCCACGGGGGGAGATCCCCGGCGCCCAAGCGGTTCGGAGCAGACAGTTTGACCCAGGTGTTGCCCTCCCCAACCAGTGCCAGCAGGTCGCGGAAGGGCGGGTAGCCGGTCCCTTCCGAGGCCGGCATGTAGCCAAAATGCCCGATGACGATGGGCACACTCAGCCTGCGAAGCAGAGGAACGAGCTCAGGCAGGTCGCTCCCTGCGAAGAGAAACTCGACGTGCCATCCCAGTTCCGCTACGCGGGCGGCCAGCGACGGGACCTCATCGGGCGCCACCGGCATCCCTCCGACATTGTCGAGGTTGAGACGGATCCCGCGAGCGCCGTTTCGGTCGAGCTCGGCCAGATCTTCGTCGGCAAGCGACGAGTCGATCGCCACCACCGCCCGGGCCCGGTCCGGGATTCGCGCCACCGCGTCGAGGATGGCCGAGTTGTCGGTCCCGTACACCGAGGGCTGGGTGAACACCACCTGTTCGATTCCCAGCATCGCATGCATCGCGAGCATGTCCTCCAAGGTGGAGTGCGGTGGTGTGTAACCACGGTTTGGAGATAGGGGATAGCCGGGTGGGAACACATGAGTGTGGCAGTCGACCGAGTTGGAAGGGACGACGAGGCGTGCCCGACGCGTCTCCTTCACAGGAGGTCGGCAGGCGGGGGCCTCGGCCATGGTCAGTCCCGGATTGGGATGGTGAGGTGGCGGAGAGTGATCTCTACGAGGCGCTCGGCATCCCCATCCCGGATGGCGGAGACCATGTCGATGTGATCCTTGGTTGCGGTCTCTTTGAGCCCGGGGCTTTTGCGCAGCGTGGCGCTGACGAATAGCACCTGGGTGCTCTGCAGCCCGTTGATCACGGCCACGAGTCTGCGAGACGACGAAGCTTCGTAGATCTTCTGGTGGAAGGCGCGGTTTCCATGGACCCAGACGCCCCAACTGTCCGATGCCGCCATCTCGGCGAGGATGGCCTCCGCTTCTGCCAGGATTTCGGGGGTCATCCCAGCAACCGCCTCCCGCGCCGCGGTCGGCTCCAACAGCTGCCTGATGCGGACGATCTCTTCGACGTCCTTACGGGTGACCGCGCTGACCACTCCGCCGCGGTAGCTGTCGATGGTGACCAGTCCTTCGAAGGACAGCTCACGGAGCGCCTCCCTAACCGGAGTGGTGCTCACGTCGAAGGACGATGCCACTTCGGCAAGGCTGAGCCGGGTGCCGCTGGCAAGATCTCCGTTGAGAATCGATCGACGTAGCGATTCCGACACGTAATCGGTGGCGGTCCGTGGCCGTCCCGACTGGCTCACGACCTGGCTCATCGAGCCGACGCCTCTGTCATCCATATCCTCAATTCTCCTCTCACATCACTGGATTGCTCAAAACCCCGATCCCGTCCACAGATACCTCGACCACGTCGCCAGCAGCCAGATATCGAGGCGGGTCGAACCCGATCCCCACCCCGGGCCCGGTCCCGGTGGCGATCACATCGCCGGGCTCGAGTGTCAGGACCGCGGAGAGTGTGGCGATCAAGTCGCCGACGCCCACCAACATGTCACTGATTGGCGACTCCTGGCGGACCTCGCCGTTGACCCGGGTCCGGAGCCATGACGAACCGATGTCGGCCAGCTCGTCGACAGTCGTGATCCAGGGACCCATCGGGCAGAAGGTGTCCGGGCTCTTGCCGACGAACCACTGGACATGGCGCTTTTGCAGGTCGCGGGCGGTGACATCGTTGATGATCGTCCATCCAAAAACATGCTGTTCCGCGCTCTCGGGCCGGACGCGCTTCGCCGCTTTCCCGATCACCACAGCCAGCTCCCCCTCGTAGTCGGTGGTTCCGGTCGGGTCGTTGGCGAGCACGATTGGCTCGCCGGGCCCTATCACGGAAGTTGGTGCCTTGGTGAAGAACACCGGGTGATCGGGTACCACGCTTCGCTCCGAGGCATCGAATCCGGAGTTGGAGAACTCCTTGGCGTGTTCGCGGTAATTGCGCCCAACCGCGAAGATGTTCTTCCGGGGGACGAGGGGGGCCATCAGCCGGACGTCGTCCATCGATATCTGGGGTGCCCCCTGCAATGCCTGTTCGACACCTGCCCTTTCCCAATGCTCGATCAGGTCCACGGTGTTGCGGCAGAAATCTGTAGCGCAGAGGTCGGAGACGAAGCCGTCATCGACGACACCGACATGTCGCTCTCCATGGAGGTCGAAGTTGGCCACACGCACCGGGCGATGGTAGATCCTGCATTTTGCACGCTGTATCAGACAGTGAAGTGAGCGGTCCCTGCAATATATTGAGCCAGTGACCACGGATCCGGCCCGGGGAGAGTGGTGGCCCGAGCTCGGCCCGCGTTGGGAGCCCTCGACGGCCCCCAAACCGCCCTATCCCACGATCGACATCCACACCCACGTCGAAGTTCCTGCGGCGGCGGCGCTTGCCGCTCCTCATTTCCGACCCGAGTACGACCCCCGGATGCAGGTTCAGCCCGAAGAGAGCACCCGTTACAACCGCGAGTTGCGGGCAACCCAGACCGCGCAATTCGTCGATCCGGATACCCGGATCCGGGACATGGACCTCCAGGGAATCGACATCCAGGCGTTGTCGATCGCCCCACCCCAGTACTTCTACTGGCTCGATGCCGAGACCGGTCCCAGGGTGGCAGCCGAGCAGAACGATCGGATCGCGGAGATGGTCACGGAACGGCCGGGACGATTTGTGGGCATCGCCAACCTTCCCATGGATCACCCCTCGGCGGCGGCGTCCGAGATGAAGCGGGTGAATCGTGACCTAGGCATGAATGGCTTCGAGATCAACGCCGACGTCAACGGTCTCGACCTCGACGACCGCCGCTTCGACACGATCTGGGACAAGGCCGAGGAGATGGAGATGCTGGTCATCCTCCACCCTCATGGTTGGACCGAGCCGCGGCGCATGGACGACTACTACTTGATCAACGTGGTGTGCATGCCACTCGCCTCGACGGTTGCCGTGTCCCGAATGATCCTCGGCGGGGTATGGGAGCGGTTTCCCAACCTTCGGATGTTGGTAGTACATGGCGGCGGCTATCTCCCCTTCTACTTCGCGCGGACCGACCATGCGTTCAAGGTGCGTCCCGAGACCCGTCGTCACATCCCCCGCCCACCGAGCGAGTATCTCCATCGGCTCTACTTCGACACGACTGTTTTCTCACCGACGGCTGTCGAGTATCTGGTCGACGAATTCGGTTCGGACCGAGTGCTGATGGGAACCGACTATCCCTTCGACATGGGACCAACCGATCCCCTCGGCTTCCTGGCGGAAGCGGGCCTGAGCACCGAACAGCACGCCGCGATCGTTGGGGGAAACGCGGCGCGACTGCTCAGGATCTAGGCCAGTACCTCGATCACCGAGCTGACGTCATCCGGTCCATGACCTCGTTCCTGGGCGCGTCTCATCGCCTCGACCGCGACGCCGGTCACCGCTCCCGCCGGTCCTTGCAGGTCGGCCAGAGCCAGGTCCTTACACATCAGGTCGACGGTGAAGAGCGGACTGTGATCCCGCCGCGACATCGGTTCCGCCTTGTAGTCGAGAAGCCTGGGGACCGCGCCCGCCTTCAAGAGCTCGAGGCAGGCCGCGGGGTCAAGGCCCGCGCTCTCGATTTCGAGAATGGCTTCTCCGATTGCGACCAGGTGGGCTGTCAGCAGGCGATTCGCGATCAGCTTCATCTCCAGCCCTGCGCCGTTCGGTCCGAGGTGGTGTATCGAGCTCGCCAACGGCTCGAGAAATGGGCGAGCCAGCTCCAAAGCCGCGGCATCGCCACCAACCATGATCGCAAGGGTGCCGGCCTCCGCGTGCACCGAGGTGCCGGAAACCGGGCAGTCGAGGTAGTGGATGCCCCGTGCCAGGGCAGCTGAAGCGATCCGACGCGACGTCTCGACATCGATCGTGGACAGGTCGAGGCAGATCGACCCCGGCGCCATCATGTCGATCAACCCGCCCAAATAGACCTCCTCCGCGTCCGGGGTGTCGGGAAGCGAGCTCATGATCACCGTGGCGCCGAAGACCTCAGAGATGTCGTCCGTCGTCACCACTCCGAACCCTGCTGCGCCCTCCCTGGCTGCCGGCGACGGGTCCACACCGATGACCCGGTGCCCGGCCTCGACCAGACGACGGGCCATTGCCCCTCCCATCCGACCCAGCCCCACGAATCCGACCTCGGTCATCGCCGTCCACCTCCGATCACTCTCATCTATCCGATCTCTCCAACGCGTCCCAGACCCAAGCCGTCGCCGTCCGGATGCCCGCGTGTGCCGGTGAGATCCCGACTCGTGGTCGGTCGGCGTCGACATCGATGGTGTCGATCAACGGGCCTGGCCCTCGGCCCATCACCGAGACACGATCGGAGAGGGTCACCGCTTCGTCCACATTGTGGGTGACGAGAACCACGGTGCGGGGGTCGAGCTGCCAATGGGTCTCGAACTCTTCGTAGAACCGTTGTCGGGTGATGGCGTCGAGGTGGGCGAACGGTTCGTCGAGTAACAGGATTTCGGCGTCATGAGCCAAACCCCTCCCCAGTCCGGCGATGGTCTGCTGCCCGAGAGACAGCTCATGAGGGGAACGATCCCCGACCGCGTCGAGTCCCACCCTTCGAGTGTTGAAATCGCGAACCTTGCGATAGAGGACCCGGGGCTTGTCGGTGAATTCGGCGCCGATAGCGATGTTGCGCTCCACGTTCCACCAGGGGATGAGCCGCGGGTTCTGGAAGACGAGGGCAATTCGGTTCTCGTGGTCGGTCGCACCCAGGAACTCGACGCTTCCCGCGGCCGGTTTCTCCAGTCCTGCGATCAGGCGCAGCAATGTCGTCTTGCCACAGCCATTGGGCCCGACGATGGCATGAACGCTTCCCCTGGTGATCTCGAGGTCGAGGTCGGCGAGAACTTCGGTCCTCGGTCCTTCCGTCCCGTATCCGAAACCGAGACCCCGAATCCGAAGGATGATGGGGCTCATGAGAGAACTCTACGGTTGGCTGTGCAAAGTATGGATTGTCTGATATATGATCTGCCCAAGGTCTGGCCCGGGGCCGGACGGCATACCACTGGCGAGGAATCGGGAGGAAATGTGCGACCGAGATCGAAATGGTGGTGGGTTTCGCTGACTGCAATGCTGGCCGTTGTGGCCGCAGCATGCGGAACCACCGGTGAGGACGATGGTGGTGACGAGCGGTCGGTGATCCGCTTCGCCTTCGCCCCGGACCCGGTGTGGGACTACATGAACGACAACGGTGTGATCGTCGAGTGGGAGGAGGATCACAACGTCCGGATCGTCACCAGCTCGACCTGGGATGAGTTCACTTTCTTCGCCGGTGGTCATGGCGACATCGTGTCAATGGGAACTCAGGAGCTGCCGGTGCTGGAGCAGGAGACCGAGATCAAGACGGTGAGCTTCGGCAAGTACAACGCGCAGCGGTCGCCGATGATGACACGGTCCGACACCGGCTATGAGACGCTCGAAGACGTCCCTCCAGGCTCGAGCATCTGTGTGAGCAGCCCGGTCTCGAACACCGGATTCTGGACCGTGGCCATGAATGAGTTGTACGGCATCGACTATCGGGTCGGCGGCGGGGACTACAACCTGATCGTGAATGATCACTTCGTGAACCCGCAGAACCTGCTCAACGGCGACTGCGAGGCGGCGGTGATCATCCCCGAAGCGGCCGCGCCCTACCTCCGGACCGGCGAATTGGTGCTCATGGAGGACGGGCTAATGCCCTTCCAGCTCTACAACACCTTCTCCGGTATCGAGAGCGACGAGATGCATGTCATGTCCAACCTGTTCACCGCGACCGAGGAGTTCTACGAGGCGAGCCCCGAGCTGGCGGCGGCGTTCCTCGACCTTTGGGAGCGTGGGATCGGGCTCTGGAACGAGAACCAGGCTGAGATCATTGCGACCTATCCGCAGCATTTCTCCGTCGAGGAACCCGAGGACGTGGAATACATTCAGGAGTTCATGGCCGGAGAGAACGACTGGTTTGTCGACTCCGTGTACCTCACCGAGGAATGGGTGGAGGCAGAGAAGAACATCTGGAAGTTCATGACCGAGCTCAACCCGGAGAACGACAACTACATCGAGGCCGGATTCGAGGAGCCACGGTTCGAGGTGGTGGCGGCCCCCTGAGCGGACGTAGGATCGGAGAGCGGGAGGGCGTTGCCCACCCGCTCTCCCTGACCTGACTCAAGGAACGATGGCGACAGCAACCCAGGAGAAGGCCCCGGCTCCCCGCTCCGCAGAGGAAGAGCGTCTGATCGCACTTCGAAAGCGCGACATCAGGCGGAGGTGGATCTGGCGGATCGCCGGATACGTGGTTTTTCTCGCCGCCTGGCAATTGGCCTCACAGATCGTCGGCGAGAAGCTGATTCCCGGCCCGATCCAGGTGATCGAGACCGTCCCCGAGCTCATCGAAAGCGGCCGGTTCTTCTCCAGTTATGCCGCGACTCTGACCCGGATCGGAATTGGCTTTGGAATCTCGTTCCTGGTCGGCGCATTGATCGGAATCCTCACCCAGAACGCCTGGTTCGAGGGATTCTTCAAGGACGCAACCACTATCAGCCTGGTCTCACCGGCATTGATCTGGGCGCTGACCGGGCTGGTGATCTGGGGCTTCAAACCGTTGGGGTGGATCTTTGCCATCGTCCTCACCACGTTCGCCTTGGTCACGGTGAACATTGCCGAAGGGATCAGAGCTCTGCCCAAGGATCTGATCGACATGTCCCGAGCCTTCGGAGTCACCACGTCCCGACGGCAGCGGGACATCGTGATCCCCTTCCTCGCCCCCTTCTTCTTCACCGCCCTCCGATTCGGGTTCTCGATCGCATGGAAGGTCACCGTCCTCACCGAGGTGTTCTCGGCGAACGAGGGGATCGGGTTCGAGATGAGGATTGCTTACACGTTGTTCAGGATGAACGAGTTGTTCACCTGGGCTTTGACATTCCTCGTTTTCGCACTGATCCTCGAGAAACTGGTGCTGCAGCGATATGAGAACAAGTTCTTCCGCTGGAGATCGGAGGTGACCGTCTGATGGCGACCCTGGTCACCCGAGCGCCTTCGAGGGATTCGGGCCTGCGGCGGGTATTCAAGTCGCCGCGGACTGCGCGCCTTCTGTTCCCAGTCGTCGTCCTCGGGGTTTGGTACCTGACCTACTACCTGATCGACTCCCGGATCTTCCCCACACCGGGGGAGGTGCTCGAGTTCATGTGGGAGGAAGTCACACTCACCAGCGGGGTCAGGTACAGCAGCGTCGCCGAGAATGTCTATGTCCAATTCGGGATCTCGATGCTGCGCCTCACCGTTGGGTTCGTCGTGGCGATGCTCCTGGGCACCGTGATCGGCCTGGCCATGGGGATTTCCAAGTCAGTCGACGCCTTCTTCCACGATTGGGTGATGGCGCTCCTCGCCATGCCCGCACTCGTCTGGGCCCTATTTCTCGGCTTGGCGCTTGGGCAGGGCAACTGGGGGCCGATCCTGGCCGTGATCCTGACCGGGATTCCCTTTGTCATCATCAACGTACGTGAGGGAGTGCGGAACACTCCACGTGAGTTGTTCGACATGGCCCGTGCCTTCGAGGTCCCCCAGAACAAGATCACCAGGCATGTGCTGGTGCCCTCCATGATGCCGTTCTTCTTTGCCGCCCTCCGCTACGCCTATGCCATCGGGTGGAAGGGACTGGTTATCACCGAGGTGTTCGCTGCCGGCGAGGGCATGGGCTGGACCATCAAATTCTGGTGGGACGCCAATCGGGCCAAGGGCGTGATCGGATACGCCTTCTTCTTCATCATCTTCGCTATGACCTTGGAGAAGCTGGTGTTCGACCCCCTCGCCAAGAAGGCGTTCAAGTGGCGGCCGCAACTCAATGCGGTCCAGATGGCGGAAGGCGACCTCGGCGCGGTGACCCAGGAGGGTTTCCTCGTCCAGGAGAGTCAGATCGAGGAAGTGGTACCGGTCGAGGGCAGGGAGGCAAGGTCGACGGATGGCTGAGATCAAGGTGACGAACCTGCACAAGGAGTTCGGGGTCGGTGAGGACCGGGTGGTGGCCCTTGAGGACGTCAACATGGAAGTGGCCGGTCACGTCTTCGTTTCCATCGTCGGCCCCTCGGGCTGCGGCAAGTCGACTCTGCTCAACATCCTGAGCGGGATCGAGACCCCGAGTTCAGGGACCGTCGCCATCACCCAAGACAGCCGAGACGCCGAGCCCGGATACGTGTTCCAGGCCGCCCGCCTCCTCCCATGGCGGTCGGTGATGGACAATCTCCTCTTCGTGCAGAAGGACCGCAGCGAGGAGACACGGGCACGCTGCCAGAAGTACCTGGAGATGGTTCAGTTGGGGGACAAGCTCGACAAGTACCCCGGCGAGCTCTCCGGTGGCATGCAGCAGCGGGTTGGGATCGCCCGCGCCTTCTCCATCGAGCCCGACGTGCTGTTCATGGACGAGCCGTTCAGTCATCTCGACGCCATCACCGCACGCGTGTTGCGCCGCGAGCTCCACGAGATGTGGCGACAGACCCGCAAGACGGTGCTCTTCGTGACCCATGACGTCGGTGAGGCCGTGGAGCTGTCCAATCGCATCCTGGTCTTCGCCAAGGGGGGCCGGCTCGAGGACGACCTCCAGATCGACCTCCCATTTCCCCGCGATCCCTCTATGGAGGAGGTGGCGGTGGCCAAGGCCCAGGTGCTCCGGAAGTTCGAGGAACTCGATCTGATCGCCACCTGAAGCGCCATCCCCATTCCACAGTGCAAACTATGGATTGTCTGATATATGATCCAAGAATCCGGTCGAGCTCCGAGCAACCGGAGTCACGGGCTGCCTAACGATGAATTGGGAGGAGAGCGTGCAACCGAGATCGAGAATGTGGATGTCCCTGACCGCGGTGCTTGTCATGGTGACCGTGGCGTGTGGAACCGCCGCCGATGATGGAGGGGAGGACGGTGACGAGCGTTCGGTGATTCGCTTCGCCTTCGCCCCCGACCCGGTCTGGGACTACATGAACGACACCGGGGTCCTGGTCGACTGGGAGATCGAGAACAACATCAGGATCGTGACCAGCACGACATGGGACGAGTTCACCTTCTTTGCCGGAGGCCACGGTGACATCGTGTCCATGGGCACCATGGAAGTCCCTGTGCTCGAGCAGGAGACCGACATCCAGACGGTCAGCTTCGGAAAATACAACGCGCTACGGGACTCGATGATGACCACACCCGACACCGGCTACCAGACAATGGAGGACATCCCACCTGGGTCCACCTTGTGTGTCGCCAGCCCGGTATCCGCCACCGGGTTTTGGGCGGTATTTGCCAACGAGGCACACGGCATCGACTTCCGGGTCGGTGGTGGTGATTTCGAGTTGATCGTCAACGACCACTTCGTCAACCCGCAGAACATGCTCAACGGGGACTGTGTGGCCGGGATCTTCATTCCCGAAGCGGCCGCCTCATATCTGCGCACAGGGGAGATGGTTCCCATGTACGACGGTCAGATGCCGTTCCAGCTCTACAACACCGTGTCTGGTTTCGAGAGCGAAGACGCCCACATCATGTCCAACCTGTTCACGGCAACCGAGGAGTACTACGACGAGCATCCCGATGAGATCGCGGCCTTCCTCGATCTCTGGCAACAGGGCATCGGCCTCTGGGAGGAGAACCAGGCCGAGATCATCGAGACCTACCCGCAGCACTTCGCGGTCGAGGAGCCCGAGGACGTGGCCTTCATCCAGGAGTACATGGCCGGTCCCAACGACTGGTTCGTCGATTCGGTGTACTTCACCGACGAATGGGTGGAATCGGAGCAGGCGATCTGGGGCTTCCAGAGCGGGCTCAATCCCGAAAATGACAATTTCATCGAGGAGGGTTTCGATGCTCCTCGGTTCGAGGTTGTGGAGGCGCCCTCGGAGTAGCAGCTCTTGCGGTCAAGGCCCGTTCTGGCGCGGAGATGTCGACCC
>JBIOVB010000078.1:0-6310 GCA_044867525.1 Acidimicrobiia bacterium | reverse complement strand
TGGGACACACCGGGCCCGGCCAAGCCCGGTGTGTCGGTTCGAGATCGGCCGTCGCTCAGCCGACTTCCTCGATGTCGTCGTAGGTGATGACGAAGTCGGGGCCAAAGAACTTCACCCCGAGATCCTGCATCGTGCCGTCGTCCTTCATTGCCTGGATCACCGCGTTCACCGGCGCCACCAGCTCCGAGCCCTTGGGGAAGATGAATCCCAACGGGTCGGACTGAAGGCCATCGTTGATGGTCTTGATCGCATCTGCGTTCTCCCCGATGTAACCGAGACCTGCGGCGTCGTCGATGATCACCGCATCGACGTCACCGTTGATCAGGGCCTGGATGGCCAGTCCGAACTGGTCGAAGGCCTGCACCCGGTCCTCACCCACCAACTCAACGGCTAGCTCGAAGTTAGTGGTGCCGACCTGGGTGGCCACGGTGGCCTCGGTGTCGTCGATGAAGTCCTGGGCCGTGGCGAATCGCTCGTCGTCGAGCTGCACGATGAACTTCTGCTCCACCACCATGTAGGGGTCGGAGTAGTCCACGACCTCTTTCCGCTCATCGGTGATCGAGATCCCGTCGGCGGCGGTGTCGAGCTCACCGGCTGCGACCTGATCGATCACAGCCGGCCATGCCGACTCCACGAACTCAGGGACGCAGTTCAGCTGCTCACAGATGTGAGCCCAGGCGTCGTAATCCCAACCCTGACCTTCGGTCTCACCGACCGGGATGTAGTTGAACGGCAGGTAGGCGTTCTCCACGCCGACGGTGACGGTTTCACCGCCGAGATCGGCGAACTCACCCTCCCCGGCCGTGGTGGTCGCCCCACCGTCTCCGGCCGTGGTCGTCGCCCCCCCGTCCTCACCGCAGGCGGCCAGTACGAAGGCGAGAATCACGCCCAGGATCAATAGTGTGTGTCTCTTCATGAATCTGGTTCCTTTCATGCTCTTGGAGCGGTCTGAAGCGTATCAAGATTGCCGGCTCCGACCGCTGGTCGGGAGAGGACCTGATGACGACTGAGTCAGGGGCCAAGAGCTATGCCGACGCCACCCGGATAAAGGGCGAGCTCTTTATCGAGTGCGTCGACGTCGACAAGTTCTTCGGCGACTTCCAAGCGTTGAACAACGTGGACATCAACGTTGGGTTCCGCGAGGTTGTCGTCGTCATCGGTCCCTCGGGCTCCGGCAAGTCGACCCTGATCCGCTGCATCAATCGCCTGGAGAAGCATGACCGGGGGCGGATCGTCGTCGACGGGATCGAGCTCTCCGACGACGTGCGTGCCATCCAGGAGGTGCGCAGGGAGACCGGGATGGTCTTCCAGCAATTCAACCTCTTCCCCCATCTCACCGTCCTCGACAACATCACTCTGGCGCCCCGACATGTCCGCCAGGAGCCAAAGGCGGAGGCGGAGGCCAAGGGAATGGACCTACTGAAGCGGGTCGGCATACCCGAGCAGGCACGGAAATACCCCGGTCAGCTCTCTGGAGGCCAGCAACAGCGGGTGGCCATCGCCCGATCGCTGGCGATGCGTCCCAAGGTGATGATGTTCGACGAGCCCACCTCGGCTCTCGACCCCGAGATGATCAAAGAGGTCCTGGATGTGATGATCGAACTGGCCGAGGGAGGGATGACCATGATCGTGATCACCCACGAAATGGGGTTCGCCAGGGCGGTGGCCGACCGTGTGGTCTTCATGGCCGAGGGCCAGATCGTCGAAGTAGGCACCCCGGAGCACTTCTTCACCGACCCCGTCGAGAACCGGACCAAGCTCTTCCTCAGCCAGATCCTCTGAAGGCTCCAGGCACCCGGTTCGAATCGGCTCGCCAGGGGTAGGTTTCGCCTAATGCACGGGGCTCTTGAACTCTGAAGCAATAGGAGGAGATCATGAGATCAGGCAAGCTGTTGGCGTTGTTGGCTGTCCTGACGTTGGTGCTCGCCGCCTGTACCGAGGCGGTCGACACCACCACGACGCCCGGAGGGACACCTGAGACCACCGAGGGCGGGAACGGCTCAACTACCACCTCTGGCGGGGGGGATACCACCACCACTGCAACGGAAGGCCCCGCAGCCGGAGGCCTCTTGGCCGAAGTGCAGAGCCGGGGCAGCCTTCTCTGCGGCGTGAACAATGCGGTGCCCGGGTTCGGGTTCGTAGAAGCCGATGGGAGTCATTCCGGATTCGACATCGACTTCTGTCGTGCCATCGCAGCCGGAGTCCTTGGCGACGCCGAGGCCGTCGAGTTCGTCGACCTCACCGCCGAGCAACGATTCCCGGCCCTCCAATCCGGCGAGGTCGACGTCCTGGTGCGGAACACCACCTACACCGCCGGCCGCGATGGCGGCGACGGGGCGACCTTCCTAACGACCACCTTCTACGACGGGCAGGGGATGATGGTGTCCGCTGATAGCGGCTTCACCTCGATCGACGAAATGACCGACACCAGCATCTGCGTGCTGTCGGGGACGACGACCGAGCTGAACCTGGCAACCAGGATGGCCGGCATTGAACACACCCCGCTCACATTCGACGAGAACCCGCTCATTCAGGCGGCGTTCATCGAGGGCCAATGCGATGGATGGACCTCGGACAAGTCCCAGCTCGCCGGCGTGCGCTCTGCATGGCCCGAGGACCAGGGAGGCCCCGAGGCCCTAGTCATCCTCGAGGAGACCTTCTCCAAGGAGCCACTGGGGCCGGCAGTGCTCGACGGTGATCCGCAGTGGGCGCAGGCAGTCGACTGGATCATCCTGGCCACCATCCAAGCCGAGGAGTTCGGGATCGACTCCACCAATGTCGACACCTTCGCCGACACCGACGATGCCTCGATCCGACGATTCCTGGGGCTCGAGGTGACCACCGACGACGGGACCGCTCCCTTCGACCCCGGTTTGGGGCTGCCAGTCGACTTTGCGGCTCAGGTGATCTCTGCTGTTGGCAACTACGCCGAGATCTATGACCGCAATGTGGGCCCGGGCACGCCCCTCGACCTCCCTCGTGAGCTCAACGCTTTGTGGACCGATGGCGGATTGCTCTACGCACCGCCCTATCGCTGATTTGAAAAAGCACAGGAGGTGCCCTCCGTCTTTGAGATGGGGGGCACCCCCCTGGGCCCTGTCAGGAATCCGATGACGGCTTTGGAGGGGACCCAACAGAGCCGCCCTCCATGGTGGCGCAACCTGCGCGTGTGGCGCGTCGTGGCCCAGGTTCTGGCGATAGCAGTGGTGGCGATCGTGGCTTACGTGCTGTGGTTCAACCTGACGAACAACCTGCGCGCCGCCGGTCTCCCCACCGACTTCGAATTCCTCAACCAACCTCTCGGAGTGGACATCGCCGGCTCCGACCTCAGTTCGTCGGCGCCGATCTGGCGGGGTCTACTCGTGGGGGTCAAGAACACCCTGGCTCTGGTCGTGGTCGGGATCCCCGCTCTCACCCTCATCGGCATCGTGGTGGGGATCGCCCGCCTCTCCACGAACTGGCTGGTGGCTAAAGCCGCCGCGCTCTATGTGGAACTACTGCGAAACATTCCACCACTACTCATCATCTTCTTTGCTGCCAATGCGGTGATCCTGCGTTTCCCGGTCCTGCAGGAGTCGATCAACATCGGCAACTTCATCATCATCAACAACCGCTACCTCGCCGTGGTCGGATTCACGGCGCAGCCCAACTCCGGGCCCTTTCTTGCGATTCTGGGAGTCGCCTTTCTCCTCGCCGCCGGCGTCTGGTGGTGGCGTACACGACGTTTCGACCGAACCGGAGAGCCACACCACAGGCTGCTCTGGTCCACGAGTGTCTTTCTCTTGCTCGCTCTCGTCGGGTTCTTCGCCCTGGGAGGGCCGATCGGGCTCTCCCGCCCGGTCCTCGACGGTCGCTCGCTCGAGGGCGGCTACACCGGTCTGGCGGCCTATTTCGGCGTGCTCGTTGCCCTCGTCCTCTACACGGCCTCCCATGTCGCCGAGATCGTCCGGGGGAGCATTCTCGCCGTTCCCAGCGGTCAGACCGAGGCATCCAATGCGCTTGCTCTCACCTCATACCAACGGCTCCGCCATGTGGTGCTGCCTCAGGCGATGCGGATCGCCATCCCGCCCGTGATCAATCAATACCTGAACTTCACCAAGAACACCTCACTCGGGATCGCCATCGGATACGCCGAGATGACGAGGATCACATTCCAGTCGATCGGAAACGGCCAACCGGCGCCGCAGATGATCGCGATCCTCATGGTGCTCTATCTGGCCTTCTCCCTAACCATCTCGCTCGTCGTCAACCTGGTCAATCGCCGACTTCAGCTGGTGACGAGATGACGACTGAGACACCGATCGTCGTCGAGGAACCGCGGGTGGTGGAGCCGGCCCGAGACCCATGGGACTGGGCGAGGAAGAACCTGTTCAACAGTTGGTACAACGCGGTGCTCACCCTGATCATGGGCGGAGTCATCGCCTGGGCGCTGGTCGCTCTTGTGTCCGCACTCCTCGGCGCCGATTTCGAGATAATCGTTGTCAACCTTCGACTGTTCATGATCGGTGATTTCCCGCCCGACCAGCTGTGGCGCCCCTGGCTGGCGACCTACCTGATCGCGGTCCTCATCGGACTCACTGCAGGGTCGATTGCCGCAGGAGCACGGGACCGGGCAGTCGAGGCCGGTCTCCCTTTCACCACCACCACGTTTCGCCAGATCCTCCTCCGCTTCTGGCCCTTGATCGCACTGGTGATCGTCATCTTGGCCTTGACCACCACCGTCACCCCGATCGTCCTCACCATCGGAGCCGCGGGTGTAGGCGTGGGGTCGTACTACCTGGGGCGGGTGCTTTCCCGTGGAGTTCGGCGCTGGACCTGGTTGTGGGTCATCCTCTTCCTTGTCGCCGTCTATCTGGCCCTCGCCGGATTCGGGGGTGTGGGCTGGGAGGAATGGGGAGGGCTTCAGCTCAACCTGTTTCTGACCACTGCAGGCATCGTGTTCGCCTTTCCCTTCGGCCTGCTCTTGGCGATGGGCCGGAGGTCGTCCTTGCCGGTGGTGAGGACCCTCTCCGTGACCTACATCGAATTTGTGCGCGGGGTGCCCCTGATCACCGTTCTCCTCGCCGGCTATCTGGCGCTCGGATTCCTGCTCCCCAGGGACCTCAGACCCGGCTTCGTCACCAGGATGTTGATCGCCATAGTCCTCTTCGAAGCGGCCTACATCGCCGAGGTGGTCCGTGGTGGCCTGCAGGCGGTCCCCCGGGGTCAGGTCGAGGCGGCGCAGGCGGTGGGATTGTCGGCGTTGACGACCACACGGCGGATCGTGTTGCCCCAGGCTCTTCGGGCCACGATCCCGGCCATGGTGGGTCAGTTCATCAGCCTGTTCAAGGACACGACGCTGATCGCAATCCTCGGTTTCGCCGAGCTCCTCGATGCCGCCTTCATCGTGAACTCACAACCGGAGTACCTGGGCCAGGGCCTGTTCGTGGTGACACTTGCGTTTGCCGGGCTCGTCTTCTGGGTCGGCTCCTACACGATGTCACGCGAATCTCGCAGGCTGGAGAAGAAGCTAGGCGTCGGAGAGCGTTAGCGAGCGGGCGGCCGTAGCCTTCCCCAGGCATTGCTCCGCACTCCCCTTGCCATGGTTCTCCTCGCTGGCCTTTGTGCTTGTGCTGCGGTGAGCATCCCCGAGGACACCTCGACCGCGGTCATTCCTGGGTCCACCGTGGCCACCACGACTTCGTTGCCTCCCACGACCACCTCGACGGTCGCGACTACGACCTCACGAGGATCGCTGGTGATCCAGGGCACGGGCGACGTCAATCTCGACCCGGCCTACCTCCCAGTCCTCGCCACCCACGGCTGGGACCACGCCTGGTCCGGGCTCCAAGGGCTTTTCTTGGAGGACGACCTCACGGTGATCAACCTGGAATGCGCTCCATCGGCCATGGGTGCTCCCGAGCCCAAGGACCACGTCTTCCGCTGCCCACCGGAATCCCTGCCGTCGCTCCGGGCCAACGGCATCGAGGTGGCCAACATCGGCAACAACCACTCGGGCGACTACGGCAAGGAGGCGCTGGTCGACGGGAGGGAGAACCTGATCGATGCCGGAGTAGCGCCGGTGGGAGCGGGTCGTGACGCGGCCGAAGCAGGCGCCCCAGCCATTTTCGAAATCGCGGGCTGGAAGGTTGCCGTGCTCGGTTTTGGGGGCATCTTCCCCAACGATTCATGGGTGGCCACCGAGGAGGTGGCGGGCATGCGCGACGGCGACGACATCGAATCGATGGTGGCGGCAGTAAGAGAAGCGGCGACAATCTCCGACCTGGTTGTGGTCGCGGTCCACTGGGGTGTCGAGCTCGACACCACTCCC
>JBIOVB010000077.1:0-15657 GCA_044867525.1 Acidimicrobiia bacterium | reverse complement strand
TATCAATGACAGTCTTTTCATGGTCGTCCTCTCTTGATCAGCCTTGCGGCTTGGCGCTTGGACGCAAGCGGAAAGAACAACGGTTCCCGGGTAGCGTCTGGGCATGACCGTCGGGCCGCTCCGTGTCCTCGAGATCTACGGCGATCCCGCCGACTTCGGCCGCACCCATGGTGAGACCTGCGCTGATCTCATCGAGTCCTACCTCGGGGACCGGCTCGGGCTCTCCGCTGAAGCGACCTGGTCCGGCCGGTCGACAGACCCCGATCTGGTGCTGTCGCTGGCCGAAGCCACCCTTCCTTTCCACCTCTCCTACTCACCGAGTCTCTACGAGGAGATGGAGACCCTCGCCCAATCCGCGGGAATCACCCCCGCCCAGGCGGTGGTCGTCGGCGGGTTCACCGATCTCGTCGACGTGGTCCGGGCCCGCGTCGGAGACGCCCCTGTCGAAGACGACTGCACGGCGGTGCTCAACCCGACGCAGCGGGTCCTCGCTCAAACTTGGGACATGCATGCCTCGGCGGTGGCCTACGTCCTGTTCCTCAAGTTGGACCCGATCATTGGCCCGGCGGCCTTGGTCCAGACCACCGCCGGCTGCCTCGGTCAGATCGGGATGAACGAGGCGGGGATCGCAATCGGCATCAACAACCTCACTGCCTACGGCAAACCCGGGGTCACCTGGCCATTCGTGGTCCGAAAGGCCCTTCAGCAGACCGATCTCGATGCCGCCATCGAAACCGTCCTCGAGGCCAACGTCGCCGGCGGCCACAACTACCTCTTGATGGGCCCGGATGGTGCCGGAGCAAACATCGAGGCGATGCCGGGGTCCACCACGGTGACCCGGGTGAGTGGTGAGCCTTTCGTCCATACCAATCACTGCCTCGACCCGTCCACCAGGGGTGAGGAGTCGGAGCGAGCTCCCGAACTGGTCGCCAGCAGCCAGACCCGGCTGGAGCGAGGACAGGACCTGGCTTACAACCTGGAAGGGTTCTTCGCCGAGCCCGCTATCGCTCGCCGCGCCACCGAGCCTCACGCCGTGGCCACCTGTGGGGCGGTTGCCATGTATCCCGCCGAACGCCGAATGGAGACGGTGTGGGGGGTCCCCGGGGATCGGCCCTGGGAGACCTTCCAGTTGTGAGCGAGGTCACCATCGTCAACCTCGAGGCAGCGATGGCTCCGGCCCTGGAGCAGATCGAGCTCACCTGCTTCCCGATGGCGAATCCCGATGACCTGCTGTCCGAGACCGACATCAGGGCATACGCCGAGACCTTTCCCGAGGGCTATTTCGTGGCCATGGTCGACGGCAAGCCGGTGGGGATGGGCGCCGGCATCTACCTCGACTTCGACTTCGCCCATCCCCAGCACTCGATTGCCGAGATCACCGGGGAGCATCAGTGCGGGAACCATGATCCTGATGGCGAGTGGTACTACGGGACCGACATGACGGTCCTCCCCGAGTACCGGGGGCGGGGGATCGGCAAGATGCTCTACGAGGTGCGCAAGGCCTTGGTCAAGAGCGCGGGAAAGCGGGGGATCATCGCCGGCGGCGCTCTTCCTGGCTACTTCGACCACAAGAGAGAGATGTCGATTCACGAGTACGTGGAGAAGGTCGTCGCCGGAGAGCTGGCCGACCCCACGCTCACCTTCCAGATGTCGCAGGGGTTCGAGGTGCGGGGAATGCTCGAGAACTACATCGAGGACGAGTCTGACGACGGGTGGGCGGCGCTCATCGTGTGGGAGAACCCGGATTTTCTCCCCCCAGCGAGCAAAGCGACCATTGTGGGGAGGACCGGCGCAGCTGGGGAGGGGGGCTGATCTTTGCCTCCTCCGATCAGCCGCTCCCCGATTTCCTCTCCGCCATCCCGTTGAGCACCTCGAGGACCACCCGGTTCGCCAGGTAGGCGGTTTGCTCCCCGGGCCCGTCGTATGGCGGCGAGACCTCGACGATATCGGCGCCGAGCACATTCAGGTCTCTGGCCAGGCGGCGAACCGTGTCGAGCAACTCTCGTGAGTTGAGACCCCCGGGCTCCGGGGTCCCGGTCCCCGGCGCCAGCCCCGGGTCGACCACGTCGATGTCGACCGAGATGAACACACCCTTGGCCCCGCCTTCGAGGGAGTAGGCAACGGCTTCATCAACGACCTCGGGCAGGCCCCGATCCACGATTTCGTTCATGAGGAAGGAGCGCATCTTCTGCTCCTTCATCCATTGCATCACCTCGGGTTCGGGCCAATATCCGCGGAGGCCGATCTGCACGAACCTGTGACCGGGAACCGCACCGGACTCGATGAGCCTTCGCATCGGGGTCCCATGTCCGTGAAGCGATCCGTTCTGAATGAAACCGGTGTCGGCATGGGCATCGAAATGGATCAGCGCCACCTCACCGAATCCGTGGACCCGAGCCACCCCCATGGCGTCTGGCCAGGTGATCGTGTGGTCTCCGCCGAGGACTATCGGCACCTTGCCCGCTGCGGAGACCGTCTCCACCACATCGGCGATCCTCTCGATCGACAGGTCGAGGTCGCCGGGTCTGACATAGACGTCTCCGATGTCGACCACACCGAGCACATCGAAGGGATCGAGGCCGGTGGGCAGGTGTGGCCGATAGCCGTCCATGGCCCCATAATCAGCCTCCCTGATGGCGCGGGGCCCGAACCTGGCCCCGGGCCGGTAGGTGGTGCCCCAGTCGAACGGGGCCCCGAGGATCACCACCCCGCTGTCGCCCATGTCCTCCATCGTCACTGCAGGAATGCCGAGGAAGGATGTCCTCGAGGCAAAGGAGAGATACTCCGCGGAGGCGAATGGGATCTCGGTCCTCCGCTGCTCGTAGGGGGTGTACATCCGGATCGGTACGCTAACTGGGTGGCCGTACCAGGGTTAGACATGACGCCCGAGCGCGTGATTCGGACCTACATCGTCCTGACCCTGCTCCAAACGCTTGCCGCATCCCTGATCTGGGGGGTCAACACCCTCTTCCTGCTCGACGCCGGGTTGAGCCTCACCGAGGCTTTCGTCGCCAACGCCGCTTTCACTGCCGGGATGGTGATCTTCGAAGTTCCCACCGGGGTGGTAGCCGACACCTTCGGCCGTCGAATCTCATTCATCCTCGGTGCCGCCACCCTGTTGGTGACCACGGCCGCCTATCTCGGGCTCTGGTACATCGAGGCCGGCATCTGGTGGTGGGTGTTGGTCTCCGCACTCATCGGCCTCGGTTTCACCTTCTTCTCAGGAGCCACCGAGGCCTGGCTGGTGGATGCGCTGGACGCGACCGGGTTCCAGGGGAGCAAGGAGACGGTCTTTGGGAGGGGGCAGACGGTGACCGGGGCCGCGATGCTCGTCGGCACCATTGCCGGCGGCTTTCTGGGACAGGTCAGTCTCGGCCTTCCCTACATCGCTCGTTCCCTGCTCCTGGGCGCAGTGATCGCGGCCGCCTGGCTGTGGATGCACGATCTCGGCTACGAGCCGGCGCGGGGAGTGGCGGTGGGAAAGCAGGTGCGGAGCCTGCTCCGGGCTTCGGTGAGACATGGCTTCGGCAATCCGCCGGTCCGGATGTTCATGCTGGCGGCCCCGTTCGCGGCCGGGGTCGGGATCTGGGTGTTCTATGCGTTCCAGCCGTATCTCTTGGAGCTGTTCGGAGATCCCAACGCCACCTATCTCTCCGGAATAGCGGCCGCAGTCTTCGCCCTGGCCCAGATCGTGGGGGGATCCTCGGTAGGCCTCGTTCGCAAGGTCTTCGCCACCCGCACCGGGGTCATGACGGCCTCGGTCGTGATCGGGTCGTTGGCCCTGGTCGGGGTAGGGCTGGCCGAGATGCTCGAGATCCCGATCGGATTCTGGGTGGCCATCGCCCTGCTCACGGTCACCTCCCTCGTGACCGCTGTCGCCTTCCCCATGCAGCAGGCGTACATGAACGACTGCATCCCCTCCGAGCAACGGGCCACAGTCCTCTCCTTCGCCTCCTTGATGGGGAGCGCCGGTGGCGTCGTGGCCCAGCCGGCGTTGGGAAGGGTGGCTGACGTCTACTCGCTGGGGACCGCCTATGTGGTGGCCGGGGTTGTATCCGCGATCCGATTCCCATTCCTCCTCGCGGTGCGTCGCATGCACCTTCCCGCCGACAACGTCGCCCGGCCCACCCCCGCTGTGACCGGTGACCTGGCATGATGGAACGACCGTGAAGGAACATCACAGCGAGCTCATGGGGAAGGCGATCATTCGCGGGGTCATCGTCGGGCTCCCCACGGTGCTGATCTTCCTCACCGTCGCCGTCTGGCTGATAACCGATCTCGACTGGTTCGACTCCTTCGCCACCGCCCTATTGCCCGGGATCCTGCTCGGCGCGTTCGGCGGCGGCTTTGCCGGGATGTCGATGACGATGGAGGAGTAGGGCTACTCCTCCCGGAGGACGAACACCACTGTCTGCAGGTCGGTGAACTCGTCGATCCGCTGCCGACCCCAACCGGTGTCGGTGCCGGCGGCGCCACCGAACGGCTGGAAGGTCTCCCAGAGGTCGGTCGAGTCGTTGACGATGACGGTCCCGGAGCGAATCCGGTCGGCATACCAGAACGCCTTGCTCAGGTCATTGGTGAACACCGCTGCCTGCAGTCCGAGATGAGTCCGGTTGGCGACACCGACCGCGTCCTCATCGTCCTTGGCGGTGAGGATGGGGAGCACCGGGCCGAATGATTCCTCTTGTGACACTTCCGAGCTCTCGGGGACATTGTCGAGAACCGTGAACTGGTAGTAGAGGTCGGTGGGGAACCCCGTTGCCCGACCTCCGCCCATCAGCAGCTCGGCCCCCTTGTCGACAGCGTCGGCGATGTGCCGGTCCATCTTGGCGGCGGTCGGCTCGTTGTTGAGCGGGCCCATATTGGTGGCTGGGTCGAAGGGGTCGCCCAGACGGACCTCCTGGGCGGCCTTCAGGGACGCCTCGACGAACTCGTCGTGAACCTCGTTGACGACGATCACCCGCTCGGTGGCGACACAGACCTGGCCGGCGTTGTAGTAGGCCCCATAGACGGCGGCCTGAGCAGCCTTGGAGACGTCGGCGTCGGAGGTCACGACCGTGGGCCCGTTCCCCGACATCTCCATGATGGAGCGCTTGAGACCCATGGCAGCCACAATCTTCTTCCCGGTTGCCGACGACCCGGTGAACCCGATGGCGTCGACCCCGGCGTGGGTCACCAACCTTGTCCCGATGTCACCGTCACCGGGAATGACCGAGATCGCTCCTTTGGGGACGCCAGCCTCCTCGAAGACCTTGGCCATCTCGAGGAGCGCCCAGGACGTGAACTCGGGCGGCTTGACGATCACCGCGTTCCCGGTGGCGAGGCCAGGCCCCACGTACTCCATGGGGATCATCACCGGGAAATTCCACGGCGTGATCGCCACCCACACCCCCACCGGCCGGCGCACCGTGAACATTCGGCGGTGGCGCGCCGTGGTTGGGATCAGCTCGCCCTTGAGCCTCTTCACATCCTCGGCGGCGATCTGGAAGTAGTCGCCGGACTCGGCGATGTCGTCGATCGCCTCTGCGTGGTACGGCTTTCCATGCTCGGTGCTGAGGATATGAGCCACCTCGTCGACCCGGTCCTGCCAGAGGTCGTAGATCCGGAGACACAACTCCGCCCTCTCGAAAGCGGTCCAATGCCGCATGTCGTGGGTGGCTTCTCGAGCCGCGGCGACGGCGCGGTCGAGGTCGGCCGGCGAAGCCTTGGGCACGTTGTAGATGTGCTCGCCTGTCGAGGGGGAGCGCACTTCGTATTGCTCGTCGCCCGTGCCCTCGGTCCACTCGCCGGCGAGGAACAGCTTGAGGTCGGTGGCCATGGCGACGACGGTAGTCCCCGTTCGGGTTCTCACATTCGAGACTTCGTGGCCATGAGTGGGTACCGTCAACGCTCGAAGAGGAGTGAGAGATGAGCCTCCAGGGCGAGAAGACGAGAGAGTGGTATCGGCGGGCCTCGGCGGTCCTGGTCAATGGGGTGTCGAGCCAATTCCGGTACTGGGGCCCCGACGACACCATCGTGATCGATCACGGCGAGGGCGGACATCTCATCGACATGGATGGGAAGCGCTACATCGACTATCAGTGCGGCTTCGGCCCGATCATCCTGGGCCATGGCGAGCCTTCGGTGGTGGCCGCGGTCCGTGATGCCGCCGGGGAGGCGACCAGCTTTGCAATGACCCAGCGTCGCGAGGTCGAGGCCGCCGAAAAGGTCGTCGACACTCTGGCCTGGCCCGACCTGATGCGGTTCACCAACACCGGGACCGAGGCCACCATGCACGCAGTGCGGTTGGCCCGGGGGGTCACCGGGCGTGACGTCGTTCTCAAGTTCGAGGGGCAGTACCACGGGATGCATGACTACGTGCTGTTCTCAACCGCGGGGGTGCCCGTGGATGGCCTGGGGTCGAGACTGCACCCGATCCCGCTCCAGTCGAGCTCGGGGATCCCGGAGACAATCCGCAGCTACGTGCGCGCCCTTCCATTCAACGACGTGGAGATGGTGGAGCGCTTGTTCAGGGACGAGGGGCACCGGATTGCAGCGGTGATCGTCGAGCCGATGTTGGGGAACGCTTTCGGAATCCTCCCCCAACCGGGGTTTCTCGAAGGGCTCCGCCGTCTGTGCGACGAGTACCGGAGCGTCCTCATCTTCGACGAGGTCAAGACCGGGTTTCGGGTGGCCCTGGGGGGCGCCAAGGAGCGTTTTGGGGTCACCCCGGACATGGGCACCTACGCCAAGGCCATGGGCAACGGATACCCGGTGGCCGCGATCGCTTTCCGTGACTGGGTGGCAGACGGATGGAAGCGGGGAGGGATCGCCCAGGCAGGCACCTACTCGGGGAACGGGATTGCCGCCGCCGCGGCCGGGGCGACGCTCGACCTGCTCCGCACCGGGGAGCCATTGGCCAAGGTACAGCGGACCGGTCAAGCGCTCATGGAAGGGCTGGAGAAGATCCTTGCCGACAAGGGTGTCGAAGGAAAGGCAACCGGCGACCCGTCCATGTTCTCCCTGCTCATCGGGCCCGGGGACCTGGACGAGTTCCGTGATGTGAGCAAGCACGATGAGGAGCGATACGACGACATCATGTTCCGGATGATCAAGAAGGGCGTCATGCCCTGCCCGGATGCCCTCGAGCCTTGGTTCGTGTGCGCCGCCCACACCGATGAGGACGTCGCCACCACGCTCCAGGTCTTCGAGGAGTCGCTGGCGGAGTCCCTGGCCGGAGATTGATCCGCCGCGCCGGCCGCGCCGACCTCCCGGTCGTCCTCGAGCTCTCTAAGGAGTTCTGCGTGCTCGACGGCCACGCCTTCGACGCGGCTCGTGTCGAACCGGCCCTCCGCCCCCTGCTGGATGGCGATGAGCTCGGCGTCGTCCACCTGGTCGAAGAGGAGGGTTGGGCACTGGGTTATGCCGTCGTCACCTGGAGCTACAGCCTCGAGTCGGGGGGCCGGGACGCCCTCATCGACGAGATCTACGTGCGGGACCGGGGCGAGGGAGTCGGGTCCTCGTTGCTGGCAGCCATCCTCGACGACGTGAAGGCGCGTGGCCTCACCCGGTTGACCCTGGAAACGGAGCGCGACAACGAGGGTGCCCGCCGTTTCTACACCCGTCACGGCTTCCTGGCAGAGGACTCGCTGTGGATGAGCCTGGACCTGAACTGAGACCATGATCCGGGTCGCGATCTCCGGAGCAGGGGGAAAGCTCGCCACGCCAATCGCAGAGGCAGTTGTCGGGTCCGACGACCTCGAGTTGTCAGCTCTGTTCAATCCGAACAGAGGAGGGGTCGAACTCCACGGCCTCACCGTCGAGGGCGATCCTTCACAGGTCTCGGCCGACGTGATGGTGGAAACCGCCCACCCTGATGTCGTTTTCGACAACCTCGAGGCGTGGAGGGCGGCAGGGATCGCGACGGTGGTCGGGACCTCGGGGTTCACCCCGGAGCGCCTGGCACGACTCGAGGAGATGTGGGGGAAGGAGGGGCCCTCCTGCCTGGTAGTGCCCAATTTCTCGATCGGAGCGGTCCTGATGATGCGCTTCGCCGCCCAGGCGGCTCCTCATTTCGAGGCGGTGGAGATCATCGAGCGCCACCACTCGGACAAACCCGATGCTCCTTCGGGCACCGCCCTGGCCTCGGCGATGGGGATCGCAGACGCGGGTGGAACCTCGTCCGACAGGTCGAAGGAGCTCAGCCCCGGGGCCCGGGGGGCGACGGTCGAGGGCGTGCGGGTCCATTCCCTGAGGCTTCCCGGCCTCATCTCACAACAGGAGGTTGCGCTGTCCAACGCCGGGGAGATGCTCTCCATCGAGCACATGTCGACCAGTTACGAGTCATTCGCTTCGGGGGCGCTGATTGCGATCCGCGGGGTGCGAGCCCTATCCCCCGGGGTTCATCTGGGTCTGGACACTGTCCTCTAGCGCGGGGAAGAACGAGTAGATCCGCTCCCCGGTGAAGAGCTTCTGCTCGGGGTTCCAGGGGAAGAAGATCACGTTGCGCCAGACGTGGTGCTGTCCAGACGGCTCGGTTCCCAGCCATGGGCCCTCATGGGTGCCGTCGACCACAGCCTCCTCGCAGACGCCCTGTGGGCCGACCACGATGCTGGTCAAGGCGAACTGGATGTCGGGGAACGCCGAGAGCAGCTCCAGGTAGAACCTGGTCGCCCCGCTGTGGCCGGCCCAGCGGTGGCCGGTCTGTACCAGCTCGTAGACGCAGTCCTCGGTCAGTGTTGCCATGAGCCCGGCGATGTCTCGGGCGTCCTCAGCCTTCGAGTGCGCCTTCCAGAGGTCGCGAACCGCCTCATAGTCGGCGGGGGCCCAAGAGAGGAGCTCTCTGACGTGGGGCCGCTTGTCGATCGACTCCTGGAGCAGTGGATCGGTCATGTCCCGACCCTAACCCGGGGATGATCGTTCAGAACACGATGACGGTGAGGGCGCCGATCGCGACGCAGTAGATCGCAAATGGGAGGAGCCCCGCCCTCTTGAGGATCGACATCAGCCAGCCGATCGCCAGGTAACCGGTAATTCCCGCCACCACCATGCCCAGGATCAGGTAAGGCTCGAATTCTCCGCTGTCGGAGAGCTCATAGAGCTGGAGGAGCCCGGCACCGGTCACCGCTGGGATCCCGAGCAGGAACGAGTACCTGGCCGCTTCCAAGGGGTCGAAGCTCCTCGCGCTGCCAACCGAGATCGTGGTCCCGGAGCGCGAGATCCCTGGGATCAGGGCCAGGGCCTGGGCGAGCCCGATCAGCAGGGAGTCGAGCGGCCGCATGTCGAGTATCCGGCGGCGGCCATGGGCGAGGAGGCTTCCCAAGAACAGGATGACGCCGTTGCCGATCAGGGCCCAGCCGACGTTGGAGATCGTGGTCTGAAATCGATCGAGATCGTCGGCGAGAGGGAGGCCGAAGATGACGGCGGGGATGGTGCCGATTGCGACCATGATCGCGATCTTCCGCCCTTCGGGGTCGCTCCTGAAATGAATCACCTTGGCCAGGTCGTGGCGGAAATAGATGAACATCGCGGCCAGGGTTCCCAGGTGAAGGACCGCGCTGGTGGCCAGGCTCGGGGGCGGGACGTCAAACCCGAGCTCGGCGAGAAAAGCCGGTATCACCACCAGATGGCCATCGGAGGAGACGGGCAGGAACTCGGTGATTCCTTGGATGAGACCCCAGATGACCGCGGCGAGCACGGCGGCACGGTAATGGTCAGGGGGTCACAACCAAGATCGCCACCCTGCCCTCGCTGGCTGCCGCCGCCACCTCCGCGGCGTGCTCCGGTCCGACCGCCACACTTCCGGTTCCCGTGCCCAGCGGGTCGTCACTGGCCCCGGCGGCCACCACGGCCGCCACGCTCTCCCCGCTGTCGACCAGGACCACTCGAGCCTCATCCCCTCGCCGGGCGCCCTGGGGCAGGGGCGTGTCGAACTGCCACCATCCGCTGGGGATGCCGGTATCCGCGTCCCCGACCATGGAGGCGAGGATCGGCTCCCCCTCGGGGATGTCGAAGAGTGCGATCCCGGTAGCCGGTGCCGAGTCGAAGAGCCCTTCGGGGACCTCCCGTGTCTGGCTGTTCCACTCTCCGATCTCCTCACCGGCTGCGATGTCGGTGATGGCGAACGGGTGCGGCACGAGAGGGTCCGGTCTCAGTTCCACCCACAGCGCGCCAACGGCGATCAAGATGGCAGCGATCCATCGACCCCAAGGCGGAGTCTGCAACCAGAGCACTATTCGAAGGTACGGAGCCTCCCCGAGCGGGGGAAGGGGTTCAGTCGCTGGACGACGAGGTCGTGCTCGAAGATGCGGGGGTCTTGTCCGGGGAGGAGTCCGATGACTCTTTCTTCTTCTTGGATGTCGACTCGCTCGACGTCTTGGCCGCCCGGGCGTCTGTGCTGTAGAACCCGGAGCCCTTGAAGACCACTCCGCGGGCGTGGAACACCTTCTGCAGGTCGCCACCGCATGTGTCGTGGCGGCGGAGAGGCTTTTCCGAGAAGGACTGGACCACCTCGATGGTGTCACCGCACGATTTGCACAAGTATTCGTAGGTAGGCATGAAGATCTGACCGCCGGAAGGGAGTGGGAGAATCGTACAACCGGGGCATGCTCACTTCCATTCCGGTCGCGGCCAATATCATCGGCGCCGATGTCGCCCACCCTGGCCATACCGCTTGCCCTGCTCGGGGCCTACATCGTGGGCAGCATCGACTTCGCCGTGATCGTGGGCCGGATGCACGGAGTAGACATCCATGAGGAGGGGAGCGGCAACCCGGGGACTTCAAACGTCCTGAGGACGCTGGGCCGGGTCCCGGCGGCGATGGTGTTCATCGGCGACCTGCTGAAGGGGACAATCGGTGCCGCCTTGGGCTGGCTCGCCTCCGACATCCCCGACCCAACGCAGTCACATTGGGCGTATGCCGCGGGGCTCTGCGCCGTGATCGGGCATTGCTACCCGGTGTTTCACCGGTTCAAAGGAGGCAAGGGTGTGGCCACGGGCGCCGGGGTGTTGTTGTTCACAGTCCCGCTGGCCGCGGTGATCGAGATCGCGATTTGGGGGATCGTGGTCAAGCTCACCAAGACCGCGTCAATCGGGTCGATGGTCATCGTGGTCATAACCATCCCCATACTCATCTGGCAGGGTGTCTCCGGTATGTCGCTGGTGTGGGTGGCGCTGATCATCGCCCTCGTCGTCTGGCGGCATCGGGGCAACATCAAGCGGATGACGTCGGGCGGTGAGCAGAAAGTGAGCGCATGAGCATCGACGTGGCAGTGATTCCCGCGGCGGGGAGAGGGACCAGGATGCGCCCGGCGACCAGGGTGGTCCCCAAGGCGCTGCTCACGGTCGTCGACCGCCCCGCGATCCAATACGCGGTAGAAGAGGCCGCCCGGGCCGGCGCCCGGGAGGCCGTGGTGGTGGTCGATCTCGACGTCGGCAATCTGGTGGCCCAGCACTTCAGCCTCGAAGGGGCTCTGCCCGGCCTGGAGTCGATCAAGATCCGCCCCGTGGTGCAGGAGGAGCCGTTGGGGCTGGGCCATGCGGTGAAGGAGGCTGCGGACGTGGTCGGCGACCGGCCTTTCTACTGCCTGCTCGCCGACAACATCGTCCGCCCGGGGGGAGACGTTCTGGAGTCTCTCGCCGGCGGAAGCAACGAAGGATCGACGTCGGTGGTCTGCCTGCGTGAGTTGGACGACGACCTCCTCTCGGCGTACGGGGTGGTGGTGCCCGCGTCACCGGTCGAGGATGGGTACCTGCTGTTGGAAGGCGCGGTCGAGAAACCGGGAGTCGAGGCGGCTCCATCCCGGTTCGGGCTGGTTGGCCGTTATCTGTTCACTCCCGAGGTCTTTGCCATCCTGGAGAAGACCGCCCCGGGGAGCGGGGGCGAGATCCAGCTCACCGATGCCATCGACGAGTTGGGTAAGCGGGGCCGACTGCGCGGTCATATTGCTGCAGTCGACCTGCTCGACGTGGGCACCCCGCTCGGCCTGCTCGAGGCTTCCGTGGCGCTCGGAGAGCACCAGTTCGGTGCCGAGTTCACCGACTGGCTGGACGGTCGACCCCGGTCATGAAGACCCTCGAGCAGGCGCGGGCGGAAGTCCTCGAAGGCGTCAAGGCTCTCGAGCCCGAACCGGTGTCGATCTGGGATGCTCTGGGAAGGGTCCTCGCCGAAGACGTGGTCGCGGCGAGTGACGTCCCGCCGTTCCCCAACTCGGCAATGGACGGGTACGCAGTTCGAGGGTCCGATGTCGCCAGGCCGGGCGCGGTGCTGAAGGTCATCGGGGAGGTCGCCGCCGGTCACGTCGCCTCGTCACTGGTTGGCGTGGGGGAGGCGATGAAGATCATGACCGGGGCCCCGATGCCCGGGGGCGCGGACACCGTGGTCAAGGTCGAGGACACCGAGTCGCGAGGAGACAAGGTCTCGATCCGCGAGGCGGTCGAAATGGGTACATCGGTGAGGCCATCCGGTGGCGACGTAGCCGAAGGGGCGGCCGTCTTCGAGGCGGGGACGCGGTTGACTCCGATGCACGTCGGGGTCCTGGCCACGATCGACGTCTCCGAGACGATGGTGCATCGCCGCCCCAGGGTGGCCTTCATGTCGACCGGTGACGAGCTGGTGCCACCTGGTGGGGGACCGCTCGGCCCCGGGATGATCCGGGATTCCAACCGCCCCATGGTCAAGGCTCTGCTCACTGAAGCCGGTGTCGAGTTGTTCGATCTCGGCATCGTCCCCGACGATCCAAAGGCTCTGCGCGCTGCGCTGGATGAGGCCGGGGCCTCGGCAGACGTCATCGTATCCACCGGTGGCGTCTCGATGGGAGACCGCGACGTGACCAAGTTGGTCTTGGAGGGGGGCTCCGAAGTCGGATTCTGGAAGGTGGCGATTCAGCCCGCCAAGCCCTTCGCCTTCGGACGTGTCGGCAGCGCCCTCTTCTTCGGCCTTCCCGGGAACCCAGTGTCGGTCCTGGTCTCGTTCGAGCAGTTCCTCCGCCCTGCCCTGCTCAGGCTGCAGGGGGCCACCCGGGTCCTGCGACCCCGGATGTCGGCCGTGGCCGAGGAGCGAATGGTCACCGATCCCGAGAAGACAGTGTTCGTAAGGGTGAGGATCAGCGGCGTGACCGATGGGCGCCCTCACGTCGTCAGCTCGGGTGGGCAATCCTCCAACGTCCTGTCGGCCGCTGCCGCCGCCGACGCCTTTGCCGTGGTTCCCCGCGGTGTGGGGGTGATCGAGGCCGGCGAGAGCGTGGACATCGAGTTGTTCAAGGCGCCGGAGACGAGGGAGTGGGTGGATGGAATCTGAGAAGGAGATGACCCATCTCAACGAGGCAGGCGAGGTGCGCATGGTCGACATCGGCAGCAAGGAGGTGACCGATCGGGTGGCGGTCGCCGAGGCGATCGTCGTCATGTCACCGGACCTGGTGGACCGGTTCTTTTCCGGTGAGCTCCCCAAGGGCGACGCCCCTGCGGTGGCTCGGATCGCCGGTATTGCGGCGGCCAAGAAGACCCCCGACCTGATCCCGTTGTGCCATCCGCTTCCTCTCAACGGCGTCGAGGTCGATCTCACGCGGAGTGGGCATGGAATTCGGGTGCTTGCTACGGTTTCGACGACGGGCCGCACTGGCGTCGAGATGGAGGCCATGACCGCGGTTTCGGTAGCATCGCTCGCCATATACGACATGGTGAAGAGCGTGGAACGGGGAGTGAGCATCGAGTCGGTGCGGCTCCTCGAGAAGTCCGGGGGTAAGTCCGGGACGTGGGAGAGAGCTTGAGTCGTTGAATGAGCGGGGGTGCCTGCACTACGCTCGCACCTGGACGGAGTCGATCGTAGGGAATGTCAACTAGCGTCATCGTCGGCCTGCTGCTGATAGCCGCAATCTGGAGTGTCTATCTCCTCCCCTCTCTGTTTGGTGACCGCCAGAACGCCCCGCTCAATTCCACCGAAGAGTTCGATCGCTGGACCCACCTCATTGCCGATGTCCAAAAGCGGCCCTACACCAAGGGCGACGTCGGACAGCGTGATGTGATCCGGCTCCGGCAACGCAGGACCATGGCCGTGCTCATCATCCTGGCTCTGGGGACAGCGGCGCTCGCCTGGATACAGAACTCCATGGCCCTGCTCTTGGTGCACCTGTTTGTCGACTCATTGATCGCCCTCTACGCGGCGGCCTTGGCCCAGATGAAGCAGCGGCGCCAATGGCGCCTCAAGGTGACCCACGTCTCCGAGCGCCCCACCGAGTGGGACGAGCCCCAGGTCAAAGTCATCGCCAACTGACGGCGATGGACTTCGACTTCACTGCCGACGCCAGGGCGGTTCTCGACGCCCGCTTCTCCGCCCGGGAGGCCGGGTTCTCTGGATCCCGGCTCGTGATCAGGGCATCGGCCAACGCCATCCGTGCTCTCCACCGCCAGGAGTGGGAGGGCGCCGCCGCACTGATCGAAGAGGCGGGGGCGCAGTACTCGGCCATCGCCGAGAGGTTGCAGGAGCACCCGGACCTGCTCCACTCGGGGTTCGTGGCCGATGCCGCCAAGGAGTACACCGAGGCCCGGATCACGGAGGCCCTGTTCAAAGGCGAGCCGATTCCAGGTTTCGTAGAACTCGGCGTCGACCCGGTGCCCTTTCTCCATGGGCTGGGCGAGGCGGTCGGCGAGATGCGACGGCGCATGCTCGACCTCCTTCGCGCCGGTGATGTCACCACCGCGGAGTCTTCCTTGGAGGCCATGGACGGCATCGTCGACCTGCTTGCCGAGATCGACTACCCGGACGGCATGACCAACGGGCTGCGACGGACCACGGACGTGGCGAGGGCGCTGGTCGAGCGCTCCAGATCCGACCTCACCGCCACCGTGATCCAGGAGCGGCTGCGTCAGGATCTGGCCCGCGATTGACCGGGTGGCCGAGGAGTCACCCCTCGGTACAATTCGTCACCCGCAAGGGGCTGTAGCTCAGCCTGGCAGAGCACCTCGTTCGCAACGAGGAAGTCGGGGGTTCAAATCCCCCCAGCTCCACAAAACACCCTGGTCAGAGCTGTTTATGGCCGCGCAACGCGCTCATCGGAATCACGGTTCCGCGGGATGGCGCTCCACAGGCGGCCCACACGACTTTGCCTCGAAGCACCTCATTTGCAGCGAGGTGCTTTCTTACGGCGTCTCGCGAACCAGTGAACTCCCCAAGAAGGTGCGTTGCGTCGCTTCAACATTTACCGCCTCCGGGTGGACCGGTCGCCCAGGCATCCATGGTCGTGGTCCACCTCCTCCACCATTTGTGGGGATCGCTTCGCAGGGAGGCGCGTGGTCAGATGGATCCGGCTCTCCGGCGACGGAATACCGGAGGAGGTAAATGGCAGATCACAGGGTGCGTCAAACAGGCAAGAACTTTGAAGGCGAGGGGGCCAAGGGTTCCAAACACCGTCAGCTGCCCCAATCAGGCGGCGTCCTCTTAGTGGTGTTATCAGCTAAAAACCTCAACGGGGATGCACCGACCCACGACGCCTCTCAATGATGTGGACAGGTCGTGACGGGGCTGCGGTGTCGGTACCAAGGGCCAGTCGGATTGCGGCGCAGGTCATGGGCGAGCCAGTTGTCTAGAACGGGGAGTCCGACTGAGCTCTTGGCTCAGATCAGTGCGGACGGCGCACGTTTCACGTTCGCGGAGTTCGCCGGCAACGAGCGCAAGACGTCCGG
>JBIOVB010000076.1:0-15595 GCA_044867525.1 Acidimicrobiia bacterium | reverse complement strand
GGGTCGAGATTGCCCACCGCTCACTGGAGCTGATTGCCAAGGAGACGAGAGTCATGGTCGGGGCAGGGCGATTTGGCTTCGAGATCACCTATCGAAGGCCGTCGTCGATCAGGCTCGGGTCAGATGGATCGAGGGTGCCGATCCGTGATCATGTGATGATCGTCCGGTTGACCGCAGTCGCCATTCCCCTTCTGTTGAGTGCTCGGAGGTTCATCAATGCCTGAAACCGGATCGGATCAACAGGTCCAGCTGGTGATCGAAGGGCTGTCCAGAGTCTTTGGCGATGCTTCTCCATCGTCGGTCTTCTCAGCTCCAACCAAGGCCGGAGATGCCTTGGTCATCACGGCTGCCGCCTCGGAACGGGCTGGCGGATTCGGGTTCGGCGCCGGCAGAGGCGCGGACCAGGCTTCCGGCGACGGAGAGGGTGTTGGAGGTGGAGGTGGCGGGACGGCTCAAGTGCGACCAGTTGCTGTGATCACCGTCCGCCCCGACGGCATTGAGGTGCGTCCCGTGATCGACTTCACCAAGATCGGGGTAACGGCGCTGCTTGCGGGTGTTGGCATTTGGCGCATTCTGCGCCGGTAGTCACGGGAACCCAATCCGATCGGGGGCCGGGCTAGTCGTTGAAGTCCTGTCGCGGTTGCGCCGGATTCCCAGCCTGCTTCTGGAGCCGGATCAACTCCAGCAGGCCACGACGCTTCGCCAGTACCCACTTCGCAGGGAGTCAAACCCAGGTTGTCTTTCGTCGACTAGCTCTCCGACAGAACCGTTCGGAGCTTGGCCGCAAAGGCATCCGGCTCGCCCATCTGGCCGTATTCGCCGCCGAGGAAGCCGCCGTGACCGCTCGGGAAGACGACAACCTCGGTGCCCAGACGCTGGGCAACGGCGAAAGCGCCGCGGTTGGCCATCGTGCCTTCCTCGTTGCCGGCGGCCATGACGATCCGGGTGGATGCGGCGGCCAGCGACTCGAGGTCGGGCTCGTAGGCAATAGACCCGACAAGGGCCAGGCCAAGGAGAGGGTCGGTGCGTGACCCATCATCATCGGTTGGGAGGCCGAACATCTCCGGATCGGGCCCGGGCTGCTCTGCGAAGTCATTCGGGAACTCGCCCTGATGGCTGACCACGGCGATGAAATGAGCCATGCCGGCGCCCCACCCCCGCTGCCGATACGTCTCGTTGACCGCCCGAGCCGCCGCCAGTGCCGCTTCCCGGTCGGGGAGGAGGTTTGGGAGCGGGGGCTCATGCGCAACGAGCGTGCGCACGTCCTCGGGATGCTCGGCGACGAGTGCCAATGCGTTCACCGCGCCGCCGCTGCTCGCGAACAGGTCGACCGGCCCGCCTCCGATCTCCTCGATGATCCGATGCAGGTCGTCGGCATGTTGCTCGGGAGTGGGCGGGTTCGTCGGCTCGGTCAACTGGCTGCGCTCGCTTCCGCGCGGGTCGTAGGTGACCACGGCGCGGTCGGTGAAGTGGCCCGCCAGGGTACCGAAGCCGGCGGCCGCCATCGGGGAACCGATCAGCAACAGGGGAGTGGTCTTCGGCGAGGCGCCGGGGCGGAAGTCGTAGGTCAGGCTCGCTCCCGGCACCGCCAGGGTGCGGGTGGTTTCCTCGGTCAAGGTCATCGTCTTGGTCCTTCCGTGTGCTCGGCGCGTGTCATGAGGTCGATTCGCTCCTGTGGTAGCTGACCGGGAAGTCGAGCTCCCAGGCGGCGCCATCCGGCGAGGATTCCCACCGGCCATCGATCGTCCGCTCATCGTCGCGGAACTCGCCGACGAACCGCTGGTGGAACTCGGGGGCCGCCCGTTCCATGCGCCATTGGTCGTCGGTCAACGTGCCGCGGTAGATCCGGGTCACGCCTCGGTCGTCTGCGTACAGCTGGGTGACCTCGAGCGTGGTGTCGTCGAAGCCGATGACCGACTGTGTGGCCTTCGGGGCATTCTGCATCCATCCCGGGTCGGTCCACTTCGCAAGGGATCGCACGAGGAGGAACGCCCCTCCTTCGATCCACTCGAACGTCACGCGTCCCTTGCCCGCCGACCGGCCCTCGACGAAGGTCTCGAACTCCCAGGTTCCGGCGAGGCGCCCGAGCGGTGACTCGGCCATCGGTTAGCCCCGGGACGGCTGTTCGGCGAGGATGGCGTCGATCTGGCCAACGGCCTCGGTCAAGCCCTCTTCCATGCCCATGGCGAGGACCTGCTCCATGGCCTCGGTGCTCGGGAAGGTGCTCACGATCGACATCCGGGTCCGGCCCGCACCGACCTCCTCGATCGTGACCCGGAACTCACTGGCCGGCATCTCCGTGTTCGGCGAGCCGTCCTCGTTGGCGAAGCGGTCGCGGACCGCGAGGGAGTGCGGTGGATCGACCTCCTGGACCTCCCAGTACGCCCGAGGCTGATCGCCCTCGGGCCCGGTCATGTGGTACTCGACGCGGCCGCCGGGCTTCAGGTCGTGCTTGGTGAAGGTCGCGGGGTAGCTCGGCGGGCCCCACCAGCGCTCGAGCTGGCGCGGGTCCGACCAAAGCTGCCACACGCGCTCGGGTGAGGCGTCGAACTCGGCGTCGAGGGCCAGGCTCAGGGCATGGGGGTCTTTGCGGACGGCGGTCACGGTCATCTGTCTGTCTCCCTTGTGTACTCGTTGACGAGCTCGGTCATGCGGTCTACCCGGCCCCGCCATAGCTCCTCGTATTGGTCGAGCAGGCGGCGCGCCAGGCGCAGCCCGTCGACGTTGGTGCGGACGACCTTGCGTCGCCCGACCCGCAGCTTGGTGACCAGGCCTGCCCTCTCCAGGATGGCGACGTGCTTTTGCACCGCGGCGAAACTCATCGGGTAGTGGCTCGCCAATTCGGCGACACCCTCCTCGGAGTCGATCGCGCGGCGCACGATGTCACGGCGGGTGTGGTCCGCCAGAGCGCCAAACATGCGGTCGAAGTCGGGTGGGGCGATCTGCACTCATACAACCATACGGTTGTATGACGAAGGTGTCAAGCTACCGGTTCAGCTGGGCGACCGGGTGACGGAGACGAACGCCGCGAGGTCCCGAGTTCAAATCCCGCCATCTCCACCGAAGTCTCTAGTCGCGCTGGAGTCTCTCGTCGGCCTTGAGACGGCCTCCCCCTGGTAGCTGGTTCCCTTGATTGTCCCAGTAGGTGACCTGCGTGTAGCTGACATCCGCTGGCACCAGGACCGCCCACCATCCAAATGGGACCGCCGGGTCGATGACCTGGATCTGAGCGGTCACCTCATCGTCGGGGTTGGCAGCCTCGATTCGGACCTCGGCCACATCGGCCCTTGCCGCCGCCGTGATCAGCAGTCCATCACCGACCTCCGCCTGGAAGGGGGTGACCTGACCGAACGGCCTCGGCGCTCCGGCGCATCCGAGGTCGGCCAGCTCGCCGGTCGCCTCCAGGACCAGCCAGCCACAGAGCCCGAGCTCGCCAGGAAAGTCGCTGTCCTCGCCCGTCATGAATGTCTGTGCCACTACCGCCCAATCCTGACCGGATTCGATCGCCACCTGATCCGACTGCGGCTGCAGGTTCTCCACCTCACCGATCACAGAGGGCGCGACATCGGCCACGATGACATCCCAGCGCTCGGTGGACACAGGCTCGACTGCCTCAGCGATCGCCCTGATCACATCTGGCTCCAGAGTGTCGGACCATACGAACGCCGACGAGCTCTCGTCGATCTGCCAGGCGAGCATGGTCGAGGGCCCGAACTCGAGCTCACTCTCGTCGGCCTCGTTGATGTCTGCGATGACGGCCTCGGCGCCGTTCACTTCGGTTGGCTCGGCCCCGGGTACTTGGATGCGGAGGAGTGCGTTGAAGAAGGACGCCCCTGTCATCAAGCCGAGATGAATGGACCCGGTCGGCGCCTGATACTCCATGCCGACCATCTGGACCGGACCGTCGGGAGAGAACGATCGAGGGCCTTCGGTGAATTCGAACCCGGCGAGGTCCACTGCAGACGGATCCTGATCCGCCAACTCGTCAACCAATGCCGCGACGGCCGTTTCGTCGGGGCCGAGCGCAATCCACCAGGAGTCGCCGGCCAACCAGCTCCGACCAACCCACCCGAAATCGGACTCGAAGGTCGTCACGTCTTCATTGGCTGGGGGAAGAAGCGACTTTCCTCCATCGACCGTCAACCCGAGGAACTCACTGACAGCCGGGTCGGGGTCCGCCTCGATGAGAACCATCGCCCGCGCCGGGTCGGCCACCGCCTCCCATCGCCACGCCACCAAAGGCGGTGGCATGTCTACAGGTGGAATCGGGGTGACGTCGGCACTTACCAGGGTGACCGGCGCCCCCAGCTCGCCCGGAGGCTCCAGGAGCGCGATCCGTTGCACCGGGCCCTCCTCGGTCACCGGGGGGTCTTCCTGGATGAGGGCCACCCCGCCGACGCCGATGATGACGGCCATTGCGGCGGCGATGGCGACCAATGGGCCCCGCCCCCGTGGCGGCCGGCTGACGGGCTGCGGGTCGGGGAGCTCGTTGGAGAGCACCTCGACCTGGTCGACGATCGCCCCGTAGACGCGAGCGAAGGCGACCGCGATGTCATCACTCGACGTGTATGCGCTCATCAAGCACTCCTCTCAACTTGCCTCTTGCCAGGTGCAAATACCTCTTGACCGTGCCCGGCCGGGTCCCCATCACTCGCGCCGTCTCGGCGATGCTCAGGTCGGCCCAATACACGAGATACGTCGCGGCCCTCTGCCCGAGCGGCAGTTCGAGCACCGCGGCGAACACCTCTGGCCGTGGTTCGGGTGGCGGCGGCTCGGGGAGGTCGGCGATTCCCGCACCGGCCCTGTTTCGCACGGCTCGTGTCTTGCACTCGTTGAGCACTGCACGGAACAGGTAAGGGCGAGCATCCTCGAGGTCAGTCAATCCCCGGCGGTTCAGGATCCGAAGGACAACAGTCGAGACCACGTCTTCCGCGTCGTTCGGGCCGACCAGGACCGCGGCGTAACGGGCGAGCTCGTCCTTGTGTTTGACCCAGATCTCGGCGTCTTCCACGACTAAATCACTCAGAAAGGGGTCTCGCGGTTGCACTCAACGTGCTTGGCCAATTGTGCCCAGTACATCGACGAGTCGAGATCTCGGCTGGTGTGGTGCCGATTGATCAGCTGAAACCGAAGATTGGGGGCACGATGAACACCACGATGGCCGCCCAGACGGCAAACAGGGGCAGATAGGAGGTCTGCCAACGTTCCAGCCGGTGAAAGGAGCTCTTGCCGGTCAGGAACCGGATGGACAGCCAAGCGGTCCCGACCAGGCTCACCAGAAGCAGGACGTTGAGGCCGAGTGCTGCCGTCCGATTCGGGGTGAACCCGAGCTCGCCGATCCGGGCGATCATCGCGCCGAGCACTATTACATCGAGAACAACGGCGCTGACGACCGCTATCAACTGGATGCGATCCATCCAGCCCGGCGGTGTCGACGGGTCCCGGGCCGAGATCCCGTAGATGACCAGCCCGAGGACCACCACCAGCAAGGCGTCGAAGACGCCAAGCAGCTCGCGATCGAACGCGTCACCGAGCCCGCTCACCACATAGACGACCGCAGCGCCCACCATCATCACGCCGAACAGTGGGGTGAAGAGCATCGTCAGCACCGGGGCCATGTTCTCCACGACCCGTTGTTTCGACTCGACGAGCCAGGCGGCCACGATCACGGCACCTGCTGCCCCTGGGGGCAACACCCAATCGATCACCCGTTCGGCATCGACACCAACAGGTTCCAGGATGAACGCGGTGAGCGTCAGGAGCACGCCGCCTCCGAGCGAGATCAGCACGTAGTAGATGAACCATTCCCCCGTGAAGCGGACGAAGTCCATGCGCAGCTCGTGGGAGCGGATGATTCCGCCCATGTACGGGTAGGCGATGACGAACCACAGCATGACCGGCAGGTGAGCAGCGACCAGCACTTCGGTGGCCGATCCCTCTGTGTACGGATAGAGGTTGATCACGACGGCGGCGATCGCGAAGGGGACGGCCATCAGTAATGACTTCGTCAAGGAGAGTCGCCGTCGGCGGGCGAAGTAGCCGGCCAGGAAAGGCAACACGAACAGGCTGGCGTTCCGCTGAAACCAAAGGGCCTGCTCGTTCGGGAAACCCGCGGCCAGACGTGCGATCTGAATCGTGACGGCTGACGCGACGGCGAACACCAGCGCTTCCTTCCAGCCCTGCTCCGGCTGGGGCTGGTCCGAGACGAGCAGTTGTCGCCAGAGCCTGCCGCTCTGTACCCGGGAGAACTCCTCAGACAAATCGTCGACCCTCCCGATCCGCTTCACAGCGACCAGGAAGGCCTCATCGGGAGCTAGACCGGCCGTGATCAGGTCGGCGATCTGATCACGGAGATGGGCCTCCAATTCCTCGACGTCATGCCCATTGAGCCCCGGGCTTTGCTCGACGAATGCCCGCCACTCGGCGATATCCGACTCCAACTGCGCCATCGGTCAGGCCCTCCCCAGCGCGAATGGCAGCACGTCAGCGCCTCCCCACAGATCACCCAGCGCCCGGGTCACTGTCAGCCATTGCCGCTTGTGGTTCGCCAGGGCGGCACCCCCTTCGTCGGTGATCGCGTAGTACCGGCGGCGCCGACCCTCGGCCGGCTTTCGCCATTCCGTGGTCACGTACCCGACCCGATGCAGACGATGGAGAAGGGGGTACAGCATGCCATCGGTCCAGTCGAGCTCGCCGTCGGAAAGCTCTCTGACTCTTTTCAGGATGGCGTAGCCGTAACTCTCGCCCTCGGTGAGGATCGCCAACACGAGCGGTGTCGCCGATGCCGCTACGAGATCTTTGTCTATCCGCAATCAAGACCTCCGATACCTCGTTCCTACATGCATAGCAGTACAAGGTATCCTACCTAGGCGCGGCCGTGGCGGTCAATGGGTGGTCCTGCCGAAATCAGAGAGCTATGAGCGAGCCCTGCTCGGTGCTCCGCTTGCTAGCGGTGGCCTGGCAAACGCGACCACTCTCGGAGTAGACGTTGGTATTGGGACAACTTCCCTTCTGGTAGTTGACCCGGAACAGCTTTGGGGTGAGGAGCTCTCCACGTATGCCGATTGCCACCGGCCCGGACCAACCGACGACGCTTCGAGGATCTGAGCACTCACAAAAGAGCTCAGACCAGACGATCACCCGACCGAGATGGTCGCCGCCGACATGGAGGTCTCGGACGACCGTCACCTCATCTGTCTCGGTGTCGGTGACCTCGCCTCGCCAACCGTCGCCGGCAGGCGAGGGGCCGATCCGCAGCCCGTATTTCCGGTTGGGTAACCAGGGGTAGTCCCGGGTGTTCGGATCCCGGGGTGTGCTCGGGAGCGACGAGCCGGAACCCGGGAGCACGGTACCTTGGACGTCGTACCCGCCCCAGTTCACGGCCTTGTGGTCGGGGTAGCGGGGATTCCACTGCAAACCGAGGTGTGCTGCCCCTAGAGGTCCGGCACTGCCCAGAAAGGAAGCCTGCAGCGCCCAAAAGTAGAGGCGGTCCACCGACGGGGGTTCGAGGACTTCCAAAGTCACCGCCACTTCACGGGCTGGTGAAGCGACGTCCCAGTAGAGGTGGAACGAGGAGCCCATGCTCTTTCACTCGCTGTGAGTTTCAGCCTCGGGCAGGCCGTTGCCGATCGTGCTCTCGCGGATCATCAGCTCAGCGCGGAGCGGGATTGCCACGGGCGCAGTCGCGCTGCCATCGAACTCACCCCACAGCCTTCGCACCGCCTGTCTCCCCATCTCGGTGAGGGGCTGCTCGACCGAGGTGAGCGGTGGCGCGAACCACGCCGCTTCATCGATGTCGTCGAAGCCGGTTACCGCCACGTCCTGGGGAATGCGCAATCCCCTGCCCCGCAGGGTGTACATCGCCCCGAACGCCATCCGATCATTGCCGGCCACCACGGCATCTAGATCCGGGACTCGATCGAGGAGGGCGGTCATGGCGGCGGCGCCGCTTTCCGGAGACCAGTCGCCTTCCTCACACAGATCTGAGTACGACTCGAGGCGATGCTTGTCCAATGCACGACGCCATCCCTCTCGACGGTCGTGGGCTTCATGCCAGTTGGCAGGCCCGGAGATATGGGCAATTCGTGTCCTGCCGATCGAGACCAAATGGTCGACGACCTCCTCTACTGCAGCGGCGTTGTCTACCAGCACGCTGGAATGTCGGTCCGACACCCCTGCCTTGACGAACACCACCGGCTCATGACGGTCGGGCAGCACCGCCTTGATGCGATCAACGACATGGCCGACGGCCGGGACAGACATGATGATGCCGTCGACATGCCGCTCGACCAGGGCTGATATTGCAGGACGAGGATCGTCGAGGCTGTCGCCTTCGGGGAGCTCGGCGATGAGGACCGTGAGCCCGAGATTGGCCGCTTCGTCGATGATGCCACGCAGGGTCGACGTCGTGCCGGTGTAGCCCATCCCGGCGAGCAGCACACCGATCGCGTTGCTGCGCCTCGCCACCAGGGTTCGAGCGACGGCACTGGGGCTGTATCCCAGTGTGGCGATGGCATCCTCGATTCGCTCCCTGGTATCGGGAGCTACATCCGGTCGGTTGTTGATGACCCGGGACACGGTCTGTGTCGACACGCCAGAGAGCGCAGCCACGTCCTTGATCGTGACTCTGTGACCGACCCTCAGCATTTTCCAGCTCCTCTTGGTCTGTGACGGCCTTCGACACCGTTACCGCTACCGGGAGCGTTAACGGAACAGCCACCGAATTGCGCTAGACAAGTATAGCGACCGGGTGTTAACGTTCCCGTTAACGCTCACTGAATACGATATCATGAATACGATCACATAGTCGTCATGACTTCCAGGTTCCCCGCTGAAGAAGACCCAACTACAGAGGAGATGCCATCAACAACCAGACAAACACCGAGTCACCCCATAAGCGTCGTCGACCAAGGAGATGCGAAACCCCGATGAGGAGGAAGACATGAGATCGTTGAGGGACAGGAAACGGAAGTTTCTGATTCTGTTGACAGGGCTCGCGGTGACACTTGCTGCCTGCGGAGGCGGCGGCTCGAGCGACAGCACCGAAGGCGGCGAAGGCGCAGCCACCACCCAGGCTACCGGAGAGCTGATCACGGTTGGCTTCGCCCAGACCGGCTCCGAGTCGGGCTGGCGCTCGGCCAACACCGAGTCGATGAAGGCGGCTTTCTCGGAGGAGAACGGCTTCGAGCTGGTCTTCAACGCGGCCGACAACGACCCGGCGGCACAGATCGCCGCCGTGCGCAGCTTCATCAACCAGGGTGTGGACGCAATCGTCATCGCGCCAATCGTCGAGGACGGTTGGGAGGACGTGTTGCAGGAGGCCGCGGACGCCGGAATTCCAGTGATCCTGGAGGACCGCACGGTTACCGCCCCTGAGGACCTGTACGCGGCCTGGGTCGGTCTCGACTTCAAGCGCGAAGGTGTCTATGCCGGGGAATGGGCAGCCGAGGCCTTTGGCGACACCGCGACCAATATGGTGGTGCTCGAGGGCACGACCGGTTCCGCACCCGCCAACGACCGCGCCGAGGGCTTCGACGAGGCCACCGCCGGTACCGCGATCGAAAAGATCGACTCGCAGACCGGTGACTTCACCCGTGACGGCGGCAAAGCGGTCATGGAAGGATTCCTCCAGGTGCACGGCGTGGACGGAATCGATCTGGTCTACGCCCACAACGACGACATGGCGCTTGGCGCTATCGAGGCCATCGAGGCTGCGGGCGGAACTCCCGGGACCGACATCCAGATCGTCTCGATCGATGCAGTCCATGACGGTCTGCAGGCCCTCATCGACGGCAAGATCAACTACATCGTCGAGTGCAACCCACTCCTCGGTGAGTTGGCTGCCGACCTGGTGAGGAAGGTCCTGGCCGGAGAAGAGGTCGAGAAGCGCACCTACGTCGAGGACCAGACCTTCACTCAGGAGCAGGCCGAAGAGGCCCTCCCTGAGCGTCTGTACTGATAGGCACGGGTTCATCCCGAGTCGATAGGTTGGAGTTTGACCGGGAGCCGGTGCTTCGCCGGCACCCGGTCAGACTTCCATCACGGATCGAAAGTGTGACCTTGTGACCCTGCCCGCCGACACCGGTGCCCGTCCAATCGTCGAGATGCGCGGAATCACGGTCAGCTTTCCTGGCGTGCTCGCTCTCGACAACGTTGACTTCTTCCTCCGCCCGGGAGAAGTGCACTCGCTTATGGGGGAGAACGGCGCGGGGAAGTCCACCCTGATCAAGGCCTTGACCGGCGTGTACGCGATCGACAGCGGGACGATCGAGGTGACCGGCAGCAGCCGGATCTTCCACAGCACCTTCGAGGCAGAGGCGGCGGGCATCTCCACCGTGTACCAGGAGATCAACCTGTGCACCAACCTCTCGGTTGGCGAGAACGTCATGCTCGGCCACGAGCCCCGCAAAGGCGGGCGGATCGACTGGAAGGCCGTTCATCGAATGGCGGCCGAGCACCTCGAGGGCCTCGGGATCTCGATCGACACCCGATCGTTGCTCTCCAACCATTCGATCGCAGTCCAGCAGCTGGTCGCGATCAGTCGCGCGATGGTTCTCGACGCCAAGGTTCTCGTCCTCGACGAGCCGACATCCAGCCTGGATCGAGGCGAAGTCGACCAGCTCTTCGCAGTGATTCGCGAGCTGCGGGACAAGGGTGCGGCCATCCTCTTCGTGAGCCACTTCCTCGATCAGGTCTACGAAATCTCAGACCGGATAACGGTTCTGCGCAACGGAAAGCTCGTGGGCGAGTACCTCGTAAAGGACCTACCTCACGAGGAACTCGTCACGAAGATGATCGGCAAGCAGCTGGACGTTCTCGAGGCCATCTCCGAGACTGCGGCACGCGAGATCGACCGCACTGTGACGCCGATCCTCAAGGCGACCAATGTGGGCAGGCGCGGCGTGCTCGAGCCGGCGGACCTCGACGTGTTCGATGGGGAGATCGTCGGCATCGCGGGTCTTCTTGGATCCGGGCGCACCGAGCTGGTGCGCCTGCTCTATGGCGCCGATCGGGCTGATTCGGGCCACATCGAGGTCGAGGGCACCCCATCAAAGATGACCTCGCCTCGACACGCCATCGACCGAGGTGTCGCCTTCTCGTCCGAGGACCGGCGGGCCGAGGGCATCCTCTCTGACCTCACCGTCGCCGAGAACATCGTGCTCGGCATCCAGGCGCGCAAGGGTCTTCGGAAGATTCGGCGTGCGAAGCAGGATGCGGTGGTCTCCGAGTACTTGACAGCGCTCGACGTCCGACCGGCCGACCCGGACATGGTCGCCGGCAACCTGTCGGGAGGCAACCAGCAGAAGGTCCTCATCGCCCGCTGGCTGGCGACGGCCCCGGAGCTGCTGATCCTCGACGAGCCGACTCGAGGAATCGATGTCGGGACCAAGGCCGACCTTCAACGCAAGGTCGCCGAGTTGTCGGAGAAGGGCCTGTCCGTGATTTTCATCTCGTCGGAGCTCGAGGAAGTGCTGCGTCTTGCTCAGCGGGTCGTCGTGATGAGAGACCGCCGGTGCATAGGCGAGCTCGCTTCGACAAAATTCGACTTGGACGGCCTCATCGACCTCATAGCCAACGAGGGCAAAGGGAGCGCAGCTTGAGAAGAGTGCTCAAGCACCGGCTCTTCTGGCCGGTTGCCGCGTTGGTCTCGCTCATCGTGATCAACACGGTGGCTCGTTCCCAATTCGCAAGCATCACGGTCCGGGACGGCCGTTTCTACGGGGCGTTGATCGACATCCTGCGCCAGAGCGCGCCACTCATGTTGGTGTCGTTGGGCATGACACTCGTCATTGCGACTCGTGGCATCGACCTGTCGGTCGGGGCCGTCATGGCGGTGTCAGGTGCGGTCGCCCTGACCATCATCGACGGCTCGGCGGATCCCAACAACCTTGGCGTGGTCATGGTCGCCGTCATTGTCGCGATCCTGGTCTCACTCCTTCTCGGAATGTGGAACGGGCTTCTCGTCTCGGTACTGGGCATTCAGCCGATCATCGCCACGCTTGTGCTCATGCTCGCCGGGCGTGGTGTGGCACTCCTCATCACGGAGGGCTTCATCACCACCGTGAACAGCGCTCCGTTCGAGCACATTTCGACTGGATACCTTCTGCTGCTGCCATTCGCCTTCTTCATCTGGGTCGCGGCGGTCGCGGTCGTCGCGACGATGGAGCGACGGACCGCACTCGGTGTCCTCACCGAGGCCGTTGGCATCAACCCGGAGGCGAGCCGCCTCGCGGGTGTCCGTTCCCGCGGCATCATCTGGAGCGCGTACGCGGCCAGCGCGGTGTTGTCCGGGGTCGCGGGCGTCATCTACGCCTCGAACATCAGGGCGGCCGATGCAAATGCGGCGGGCCAGTTCATCGAGCTCTACGCCATCCTCGCGGTCGTCCTGGGCGGAACCTCGCTCATGGGCGGCAAGTTCAGCATTGCCGGCACGGTCGTCGGAGTGTTGATCATCCAGACGCTGGAGTCCTCGATACTCTTTCTCGGGGTGTCGTCGGCGCAGAGCCCGGTGTTCTTCGCCATTGTCGTGGTGGTCGTCGTGATCATCCAGTCCCCGTCCCTGCACCGGTTCGTGCGGAGGCTCACCTCCGTCCGCTCTCGCGGGGTCACCGATCCCACCAGTGATCTGGGGGCAGCCCGATGACAATCGAGAGCACCGTCTCGACCGCTCCCACCACGGTCAGTGGCTACGGCACGTTCATGAGCCGACGCGCATCGCTGTTACCGACGCTGGCAGCGGTCGCGATCCTGGTCCTGCTCTTCATCGGGGCGGAGATCTTCCTACGAGGAGACTTCATCTCACCGGGAAACATCTCCGCCTTGCTGTTGGACAACGCGTACCTGCTGCTACTCGCCGTCGGCATGACATTCGTCATCATGACCGGCGGTATCGATCTGTCCGTAGGCTCGGTCATGGCCTTCACCGGCATCTGGTTGGCGAAGTTGCTCGAAGCCGGCACCTCGCTGGCGGTGGCCCTCCCGACGGTGCTGATCGCCGGCGCATTGGTCGGCCTGCTCATCGGAGCATTGGTGCAGTACTTCGCCGTTCAGCCATTCATCGCCTCATTGGCCGGCCTGTTCCTCGCCAGAGGCCTTGCTTTCGTGGTGAGTCTGTCATCGATCAAGGTCGAGAATGCCGCAGTCCTCTCCCTGCAGTCGACCCGATTCCGGTTCGGGGACTGGTACATCACCCCGACCGGCATCATCGCGCTCCTGGTGGTCTTGATCGGAGCGTACGTGATGCACTACACCCGATTCGGGCGTACGACTTACGCGATCGGCGGCAACCAGCAAGCATCATTGATGGGTCTCAAGGTGGCGCGAACCACGGTGTCCGTCTATGTGATCTCCGGTGTGTGCGGCGCTCTGGCCGGACTGGTGCTGACCGCGTATTCGGGGGCCGGCTATCCCCGCAACGGCATCGGCACCGAGCTCGACGCGATCGCCGCCGTGGTCATCGGCGGGACGGTGCTCACCGGTGGCCGCGGCTACATGTTGGGCTCGATGATCGGTGTGTTCGTCTACGGCACCATCAAGACGATCATCTCGTTCATGGGCGCCGAGCAGTCGTGGACGCAGATCATCATTGGTGCCCTGCTCCTGGTCTTCATCGTGGCCCAGCGTGCGATCGTCGCCCGCTCGGACCGCCGAACCTGACCCTGGTCCCGCCCTTCTATCGCCAAGCTATTCAAGTTTTACAACGCACCGCCTGAATAGTCAGCGTTGGGCTCACAGGTTTCAGAACCTCCCCGGGTGGCGCATCTGTCCCACGAGACCAGGGCTTTGTCCTCTGTTCGGAGGCCGTTCAATCTCGTTCGATGGTGCTCAGGTCTTCAGAAAGGAGACATGATGAAAGCCATGGTCTATCACGGGCCGGGAAACAAGGCCTGGGAGGAAGTGCCCAAGCCCGTGATCGTGGACGACACCGATGCGATCGTCCGAGTCGATTCGGTCACCATCTGTGGAACCGACCTCCACATCCTCAAGGGCGATGTCCCGGCAGTCACCGAGGGAAGGATCCTCGGCCACGAAGCAGTGGGGACCGTCGAGCAGGTCGGGTCAGGGGTGAAGAGAGTCAAGCCCGGGGACAAGGTGCTGGTCTCGTGCATCACTTCTTGTGGCTCTTGTCGCTTCTGCCGGGAACGCCGGTACGGCCAGTGCCTCGGCGGAGGTGGTTGGATCCTCGGCCACTTGATCGATGGCACCCAGGCCGAGTACGTGAGAGTGCCGTTCGCCGACACCTCCACCTACCAGGCACCGGCGGGTGTTCCAGACGAGCAGCTGCTGATGCTCGCCGACATCCTGCCCACGGGGTATGAGGTTGGCGTCCTCAGCGGACAGGTGGAGCCCGGTGATGTGGTCGCCGTCGTCGGTGCCGGCCCGATCGGCCTGGCGGCGATGCTGGGCGCCCGGTTGTACAGCCCGGCCCATGTGATCGCCATCGACCTTGCCGACAGTCGACTCGACGCTGCCAAGCAGTTTGGCGCCGACATCACGATCAACAACGGGACGAGCGATCCCATGGAAGTGATAGCGGAGCTGACCGACGGCCTGGGAGCCGACGTCGCCATCGAGGCGGTGGGGGTGCCCGCCACCTTCGAGTTGGCAGCGTCGTTGATCCGACCCGGTGGTCGAGTGGCCAATATCGGCGTGCACGGAGAGCCGGCAACCCTTCATCTCGAAGAGCTGTGGATCAAGGACGTGACCATCACCACTGGCTTGGTGGACACATTCTCGACCCCGACGCTGCTCCGTCTCATCCAGGGCGGTTCGATAGACCCGTCGCCTCTCGTCACCCATCACTTCGGGATCGACGAGTTCGATCAGGCGTACGACGTCTTCAGCCGTGCCTCCGACACCGGAGCGCTGAAAGTCGTAATCACCAACGGTTGACGGCCAGAAACACCCGGTCCCCGAGCTCCTCGAGCCTTCGGGGACCGGCGTTTTCTAGCCTCGCAACCGATGACCTGCAGCTGTGGGGGAGAATCGCCCCTGTGAGCGCCAAATCCGTGACTCCAGGTTCCCTCACCTGGAGCGGCGTCACTGCTCGTCGGATGGCACGCCACGCATTGACCGCGCCGGCTGGCGACCTGGGGCCTGCCGAAATCGCCCGCGTCTTGTGTGGGGCCCATGCCCAGGTCCTGAGTGCAGCCGAGTTCTCGGTTGGGCGTCGCATCGCGGGAGCAACACGCTCCGATGTGCAGCGCGCTCTCTGGGAGGACCGCACCCTGGTGAAGACATTCGGTCCCCGCGGCACCGTGCATCTGCTTCCCACCGCCGACCTCCCGATGTGGACGGGGGCGTTGTCGGCGCTGCCCCCGTCGGTGCCCCTGCATCCCGAGCCGGTTCGCTTCACGACCGAGGAAGCCGAGGAGGTCATAGCCGCCATCGGTGATTCGCTTGCAGACGACGCGCTGACCGTCGACGAGCTCACCGAGGCGATCGTGGAGCGGGCCGGCCCCTGGGCCGGAGAGCGGACCATGGACGCGTTCCAGGACAAGTGGCCTCGTTGGCGCCAGCTGACGAGCACGGCCGCCCACCGCGGGGTCCTCTGCTTCGGACCGAACCGGGGCCGACACGTGACCTACACCAACCC
>JBIOVB010000075.1:0-4212 GCA_044867525.1 Acidimicrobiia bacterium | reverse complement strand
CCTGGCTGAAGCGATTCAGCAATGGGATCCGCTGCAGGAACGGTGCCTTCTCCACCTCGTCGGCCCGGCCTCGACGGCCATAGGCCTGGAGCCGCTTGGCAAACCTGCCTCCGCCCTCCTCGTCATCTCGGCCGAACAAGATGACCAGGAACAGGAACAAGGTGAGCCCGAGGCCGACGGCGCCGATGAGCGCCAGCGATCCTGACGGGAGGGGAAGGGAGTTCTCGACCGTGATCGTGCTCGGGGGCACGGTGGTCACGGTGGTGCTGGGCGCGGCCGTGGTGGTCGTCGCATACCCGGAGACCGCGAAGGTGGTCGAAGACGTCAGCTCGCCGTAGGTGGCCACGAACTCGGCATCACCGGGCGTGGTCACCGGGGAGACGAAACGAGCAACGAGGGTATTGCTGATCTCCCGTGCGATCTGGGTGTAGAGACCGGAAAGGGCGGCCGGGTCCGGGGTGGAGAGGAAGAGCCCTCCCCCGGCTGTGGCCACCGCTTGCACGGCGTCAGGGTTGAAATCCGGGGATTCGAGGGCGACTCCGAAGGTCCGGACGTTGCTGGCCTCGACCGCGGCGATGGCGTCCTCGGCGGTGGCGGTCGAGGCGGTGTCCTCGCCGTCACTCATCACGATCATGTTCGGGATCAGGTTGTCCGTCGAGCCGTTCTCGAACAGGCTCAACCCGAGGATCACCCCGTCGTTGAAGGCGGTTTCCCCGTCTGCCTCGAGTGAGTCGATACGGGCATTGAGGTCATTGGCATTGGTTGTGAAACCGATGTCGACGACCGCGGTGTCGGCGAAGCTGACGATTGCGATCGAATCCTCAGGCCGCTTTTGGGCGATGAAGCTCTTGGCGGCGTCCTTGGCCGCCTGCATCGGTGCGCCCTCCATGGAACCCGAGGTGTCGATCACGAGGACGACACCGACAGGGACGGAGGACTCACCGAGGGGAGCGGTCTCCAGGTTGCTCACGGGCTGACCGTCCACCGTCACCTGCAGCTGAGCAGGGTCCGGGGCTGCCGGCAGGTTGCGGAACTCGACGACCATCAGTGTCTGGCCGCCCTCCGCATACCGCGAAGCGTTGATGTCGGTGATCTCGATCTCGGGCGCGGTGGTCTGAGCCATCGCAGTCGCGCTCAGCCCCAAGACGAGCGCGACCACCAATAGGGGGAGCTTTCTCACCTATCGGCCCCTGGCGAAGGGCTCGGGATCGAACAGGTCGGCAGGAAGCCGAATGCCCTGGTTCTCCAGGTCTTCGCTGAAGGTGGGACGGATCCCTGTGGCCTTGAGCCGGCCCTTGTACTGACCGTCTTCGTCGACACCCATGCCGTAGTCGAAGAGGAACAGGTCCTGGAGGGTGATGATGTCGCCTTCCATTCCCTCGACCTCGGTGACGTGTGTCACCCGCCGGGTCCCGTCCTTGAGACGGGAGACGTGGACGATGAGGTCGACCGCCGAGGCGATCTGCTCACGGATGGCCCGCACCGGGAGGTCGAAGCCGGCCATGAGCACCATGGTCTCGATACGGGACAGGGTGTCACGAGGGCTGTTGGAGTGAACGGTGGTCAGCGACCCGTCATGACCGGTGTTCATCGCCTGGAGCATGTCCAGCGCCTCGGCGCCACGGACCTCACCGACCACGATGCGGTCGGGCCGCATACGCAGGGTGTTCCGGACCAGGTCGCGGATACCGACGGCGCCCTTGCCCTCGATGTTGGCGGGGCGGGACTCCAGGGTTAGCACGTGCTCCTGGTGGAGCTGGAGCTCGGCGGCGTCCTCCACGGTGACGATGCGCTCGTCACCGGGGATGTACGAGGAGAACACATTCAGGGTCGTGGTCTTCCCCGAACCGGTACCACCAGAGATCAGGATGTTGAGCCGGCCCCGTACGCAGGCCCGGGTGAAGTCGGCCACACGCTGGGTGATGGTCCCGAAGTTGATCAGGTCGGCTTCCTGGTAGGGGTCGACGGCGAACTTTCGAATCGTCAGGAACGGCCCGCCTATCGCCAGGGGGTGGATCACCGCGTTGACACGAGAGCCATCCGGGAGCCGGGCATCGACCATGGGAGTGGCTTCGTCGACGCGACGACCGATCTGGCCGACGATCTTGTCGATGATGCGGCGCAGGTGGATCTCGTCGACGAACTTGACGTCCGAGAGGTGGATGCGGCCCTGCTTCTCGAAGTAGATGTCGAAGGGCCCGTTGGCCATGACTTCGGTGATGTCCGGGTCGTTGAGAAGCGGGTCGATGGGGCCGTATCCGAGGACGTCGGATGCAATCTCGTTGAGGAGGGCGCGACGGTCGGCCGAGGTGAGGGGCAGGCCCTGCTCCTGGTCGACGGCCCACTCCAGCATCTCGAGGACCCGCAGGCGAAGTTCCGCGTCCGACATCTGCCGGTCGTAGAGCGTCGGGCCCAGTTCCTCGACGACCTTGAAGTGGAGACGACCCCTGAGCTCGCTCATCGCATCGGAGCGGTTGGCTCCGACGTCGATCGTCTCGCTCTGCCTCGCCGCTGCGACTCTTTCAGATAGTGATGGCACCGTTCACAACCCTTCCCACTACTTACGCCCGAAGAGCCCGCTCTTTTGCGTGCTCTCGGGGATCTTCCCCGCGATCAATGCAGCAACACTCTCGAATCCCTTGGCGACCTTCCCTTTGGGGTCGGTCTCGACCACCGGTCGCCCCTCGTTGACCGAGTTGGGCACGGCGGCGTCGGATGGGACGGCGGCGGCGATCTCCATCTTCAGCGCGCCTTCGATCTCCTTGTTGTCGAGGCGGGCCTTGGAGTTGCTGCGGTTCATTACCAGCCGCACGTTGGCGGTGGAGAACTTGAGGAGTCTGAGGGTCTCCAACGCGAGCTTGGCGTTCTTCACCGACGGGAGGTCCATGTCGACCACCATCAAGACCTGGTCTGCCTTCTCGATGAGCGACAGGATCAACTCGTCGAGCATCGAGGCGGTGTCGACGATGATGTAGTCGTAGCTCTCCTGGAGGACGTCGAGCATCTGCATCAGGCCGGCGGTGGTGATGTCGTCGGCGAAAGCCGGCTCCAGGGGGGCGGCCAGGACCCGGAGGCCGCTCGGGTGCTCGGTGAGGAGCGAGTCGAGCATCTCCGAATCGAGCTGGTGCAGCTCGTGGGCTGCGTTCACCATCGTGAAACGGGGCTCGAGTTGGAGGAGGAGGCAAACGTCTCCGAATTGGAGGTCGGCGTCGACCAGCACCACCTTCTTGTCGGCCAATCGGTTGAGCAGAAGGGCGACATTGGTGGCGACCACGGTCTTGCCACTCCCGCCCTTGGCCGAGCTGACCGTGATGATCTTGCCCCGCTCGGAGCGATCCGGCTCATGAGAGACCCGGGCGGCAACGTTGCGCCGCTTGAGGACGTCATGGGCGAACTGCTCGATCGCGGCCTCGATCTTGGTCTCATCGAGCGGCGTCTCTATGACGTCGGAGACACCGGCCCGCATGGCATAGCGGAGCAGGTCGGCGGTCACCGACTCGGCCACCATCATCAGGACCAACACCGGGTCCTGGTTGTGGAGGCTCCGCACCTGTTCCATCGACTCCTCGTTGCTGTACGAGGGGCCGAGGAGGAGCATGCGGAGCTCTCCCGACTCGATAGTTTGGCTCGCCTCCTCGATGGAGCGCGCCACAGGGAGCCGCCCTTCGAAGAGCTCCTTGGCCGCCGTGACGAAATCCTCGTCCTTGTCGACAACCAATAAGTTGTGCTCAGCCATTGACATGGTGAAACCTACTTATCCGCCAAAGATGTCTTCCGCGAGGTTCCCGCCGAACAGCGTGTCGATGATGACACCCTGGGTTTCGACTTCGACGAAGTCCCCGGGGACCAAGGTCATCCATATGGAACCATTCTCGAAGGCATATGCAATCCGCTCTGCCTGCTCCGGTGTCACCTCGAGTGTGAAGAGGGTCTCGTTGCCGGTCTCCTCTTCAGCAGGCTCGGTCGTGGCCTCACCTTCGACGGGCGCCTCGGGCTCGGCCTCGATCTGCTCCGGGGCGTCCGGATCGGGAGCAATGTCCCGACCGGTGGCCAGCACTGGGAGGCCCTGCAGGACGAACCGAGTGTAGGTCACCACCGCGGAGGCAGCTTCAGTCGCTTCCTCGCCCTCGGCCGGGGCCGCACCTGGATCGACGGTTATCCCCTCGAACCCGGGTGGGAGAAGCTCGAAAGCGATGTCCAGGGTGACGATCA
>JBIOVB010000074.1:0-10439 GCA_044867525.1 Acidimicrobiia bacterium | reverse complement strand
CCGAATTCGTTCCCTGCCTGCGAGTAATAGTCGATCGCTCGCTTCATGTGCCCGATGGCCTGCTCGGGTTGGTCGGCGACATAGGCGACCGAGGAGCCCCGGCCCCATTCCACGTCGCCGAGCCCTCCGACGTCGCCGATCTCCCGATAGAGACGCTCGGCCTCGTCGAAGGCGGCCTCTGTCTGCTCGGGCGTGACGGTTTCGTTCTCCCTGCCCGCAGTGAACGCTCGGACCAAACCGTGGTTGTAGAGAGCATTGGCGATCTCCTTGGGATCGCCGAGCTGGCGCTGAATGGCGAGGGCCTCCTCATAGACCTGAAGGCACTCGGTCATGTTGGCCTGCCACCAGTGGACGCCTCCCAATGCCTCCATGGCCTTGGCCCGATGCCTGGGCTCACCCCCGGGGAGCTCCAATGCCGCCTCGATCCGGCGGCGAGCCTCGTGAAGATGGCCCCGAGCCTGCCAGAAGCGCCATGAGGCCGCCACCAATCGCAAGGCCAGGTCGACCTCCCCATTCGCCTGGGCCCACTCCAGAGCCGCCCGAAGGTTGTCGTGCTCGGCCTCGGCAAAGTCCAGCCAGCGCCTGCGGTCGGTCCCGAGCAATCTGGGTGCGATCTCCTCAACGACCTCGGTGTAGACCTCGAGATGGCGACGGTGCAGCTGCTTGTCATCACCCGAATCCTGAAGGCAGGTCATCGCATTTTCCCGGATCACTTGGAGCATGCGGAATCGCGGAGCCTCAACGGTGTCGATACGGCGGACCAGGGCTTGATCGAGAAGGGAGCCAAGGCCCTCGAAGACGTCGATCCCGAGATCGGAGGCCGGCCCGCACACAGCCTCTATCTCCTCGAGGCGACCCCCGCCGGCGAACACGGACATCCTGGCGAACAGTCTCTGGGTGGAGGGGTCGAGCAGGCCATAGCTCCATCCGATTGCTCCGTCGATGGTGCGCTGTCGCTCAGGGAGATCGATGGAACCCGAGCTCAACATCCTTGCGTCCAGGCGCTCGAGAATCGAGGAGACCGGAAGATGGCGGAGCCGGGAGGCGACGAGCTCGATAGCCAAGGGGAGCCCGTCCAGCCTGTTGACCAGCTCGACCACCGTAGACGCGTTAGCGGCGGTGAGCTCGAAGTCGGGACGGACGGCCATCGCTCGATCCACGAACAGCGACACCGCCTCGGCATGCATCAGTGCGTCGAGGTCGGCAGCGGCGCCGGCGTCGGCCAGAGGCAAGGGCGGGACTGGCATCTCCTGCTCACCGCTGATCAGGAGCGGAGCCCGCGACGTGACAATGAACTGCGATTCGGGCGATGCTCGAACCAGGTCAGCCACCAACGGGGCCGCTCCCAACACGTGTTCGAAGTTGTCGATCACAAGAAGCAGAGCGCGAGTCCTCAGGTGCTCGGCGAGGCTCACCGCCGGTGCCTGGTCACGTGCGGGCGCCTGGAGGCCGATCGAGGTCAGGATCTGGGACGGAACCACCTCCGTGTCACTGATGGACGCGAGATCGACGAAGAATGCCCCGTCCCTGAACTTCTCCGCCACCTCGGCCGCGATCTGAAGGGCCAGCCGCGTCTTGCCGGTCCCACCGGGGCCGGTGAGGGTGAGGATTCGGGTCCTCTCCAGGAGTCGCAGCGCCTCGGTCAGCTCCTTGTCCCGTCCCACAAAGCTGGTGAGCTGCATAGGCAGGTTGTTGGGGATCGCATCCAGGGTGCGGAGATGGGGGAAACCCTCCTCCCGACCCACGGCTACAAGCTCGAAGATGGTCTCCGGCTCTGAGAGATCCTTGAGCCGGTGCTTTCCGAGGTCATGAAGCCGGAGGGATGTAGGCAGCTCTCTCTCGATCAACACTGCGGTGGGCTCGGAGAGCACCGTCTGCCCACCGTGCGCTGCGTCTGCGATCCGAGCGGCGCGGTGCACGTCGATCCCGACATAGTCAGAGCCTCCCAAGAGGCCGACGCCGGTGTGCAGCCCCATTCGGGCCCGGATCCGACCCCCTTCCGGCCAGCCGTGGCCGGCAAGTGCATCTTGAGCGGCGGCGCTGGCCACCGCCGCGTCGGGGGCCGCCTTGAAGACAGCGAAGAAGGAATCGCCCTCGGTCTTGACCACCACGCCACCGTGATCTTCGATCGCACCCCGGACCAGGCTGTTGTGAGCCTCGAGAAGCGGCACCCAGGCGTTGCCCAGCGCCTGGACGAGCCGGGTCGAGCCTTCGATATCGGTGAAGAGGAATGTGACTGTGCCTGTTGGGAGTGCGTCAGCAGCCATTGCAGGAATTGTCGTCCGTCCTCACCACGGCGAAGCCTAGGGGACGGCGGCGATGCTCAGGCGAGTGCAGGGATGACCTTTTCCCCATAGGCACGGAGCGTCCCCTCCATGTCGTCATGCATGAGGTAGACCCCGAACTGCGCGACCCCCATCGACTTGAGCAGGGAGAGCTTCTCGATGTGGTCCTCAACCGGCCCGACCACACAAAATCGGTCGACAATCGCGTCGGGCACGAATTCCGTCGATGGGTTGTCGGCCCGACCGTGATGGTCGTAGTCGTATGACTCGCGGGCCTTGATGTAATCGGAGAGGACCGCAGGCACCTTGGCGGCATCGTCCCCATACCTGTTGACCATGTCCACCACGTGGTTGCCGACCATGCCCCCGAACCAGCGGAGCTGATCGCGTTGGTGGCGGAGATCATCACCGACGTAGGCCGGTGCGACCACGCAGATGTCGACATCCTCCCTGTCCCGGCCGGCAGCTGTTGCTGCACCATGCACCGCCCCCGCCGCCCACTCCAGTATCTGCGGGTCCGCCAGCTGCAGGATGTAACCGTCAGCGTGCCGCCCGATTATCTCCAAAGCCTTCGGCCCATACCCGGCAGCCCACATCGGGAGCTCCCAGCCCTGCGTCACCCAGGGGATGGATAGCGGTTTGCCGTTGTAATCGACTTCCTCACCGGCGACCAGCCTCTTGATCACATCCATCGACTCCGCCATCGTCTCCAGGGTTCGCGGCTGGCGTCCGATGTAACGAAGTGCCGAGTCACCCCGCCCCATGCCACAGATGGTGCGAGGGCCGTACATGTCGTTGAGCGTGGCGAACAATGAGGCGAGAACGGTCCAATCCCTGGTCCCGGGGTTGGTCACCATCGGCCCGACGACGATGTGCTCGGTCTCGGCGAGTATCCGCGAATAGATGACGAATGGCTCCTGCCACAACACGTGGGAGTCGAAGGTCCACACATGGGAGAAACCGAGGTCCTCCGCCTGTTTCGCCAACTCCACGACCCGGGAAGCGGGAGGATCGGTCTGCAGCACGACTCCGAAGTCCATCAGCACTCGCCTCTAAACATGGATCCAAGTTAGCTTTCGGCCCTGGTATGACGGCAGAACCACCCAACGCGATCGTTGCCCCCTCCCCGGTGCCGGTGTGGTGGCGGGCTCATGACCTCACGGTCGGAATCCTCGCCGGATTCGGGGTGGGAGTCATCGCCGGTCTCTTCGCCACCCGTTTGCTGGACACCAACGTGATCGTGGCGGTCGGGGGTGGCCTTGGTGCCATCCTCGGAGCCCTTGCCTTGTGGCGGAGCCGGCGCCAGCCCGGAGGGTTCGTCAACGCCATCGTGATAATCGCCTGGGTCTTGTTGGTGGTCTCTGCGCTGTTCCTCACGCTCCTGGTGGTGGCGATCCTCAACTTCGAATAGCGCTCAGGGCACAGGCTCCCAGGGCTCGGCGAACCGGGTGGCTCGGAACTGGCATGGGTCGTCCACCAGCGTGAGGAGCAACTGACCCCCTTCGATGGCCACCGAATAGACACCGGTCATCCCCGCACACTCGCCGAAGACGTCGGTCACGAAGTTGATGTCTGCCCCGTCACGAGCCACGAATCCGCCCATCACCGGGTCGTTGGGGTCGGCGTTGGCTGCCTCCAGCACCTGATAGGACCCGTCGTCGGCGAACTGGAGGAACAGTTCGCCGTTGTCCCAGTCACCGACGAGGTCGGGAAGCCCGATGTCTCCGGTGCTCGTGGTTGTCGCTTGCCCGTCGTTGGTGGTGCTCGGCCCGGTGGTCGACGTCGTGTCTCCCGCGGGGTCGCTGCCACAAGCAGCCACCAGAAGCAAGCCGACCGCGAGCAACGATCCGAGACGGGCGCTCACCCGTGGGTTGGGAACCCGAGGTCCACCCCTCGGTGGATCGGGTCGGCCCATCTCGAAATCACCACCTTCTGCTTGCTGTAGAAATGGACCCCCTCGGGCCCGTAGATGGCATGGCTCCCGAAGATCGAGTCCTTCCAGCCGCCAAAGCTGTAGAAGGAGAGGGGTACCGGAATCGGGACGTTGATCCCCACCATGCCCACCTGAATTTCCTGTTGGAACTTGCGGGCGGCGCCCCCATCGTTGGTGAAGATGGCGGTTCCGTTCCCATACGGGTTCTCGTTGATGAGCCGGATGGCTTCCTCGAAATGCTCCATGCGCACTGTCGACAGGACCGGGCCGAAGATCTCGTCCTTGTATATCGACATCTCTGGGGTCACCCTGTCGAAGAGCGTGGGACCAAGGAAGAAACCCTGCTCGTTCCCGTCGACCACCAGGTCCCTCCCATCGGCGACCAGGGTGGCCCCCTCGCTCACACCGGATTCCACGTAGCCCCGCACCTTGTCTAGATGGGCCCTGGTGACCAACGGTCCCATCTCGACGCCCGGCTCGTCGCCAGGACCGACCTTCAGCTTCTCGATGCGGGTCTGAACCCCCTCGATGAGAGGGTCACCGGCGTCCCCGACAGCGACCACCGCCGAGATCGCCATGCACCTCTCGCCCGCCGACCCGAACCCGGCAGAAACCGCAGCGTCGGCCGCGAGGTCGAGGTCGGCGTCGGGGAGCACGATCATGTGGTTCTTGGCTCCGCCCAGCGCCTGCACCCGCTTCCCGTTGCGGGTCCCGGTCTCGTAGATGTAGCGGGCGATCGGGGTCGACCCGACGAACGAGACTGCGGCGATCCCGGGGTGAGCGAGGATGGCGTCCACTGCTTCCTTGTCCCCGTGCACCACGTTGAACACCCCGTCGGGAAGCCCTGCCTCGGCCAGCAGCTCGGCATTGAGCATCGATGCGGAAGGGTCCTTCTCCGAGGGTTTGAGAACGAAGGTATTGCCGCATGCGATCGCCAGGGGGAACATCCACATCGGGACCATCGCCGGAAAGTTGAAGGGCGTGATCCCGGCCACCACCCCCAACGGCTGGCGGATGGTGTAGGTGTCGACACCGGTGGAGACCTGCTCGCTGAAGTCGCCCTTGAGCAGGTGAGCGATGTTGCAGGCGAATTCGATCACCTCGAGGCCGCGCTGCACCTCGCCGAGCGCGTCGTCGGTCGTCTTGCCGTGCTCGGAGGTGAGCAACTTGGCGATGTCGCGCTTGCGGGCGGCGACCAGCTCCCGAAAGGCGAACATGATGTTCTGGCGCTGGGTGAGCGAGGTGTAGCGCCAGGTCTCGAAAGCGGTGGCAGCAGCACGGACCGCTCGATCCACGTCATCAGCTGATGCAAGCGGAACTTCAGAGGTCTGGGTGCCGGTGGCCGGGTTGAAGACAGGACCTACTCGGTTCGAGGATCCAGCCGTCAGTGAGCCTTCGATCCAGTGGTTGATTGTGCGCATGAGGGTCTTTCGCCGCGATGACCCCCAAATTAGTGGATGCCCCGAGGTGGGTGAGAGCCGTCCGCAACTCTCACCCACCGTCGTTGCCTAGGGGCAGGCCCGAACTCTCGGGTTCCAATCCTCGAACACGCCGAGCGGGTTCCACTTCCATATCCATGCGTGGAGCACCCACACGTCGAGGGTGGTGTTGAGGTGGAACTCGAGCCCGAAGAGCCGCGGCGGGTTGGCCGCCACCTCGGGGGAATTGGGCACGATGTACTCCACAGCCACCAAACGCAGCCGCCCGTCCCGCTTCACTTCGTACACCATGGCCTCGGGGTGGTTGGCACGCACCTTGTTGTCGAGTGCCGAAACGTCGACGTAGTGCTGACCCATCCCGCCCGTCGGGTTGTCGAAGCACTCCAGGAACTCCTGGTAGCCGGCACGCTCCGCCTTGGCTACCGAGTGGAACCTGACTGTGGCGAGTCGCACCTTGTTCAGTTGGCGTTGCACCCGGGAGCCGAGCTCTCTGGTGTGTCGCGGCCCCGGTTGACCGTCGCCGTGAGCCACCGCTACGGAGGTCGACGCCAGCACGGTCACGATCGCCAGAATGGCGATGAGGATCCTCCGTCTCATGCTGTCGCTCCCAGGTAGAAGTAAGGGTCGAGGACACTGACTTCGGAGATCGCGTCCACCGGGAGGCCGTTGACCCCGGCCACCCGTCTTATTGCCTCGGGCGATGGGCCGTCGTAGATGCAGAAGGTCTTCGACTTGTCAGATAGGACGTAGGACTGAAGCCAGGTGACGTGCTCCTCGGAGTTGTTGTCGACCACGGTCAGGCATGCAGTCAGTCCGTTCTGATTCGAGGGGATGGCCAGTCCTCCCGGGAAAGTCCGCTCCACCACATAGCGGGGCATGGCATTCGCTCCTTTCGGGCCGGTGGGTCCGGCCTCGAAGCGAACGTATGGAGAGCAGCGCCACACCGCATCGGGGGCCACCCCTATCGGAATCCGCACCCACCCCTAATTTGGACGATCACGCTCCAGTGCGATCGCCCGCGCCCGGTTGTCGGCACCCAGCTTGGAGAGGACTGCCGAAACATGATGTTCGACGGTCTTCTTCGAGATGAAAAGGCGTTCTGCGATCTCACCGTTGCTCAACCCCTCTTTCATGAGCGCCAGGACCTCCGATTGCCGGGGGGTAAGGCCGGATGGATCGGCCATGGTCGCCGGCCGCGGTCCCCGAGGGATCGTTCCCAGTCCTCGAGCCCGAAGCTCCGAACGAACCCTGGATGCGATTGGTCGTGCCCCCAACCGGTCGAAGATGTCGAGTGCGTTCAACATTGCGGCTTCGTCGCCATCGGAAAGTGCGAGCCCCTCCTCATAAGGGCAGCCGATGGTTCTCCACGCCCGGGCCGAGCCCACCCAGTCGCCCTTGATATGAAGCGAGAACGGCTCCGCGGCCCGGTCAGGCGGGCGATCTATGGCACCCGCCTTCCACATCCAGAACCCGAGCTCGCCACGTGCCCATCTGCTGTCGGCATCGAGGGCCCTGGCGTACACCGACCCGAGGATGCTCGGGATCTCTTCGGAATGGCCCTCGAGCCATGCCAACTCGGCCATGCCCGAAAGCGGCGACCAGATGTGCTGGAGCTCATTGCCTTCGCCAAGGGCGAGCGCCTTTTCGAGGGCGTCATGGGCACCCGGGTCCCCGCGCCTAACCCGGACCCGGCCCAGGGCACCCAGCGCGGTCACCAAAGAGATCGGCGAGCGACCTGCCGTCCCCTTGGCCAGCACCTGGTCGGCATACACGGTTGCCTCGTCCCATCGTCCCTGCTCGAAGGCGATCCGGGCGAGCCACGCTCGGTCGTAAGCGACCAGGTAGTCCTCGTCGGCGGCCACCCCCAGCTCGACCCCGGTCTGGAGAGCGGCCGTGGCCGCCTCGTACATCCGCGCCTCGCCTCCCCCGGATCCCAACATCTCGAGACTCGCCATGTGCATTCGCTGGTCACCCCGGTCCTGGAAGTAGCGGATGCTCTCGTCGAGCATCGCCACACCACGCTCCGGGTCCCCAGTCACCAGCTCCGTCGTGCCAATGATGTAGTCGGTGAGTCTCAGCTGCCGCTCCGAACCGCAGTCTCGCGCCAGATCCGCGGACTTTTCGAGGGCTGACATCGCGGGCTGGTGGTGCCTGGCGAGCATCGACATGTACCCCGACCGGTACCAGGCCTTCGCCAGCTCTTCGACATGCTCCGATCCTTCGAGGAGGGCAAGCGCCTCCTCGATCACATCCCGTGACCGAGCCATCTCGCGGTGAGTCCATAACGACGCAGCAAGCTCGAGGAGGGCGAGGGCGAGTGCAACCGGCTCGTTTATCGTCCGAAAGTGGGCAACCGCCGCCTCTCGCTGGGCCAAACCCTCGTCTTGTCGGTCCAGCGTCACCAACTCCGTGGCCAACGACAGCCTGATCGCCGCGACCACGTCGGGACTGAGGTGGCTCTCATGGGACAGCGCCTCCATGTAGAACGCGGCAGCCTCACGATGAGCGCCTCTCGACGACGCCTCTCCGGCCGCCCGAGGGGCGTACTCGGCCACCAGGTCGCCTGCCTCGGCGCGTACCGCATGGTGAGCGAGCCGCGCCAGGTCAGTGGTCTGGTTGGCCACCAGCAATTCGAGCATCCGTCGATGGAGGTCGAAACGGGTAGCGGCAGGGATCGATTCCTCGACGGCGGCGCGAGCCAGCTCATGTCTGAATCGCAGTCGATGCCCGTCGCCGATCAGGACTCCCGAGCTGGTGGCGCTGTCGATGTCCGCGATGACCGAGCCGGTCAGCGCCATTGCGTAATCGATGCCCAGGTCACGGGGCGCGATGGCAACCGCCTCGACCACTGTGCGCGGCGCAGGGCCCAGTCTTGCCACCCGGGCCAGAACTGCGTCCTGGACCGAGGACGGGATGTCGGTTCCGGCCGCCAAGACCTCGGTCACGAAGAACGCGTTGCCCCCGGTGATGCGGTGCAGACGATCGGCATCAACGGTTGGATCGTCGGCGATGGTCTTCACGGCGTCGAGGGTCAGCGGGGCAATGTCGAGGCGTCTCGTCGAATCGCCGGTGGCCAGGTCTCCGAGGACGACACGCAGTGGCCTGTCGACACCGATCTCATCGTCACGATAGGTGCAGATCACCAGCGCCTTGGTGTCGCCAACTCGACGACCGAGGAAGCGGATCAGGTCCAGCGTGCCTTCATCTGCCCAGTGAACGTCCTCCAGGACGAGCAGGGTGGGGCGGATCGTCCCTCTCAGCCTTCGCCAGAGCTCCGTGAACAGCCCAATGATGTCTTGGCGGTCCTCGAGAAGGTGACCAAGCCCGGACTCGGGGTCGGCGGCCATGTCGAGGATCGGGCTCAGGGGCCGAGGGGTGGTGAGAGGATCGCACCCGCCGATCAGGACGTGGGCGCGGGGCGCCGCACGCCGCACAGCCTCATGGACCAGGCTGGTCTTTCCCGCACCAGCCTCACCCGCGACCAAAAGCAGGGTGCCACTGCCGTCGGATGCGACATCGAGGAGACGCTCGATCTCCTGGAGCTGCGTCTCCCGCTCGAGCAGCCCGGCCCTTGGCGCCTCGCTGGTCATATCCGGGTCCTCCGCTCGCATCTCTGCTCCGTGTCCGAAGTTAACCCCGAATTCCGGGAACTGGTGCTGTTCTCATAGCGTCGAAATGCCGATACCTTCTTGCAATAACAGCACCGACCGTGCCGGCGGCGGCTGCGTTCCCGGAACCGGCAAACGGTATGTCTCTCGTCACCACCGCCATGCCGCTGGTTGTCTACGCAGTCGGCTTTCAGACTCTGGTCTACCTTGCACTCCCCGGCCGTTTCCGCAACGTTTGGGCGCCCTTCGTCACCGGCATGGTCGGAGCCGGTGTGGTCCTGGTGGCCGGCACCTGGTTCGGGTTCGGCACCATCGGCCTCGGCGTCCCTGACTCTGGCACCGTCGCCGCCTGGGCGGTGGCCACGGTGGGCCTGGTGAGCATCGTCGGAGCCGTGATGCTCACTCAACCGCAGATGCGCTATCAATTGGCCGATCCCCGGATGGCTGCGATGAGCACCCGCCAGGCCGCGTCGCAAATACTGGTGCGGATCCCGGTGATGACCGCTTTGATCGAGGAGGCGGTGTTCCGCGGAGTGCTCCATTCGGCTCTGATCGCCCTCTATCCCGAGCCCATTGCATTGTGGGGCGGGGCGGTCTTGTTCGGCCTGTGGCACATCGGGCCCGGCCTCGACCAGGCCCGGTCGGTGGACCGCCACAGTCTCGCCGGCGTCGTCCATGTGATGATCACGGTGCTCGCCACCACCGTCGCCGGCGCCGCGCTGGTCTGGATCAGGCTGGAAACCGGCTCGATTTGGGCTCCGGTAGCCGTCCATGCCGGGATGAACATGACCCTCGCGGTGTTCGCCCGAGTGGCGGCAAAGCCCCGCCTGGTGACCACGCCGGTCTTGGACCCGGCCTAGCCGGCTAGACCAAGTACTGGCTCAACCCCCGGCGCCCTCGACGCCGCCTAGCTGGAGCCGTTCTCAGATCAGGTTCTGGCTGGTTCCCCGCTTCAGATACCGGCCGTCGCCGGGCTTTCCGGTGTACTCACCGTTCTCGACGATGATCCGACCCCGGGAGAGCACGCACAAGACCTTCCCGGTTACCTCCATGCCCTCATACGCCGAGTAGTCGACCCTCATGTGCTGATTGTCCACCGAGATCACATGCTTCTGGTTGGGGTCGAAGACCACGAGGTCGGCGTCGCCGCCCGGAGCCACCGTGCCCTTCTGGG
>JBIOVB010000073.1:0-15055 GCA_044867525.1 Acidimicrobiia bacterium | reverse complement strand
GATGACCAAGGTGGCGCCGAAGCGGGCCACCCATCTCATCTATCGCCAGATGAAGGACCTGCTCTCCTGAGGAGGGCAGGCAGGCCGAAAAGGCAGCCGCCCCGCTCGTCGCGAGCGGGGCGGCTGTTCGACAGAGGCGGTTGGCCGCCCCGGATCGTCGTCAGCGGTTGGTGCTGAATGCGTAGATGGTGGTCGTTTCGTACACCTCGCCGGGTGCGAGCACGGTCGAGGGGAAGTTGTCGTGGTTTGGCGAGTCCGGGAAGTGCTGTGTCTCCAAGGCAAACCCGTAGCTCTGCCGATAGGTCTTTCCACTGGTCCCGATCAGGGTCCCGTCGAGGAAGTTCCCTGCGTAGAACTGAATGCCGGGCTCAGTGGTGTACACCTTGAGCGTTCGGCCACTCTCCGGGTCTCGCGCTCGCGCCGCGAGCTCCAACTCGTCATCGGTCTCCCGGTCGAGCACCCAGTTGTGGTCGTAACCGCGCCCGATCACCAGCTGTTCGAATGTGCCGTCGTTGATCCGGGCCCCGATCGCCGTCGACTCCCTGAAGTCCATCGGGGTGTCCTCCACCGGGTCGATGGCACCGGTGGGAATCAGCGTCGGGTCGACCGGCGTGTACTCGTCGGCGTTGATGAACAGCTTGTGGTCGTAGATATCACCGTTGCCCTCCCCTGCCAGGTTGAAGTAGGCATGGTTGGTGAGGTTGACGATGGTGGACAGAGTCTCCGCCTCGTCCAGCTCCGCCCGGTAATCCATCCGGATCTCGTTCTTCTGGGTCAACAGATAGGTGACCGTGACATGCAACGTCCCGGGGTACGCCTCGTCGCCATCCGGGCTGGTGTACGTGAGCTCGATCCCGACGTTCTTCCCGTCGTCGATCTCCTCGACTGCCCAGATCCGCTTGTCGAACCCGAAGTCGCCGCCATGGAGATGGTTGGGAGCATTGTTGGTCGCCAGCTGGTAGCTGGTCCCGTTCAGGTCGAACTGTCCGAGCGCGATCCGGTTGGCGTAGCGGCCGGTGATGTTCCCGAAGTACGGGTTCTGGTTCACGTACTGGTCGAGGTTGTTGAACCCCAGGGTGACGTTGGTGAGCCGACCTTTCCGACCCGGGATCTCGATGGCCTGGATGATCCCCCCATAGGTGAGGATGCTGACCTTCATCCCGTTCTTGTTGGTGAGGGTGTACTTGAAGACCTCGTTGCCCTGTTCCGGGTGGGCCGGGTTGTCGGAATCGACGATCCCGAACGACTCGCTGGTAATGCTCGGTCCACCTTTGGACGAGGCACGGTCGACGGCCTGTTCGGTGGCCGCTGGTGCCACCGCGGTCGCGGTGAGCAGGAACGCGAGTGTCACGGCTGCGAAGACTCCGCTTCGCTTGATCACTCTCCGCATATGACCTCCTTGGTCGCGGATGTTGCCTGCCTACCCGACTCCCGAAGCGGTCATACCGCACCGGTATGCCTGCATATGAAATAGGAGTGGCAGCTTCAGTTGTCGGTTTCGGTGGCCGCCGGTATCAGTCCGAGGAGCCGGGTGTTCAACTCGAAGAAGACCTCGGGCGGCATCGAGCCCCGACGATGGAGTTGATTGATCTCCTTGAGAAGTCCCATCCACCGGGCGAAGGCATCGGCGGGCGATATCGAATCCGTGGTCAGGGCGGTGGCGATCTCATCGATGCGATGCCTGATGTCGCGAAACGGATCGACATCTGCCGCGGCTGGAAGCTCGGTGTGCGCTCCCCGCTGCGCGGTCTTCGCTGCTCTCTTGCCAGGTTGTGGGGCCAGACCCAGTTCCTTGGCGAACCGCGTCGATTCGGTGACGCTGAGGACGGCCTTTTCGTCGTCAACGGTTATGTGAAACCCGTCCGACTCGAGAACGACCTCGAGTCCCTCGAGAGGCCAGTCGGCGACCGTCTCCTCTCCGGCGATCAACCGCATCCGTTCCTGGGAAATGTCGACCTCGACTGCGAGCGGCAGCTTGGCCTGGCCCGGCAGGCGGAGCCTTCCGTCAAACGACGACATCGATCTCCCGTCACCCAGCCGTCGTCCCGCTTGCCGTCAGGGTAGTAGTCGCCCGGGATGGGCGAAAGAGGCACCGACCCGATACAGTCGCCAGCGGTCGGGGACCCCTTTCAAGACATGCTCACCGGCCTCTTCGAAATAAAGGTCGCCGCCTGCCGTCAGGTCCTTGACGGTCTGTGACACCAGGATCTCCGAAGGGCTCGCCAGCGACATGACGCGAGCTCCGATGGAAACCGTGATGCCGGCGCATTTCCCGTCAGCGATCTCGCATTCCCCGATGTGCACCCCGGCCCGGATCTCGATGTCCGGGGGCAAATCGGCCATGACATCAATGGCGCATTCGATCGCCCGGCCCGGACCGTCGAAGACCGCGTAGAACCCATCACCGGCCGTGTCCTGCTCCCGGCCACCATGACGGGCCAGTTGCCGGCGCACGATCCCGTTGTGCGTCTCCAACATTCTCTTCCACTCCCGGTCGCCGAGAGTCGCCTGGAGCCGGGTGGAATCGACGATGTCGGTGAAGAGGATGGTGGCCAGGATCCGGTCCGCCCTGTGCACCGGCCGTCTTCCAGTGACGAACTCCTCGACCTCGTCCAACAGGGTGTCGCTGTTCCCGGCAAAAGGCAGATGGTCGTTGCCGGGAAACTCGACATAGCGTGCGTTGGCTATGTGGTCGGCGACATACCGTGCTTGTGCCGCGGGCACGATCATGTCGTCGGACCTCTGCAAGACCAGAGTCGGCACATGGATCGCCGGGAGGATCTCCCGAATGTCGAGTTCGTGGAGAATTTCTGCCAGTTCCCGGTAGGCGGATGGCGTGGCCACCAGACGTTCGAAGCGGGCCCACCATTTGACGAAGCGCCGGTCGCCTATCAATGACGGTGCCTGGCTCGAGATGTTCTTGCCGGTCCCCATCTCCGCGACGAAGGTGTCGACGAAGGCCTGTTCTTCCTCGGCACTCATCCCGGCTTCGTAATCCGGGGTCGCGAAGCGCTTGGCGGTCGGGGCGTACAAGGCAAGTGCTTGGGTGCGTTGTGGATGGGTAGCGGCATATATCATCGACATGCTGGCCGCCCTGGCGACACCGAACACGATTCCGCTCTCCAGGCCCACCGCATCCATGACGGCACCCAGGTCGTCACGCTGACGCTCCAGGATCGGAGCCGCGCTGCCCCGATCCGACAACCCGACCCCGCGCATGTCGAACACCGTGAGCCGGGAGAAGGACGCCAGCCGCCCTAGGAAATGCGCCCAACGGGACTCCTCCCACATCACATCGAGGTTGGAGAAGATCCCGGAGCAGAAGATGAGGTCGGGCCCCTCGCCTACGGTTTGGTAGGCGATGTGGACGTCCGCACTCTTGGCATAACGGATGTCAGGCGTTGCGGTCACGAGAGGATGACAAGGTAACCCCATGACCACCACCGGCGATTCGGAGAAGGACCTGGGGTCCCCGGAGCCGCTTCCCGATGTCGACCCGTTGACGGCGCCGGTCGGCAGTCAGTTCGTGATCCAGCAACACCATGCCACCGCCCTGCATCACGACTTCCGGTTGGAGATGCTCAACGAAGAAGGCCCGGTTCTGGTGTCCTGGGCCGTTCCCAAGGGACTGCCCCGGCGCCGGGGGCAGCGTCACCTCGCAATCCGGACCCCAGACCACTCCATGGAGCACGCCACATTCTCCGGGTCTATTCCCGAGGACGAGTACGGCGGGGGAGAGGTCAGGATCTTCGATCATGGCGAGTACGAGGTGGTTGGACGGTCAAACGACCGTCTCACGTTTCGCCTCGAGGGGGAACGTCTTGCCGGGACCTGGCACCTGGTGTTCACCGGTCCGGAGAAGGGCAAGGAGCAGTGGCTGGCATTGATGAGGGAGGACCTGCGCCCCCCTGGTGACGAGCGGCCGACACTGGAGCCGATGCTGGCCTCCGCCACCGATCTCGCCTTCGATGATCCGGCGTGGGGTTTCGAGCCTCGATGGGAGGGGACCAGAGCGTTTGCAATCTGTGACGGGGAGACCCGTCTGGTTTCCGATGGCAAGGATCTCATCCCCCAACACCCGGAGCTGGCCGATTCGCATCGCCAGGTGATCGCTTTGGAAGCGATACTCGACGGGATGATCGTCCCCGTGGAGAACGGTCCCGCGACATACATCGCTTTCGACCTGCTGTGGGTCGACGGTCGGGACCACACCGGTCAGTCGCTCGTCGAACGTCGCCGGCTCCTGGAGGAGGCGATCGTGCCCTCGCCTCGGATCCAGGTCTCACCGATGACCGAGGGCGAAGGAAGCGCCGTCTTCCGAGCCGTCGCCGAACAGGGCCTGGAAGGGATGGTTGCCAAACGCCTCTCCTCCACCTACCAGCCGGGCACCGAGTCGGAGGACTGGCTCATGGTCACCATCGAGAGCCGCAGCGCATGAAAGAGATCCGAACCATCGCAGTGGAAGAGCTAAAGGAGCTGTTGGCGACGGGTGCCGATTTCCGACTGGTAATGGCCCTCAACGAGTGGGCATTCCGGGCCAAGCACATCCCGGGATCGGAGCATTTCAACACCCCTGAGGAAACCTTCGACGCCCTCGACCCCGACGAGGTCATCGTCGTCTACTGCACGAGCGACGACTGCCACGCCAGCATCGCCCTCTATCACGCTCTCGTCGATCGGGGATATCGGAACGTCCGCCGCTATTCGGGCGGGCTCACCGAATGGGAAGCCGCGGGCCTCCCCCTGGAAGGCGACTGGGCGTAGATGGTTCGGTGCCCGTGCGCTCCCGGCGGTCGACCGTGCCGGGGGATCACTCCAGCGAGGCGCTGATCTTCTCCGTCTCGACCACGGCTCCCAGACGCTCGAACTCGGCCAGGGCAGTCTTCAGCTCGATGTCGGCCATGGTTACCGCACCGTCCTCTCGATAGGCCGATGAGAGATCGGCGTGAGCCCGCGCCGCCTCGAAAGGCAGTCCGAGCACGGTGAAGGTCCTCAGTGCCTCCTTCAGGGCGTCAATCGCTTCGGCCGAGTCACCCCGAGCTCGGGCGATCCTCCCCGCGCCGGCCCGCGCCTGTGCTGTGAACAGCTCCGACCGGGCGAGTCGCCCGATCTCGGCCAATTCGTCAACCGCCGCCTGCGCCTTCTCTAACTCCCGGGCTTCCAGTGTCAGTTGGATAAGAGCTGGCAGGATCCGGGCCCGGTTCCAGGGGGTGAGATCCGGTGAACGCAGGGCTCGCTCCAGGAGATCGATCCCGGATGCGCCGTCGCCCCGTCTTGCCAGCAGCAGGGCGTATCCCGGCACCGGCTCCCGGCCACGGACCAGCGCATTCTGAAACGCCTCCTCGGCCTTGGCCTCGTCGCCGACCCGGAGCCGCATCTCGCCGTAGTGATACCAAGCCTCCCCGACCACGTCGACCATCATCCCGAGCTCGGTGGAGGCACTCATCACCTCCGACTCGGCTCGTACCCATTCGCCCTTTTGCCACAGGAGCTCGGCCTTGAACACCCGACACACTCCGGGGAATGGGCCGTGGTCGTTCTCACTGCACCAGCGGTCGGCTTCCTCGCTCCACTGACCGGCACGGCGAACGTCGCCGGTTTGATCGCAAACCGCCAGCATGTTGCAGAAGCTGCGCCCGACCACCATCGGGCTCACATCGCCGGCAATCGCGGCCAGCATCGCTTCGTCCATGAGGGCCATTCCCTCAATGATGTCTCCGGTGGCCACCAGGATCCGCCCCTGATCCTGAAGGGCGAGGGCTTCGAGGCTGCCATCGCCGTGACTCCTGGCGATCGCCATCACCCGTTGAGAAAGTTCCATGGCGAGTCCGAAGTCGTGGTCGCTCTCCAGCGCACCAACCGTTTGCCAACGAAGCAAATGTCCCCGGGCCAGCGAATCCTGGTCCTCACCCTCTTCCAACAGCCGTTCGGCGCGGCGTTCCCAGGCCCGGGAAACGTCTGGAGCCAACGCGTGTTTGTGAGCCTCGGAAAGCATGAGCGCTGCCATCACGGCACGTTGCGGGTTGCCTTCTGCGATGAACGCATTGAATGCTGCCTCGCAGCGGGCGGTCATCTCGTCGTGGCGGCCCAGCCACCACATGGCGTTGGCCATCATGTCGTTGAGCTCGCCGTCGAGGGGCTGGCTCTGCTCGATGCGGAGGAGCAGGGCTCTCGTCTCCTCCCACCTCTTGGCTTGAAATGCGGCGCGAGCCTCCGCCGCGAGCTGGGAGGACTCGGGCTCGACGGTACGCAGCGGAGCGAATTCATCGGCGCTGTCATCCACGATCACCTGAAAGATCTCCTCGGGGCGGTCCAGGTCCTTGAGGTAGTGAATGCCCAGGGAGCGCAGCTCGACGTCGGCACCGAGGTCGTCGACGGTCAGGCCCTGGGTGGCTGCCGAAACCAGGATCTGGCCGCCATGACCCGCGGCCACGAGCCTGGCCACCCGGTTGAGAGCAGGCCCGAAGTAGTCACCATCCTCGCTGCGGGCGGCTCCGGTGTGAATCCCGATCCGGACCCGTATCCCTGGATCCGTGGTCCAGGTCGCCTCCGCAAGGCCCCGCTGAGCGTCGATCGCGGCCAACACGGCCTGGAGCGGGTCGGCAAAGACGGCGTAGAAGGCGTCGCCCACCGTCTTGAACACCACACCATCGTGGGCGGCGAGCATCTCGCCGATGATCTGGTTGTGCAGCGCAAGAGCGCTATGCATCGCTTCGGGCGACCGTTCCCAGAGCTGGGTCGAACCCTCGATGTCGGTGAACAGAAAGGTGACCGCCCTATCGGGCAAGGGCCGGGTCGTCGTCTCCACCGATGCGAATCTAGACCGGCGCCGGCCGGTGATTCTCCCGACTTCTCCTGGCCTGTCGGCGATCGATGATCGCCCTAGTTGTCCTCGCAGCCGATCCCGTCTCCGTCTCGGTCGAGGTCGTACTCGTCCGGCCCGACAACAGTCACCCGCCCCACGTACTCAGGACCATTGCCCGAACCGCCCCGACAGTCGACATCGGATGCAATCGGGACACACGCCCCGGTGTAGGACGGATGACATTCCGATGACGACTCGGGGGCAACAGGTGCGGTGGTGGTCGTGGTCGCGTTCGTGGTCGTTGTTGGAGGCACGTATCCAAGGGAATGGACGATGTTCCCGTTGTGATCGAGGACGAAGGCGGTGTCGCCGTCGTTGTTCCAGACTGCCCCGCTGTTGCACCAGTAGAGCGCGTCGACCGAGTCGGTTCCACAACCCGTGTGGACGTCCAGGATTGCGCCGGCTGCAAGCACGAACCCGGCTGGGAACGGATAACGGTGTGAGGCCGACTCGTCCTTGAGAACCCAACCGGTCATGTCGACTGCCAACGAACCATCGTTCCTGAGACGGACCCACTCCTCGTTGAGCTGGTCGTTGTCGTCCCCCGAAGCGTCGGCATGCACCGCCTCCACCGCGATGTGGGCTCCTGCGTCCGGACCGCAGGCATCCGATTCCCAAAGCCCGAGCCCAGAATCTCGGGCCTCATCCTCTGCGTCTTCGATACGGGTAGACAGGGCGACGTCGGGTGGGTAGCGCCTCGAGATCGCAGCGCCTCGTCGCACGAGCTCCTCGTTGACCGACATCCCGCCCACCCAGAGGTATCGCAGCAATCGGTCGAATTGATCACGGTCCGAAACGTCGGCAGTGGTCGCTATCTCGCTGCCGACCGGTATCAGCGAGGACAGGACGAGTGCGGCCTCGTCGGCGAAGCATTCACCCGACTCCGGCGTGTTCACGCCGATCAAACGAACGGTGTCAAGACCGGAGCTCATCCGGATCTCGATCGTGTCCCCATCGGTGATCGCGAGAACTGTCATCGGTTGGCTCCCCGCGGGCGGCGAAGCGGCGGGGTCACCTGAGGGTCCAGCCGATGGGCCGGCGAAAAGCACCTCGGCACCCGGAACGTCGGGCAGTGAGGAGGTCGTGGTGGTGGGGGCGGGTGTCGTCGTTGTCGATTGGCTGGTGGTGACCGGGGTCGGCGTGGTGACGTCTGACGTGGCTATCGGTGCCGCTGAAGCGCCGTCATCAGCCGGTGGCGACAGCACGCCACCGATCGTCATCACAACGAGGGAGGCACCGAGCATGGCGGCACCCCGCTTCCGACTTGTCATCTGCAAGCGCCCGATGGGTTGGGCGACGTTGACCAAGCCCAACACGAGGCCGGCGACACCAAGCAGAACGAGGAACCCTCCCATCGTCGGGGAGGCTACGGCGGTGTGGGCCGTAGGGGATTAGGCCAACCGACCCCTTCCTCAACCAGGCGGCGTGAGGTTGCGGTTGACCCGGAACAGGTTGCCCGGGTCGTATTCTGCTTTCGCCTTGAGCAGGCGCTGGTAATTGCTGCGGTAGGCGCTTTCGATGCGACCGGTGTCGTCGTCGGCGGTCTGGAAGTTGATGTAGTTCCCGCCGGTGGAGAAGGGTCGGATCCGCTCCCACGAGGCGCGTACCCAGTGCTGGAACCCCTCACCGCCGGGATTCCCGGCCGGCCAGGCACCCGCAGCCCCGGTGACGTATGCGGCGTCGCGATTGCCCACCGCCCCGTCGTCCTCGGCGTGCTCCTGCAACTCGCCGGCGAGATGGAAAAGGATCACCTGGGACATGGGGGACTCGATGCCGGCCGCATTCTCCCGGAACACCTCGAGATACCCGTCGCTGAGCTCGGGGAGAAACTCCGTCTTCCAGTAGTAATTGGCCCCCTTGGGCTGGGTGGCGTCGAGCATCGACTGTTGCTCGGCATAGGTCTTGGGGATGATGAGATCGGCAATCGGCTTGCCCAACCCCTTGATCGGGGCCAGGTCGGCTTCAGCCTGCGCCGGGACCCCGGTGTGACAGGCGACGACCCCGATCATTGGCTTGCCGTGCACGGCCTCGGGCAGGAACGGGGCTGCCGGAGCCAGGCGCATCGTGACTACCAGGGTCAGCTCTCGGGGGGCGGCGGCGGATATCTCCTTGTAGGTGCCGAGCACATCTTCAGCCGCCTCGGCAGGCCAGGCGATCAGACCTCCGACGATCTGGGGACCGACCTCGTGGAGCCGGTATGTGAACTCAGTCACCACCCCGAAGTTGGCGCCGCCACCTCTCAGAGCCCAGAACAGCTCGGGCTCGTGCTCCCGGCTGGCTCGGCGCAAACGGCCGTCCGCGGTGACGATCTCGACCTCGTCCAGGTCGTCCACCGTGAATCCGAAGCGACGTGTGAGATAGCCGAAGCCGCCGCCCAGTGTGAGCCCCGCAACCCCAGTTTCGGAGACGAACCCGAGGGTTGTCGCCAATCCATGCTCTTGGGTTGCCCGGTCGACGTCGCCGAGCAGGCAGCCAGGGCCGACAGAGACCAGCATCTGATCCCGGTCGATGTTGGCCCAACGCATCCGGGACATGTCCAGGGTCAGCCCGCCGTCGGCCAAGGCGAGCCCGGCGATGTTGTGCCCCCCGCCTTTGATCGAGAGCATCAAATCGTGGCCTCGGGCCAGATTCACCGCCGAGACCACTTCTTCGGAATTCTCCGGCTGTACGACGAGAGACGGCTCGCTGTCGATCATCCCGTTCCAGATCCGGGTCGCCTCCTCGTAGCCGTCGTCCCCCGGTCGGAGTCGACGCCCTTCGAAGAGCTCGGGGTCGAGGTGGACCATGCCCCCGGCGTGACTGCGCAAGCTGAGAGTGTCGGATGACATGGCGAGGCCTCCTCTCGATGTCGCCATGTGCGAACCTAGCAATCCCAGCGACATCGCCTCGCGGCAGTCGGTAGCGTTCCGCCGCAGTACCTAGAGAGGACGAGAGACGATGTGTTGCTTCTTCACCGCCCTGGTCCTGGCCGGGCCACGTTTGGGGATCATCGTCTGGGGTCTGTGGCAACCGGCTCGTTGGGAGCTCGCGTTCGACACCTTCGTCTGGCCGCTGCTCGGGTTCGTGTTCCTCCCCTGGACCACCCTCATGTATGTGGCGGTGGCACCCGGAGGCGTCACCGGGTTCGACTGGTTCTGGATGGTCGCCGCCGTGCTGATCGACCTCATGTCCTACACCGGTGGTGCCTACGGCAACCGGGACCGGATCAGGAGTTACGGCACGTACACCCCGCCCCCGGCTGAGACGGCATAGATCTAGCTGCCCCGGGGAATGGTTGCGCGATGGATTGGAAGATCGAACTGATTGGGATTCCGGTGTCCGATGTCGATCGGGCCAAGGATTTCTATACGAAACAGGCCGGCTTCGTCCTCGATCACGACCACGAGGTCAGTGACGAGATCCGATTCGTGCAACTGACACCGCCAGGTTCGGCCTGTTCCATCGCCATCGGACGGGGAGTCATCGATGTCCCTCCGGGCTCGGTGAAAGGGGTGCAGATGGTGGTCTCCGACATCACACGGGCCAGGGAGGAGCTCTCGGGCAATGGGGTCGAAGTCAGCGAGATCCAGGATTATCCCTGGGGCCGATTCGTCTTCTTCAGCGACCCCGACGGCAACTCATGGGCGGTGCAAGAGCTGCCCAAGCCGGAAGGCTGAGCTCAGTCGACTGGATCGAGGCGGAGTGTGGTGTCGAGTATTTCGGGCACCAGCATCGCGTCCAACGAGCGACCCGGCCGGTACTTGCTCCGCAACGCGTTCGAGGCCCGTGTCACCGATTCCGGATCGGTCGCGCGATGGGCGGTGAACCGGTAGCGGTCGCCGCCGACTATCAGTGCTACCTCGGGGTCGGTCGTGGGACGCTGGTACCAGTGCCCGGCGTGGCCTCGGACCGAGCGGATGAACACCTCAGCACCGTCGACCACCACCCAGATGATGGTGCGTCGGGACCTCTCACCCTTCCGGGTCTCGATCTCAACCATCTGGCTGCCGGAGATCTGCTCCAGTTGTTCGGTGCTCAGGGCCATCAGCCAAACCTAGGCGAACCCGCCGCCGTCCTGGCCCGACTCGGACTCCGAGGATCCTGCCTCGCGACCGCAAGGGCCACCCACTACTACCGTTCGGGATGTAGAAGGGGCGTGACATTCTGTCAACCGGCGCCGGCACCACATCGCGGCCGTCAGGGCGCGCCCAGGACCTGTCATCACCGTCGAGAACAAGGAAGTTCTGATGATCTTTGTCGCCGTCCTCCTGGCTGCCGTAGGTCTGTTCATCGCGATCAAGAAGTGGGAAGACCCGGGCATGGACACCCTGTTCAACAGGCTGGGCTGGGGTGGAGTTGGCGTCGCTGCGCTCCTGGTGGTGGCGTCGACCTTGACCATCGTTCCTCCCGGTGAGGTGGCGGTGCCGGTGCTGTTCGGTACTGCGCAACCCCCGCTCGAAGAGGGGTTCCACCTTCGGAACCCGTTCGCCTCGGTGCGGGCGCTCTCGGTCCGGACTCAGGAATCGACGTACACGGACACCCCGGGTGAGGGGGAGGCGGCGGATCGGGCTGACGCGATCACCGCAGTCTCCCTGGAGAACGCCTCGGTGCGGGTGGAGATCACCATCCTTTGGCATCTGGTCGGATCGGAAGCATCGAAGGTCTACCGCTCATTGGGCACGGGATATCGGGAGGTGATCGTGCGCCCGGTTTCGCGCTCGGCGGTGCGGGATTGCATCTCCAAGTATCGGTTCGAGCTGGCTAGAACCACCCAACGTCCCGACGTCGAGCGCTGCATCGAGGAATCGTTGGTTGAGGAGTTCGTGCCCCGCGGACTGGCGGTCGACGGGGTTCAGCTGCGGGACATAGCGGCCACCGCCGAGCTCCAGGCGTCTATCGAATCCAAGCTTCAAGCGGAACAAGACGCGCAACGGGCCCAGTTCCGTCAGGACCAGGCTCGCATCGATGCCGAGACGCGGGTGATCACAGCCACCGCCGAAGCCGAGGCCAACCGGCTCATCTCCGAGTCGCTGACACCTGATCTGCTCCAACTGCGGGTGGTCGAGGCCCTCAACGACCAGGCGATCGTCTACCTGCTGGGAAGCGACGGTCCGACCCCTGTCATCCCGTTACCCACTCCTGAGGAGACCACGGTTACTGAAGAGCCGACTCCCGAAGAGCCGACTCCCGAAGAGCCTGCCGCTCCCTGATCGCGGCCCGCCGCGTTCAAGCGAGTTCAATCGTCTTCGTCGCCCTCTTGCGGGCTCTGGTCCACCTCAAATCCCATCAATTGGGCAAGCTCGATGAACAACTCATCGAGCTGATCGCGTTCCGACGATTCATCCAGCTTTCCGACCGCTTCGAAGGCTCGCTCCAGCTCTCTTCCCAGGTCGTCCACTTGTCCGGCCTCCCACTCGTCCATGACGTGGTTGAGGCGGTCTCCGACCTGACGCACGTCCTTCGGCTTGAACTCCGGTGGTCGGAGGGTGGCGAGAAGGGCGTCTATCTCCTGAGACACGCTCTCCTCAGCTGCCACCGCGACGGCGGCTGTCGTCGGCATGGTGGCCGTGGTGGTCGTCGTAGTGGGAATGGTTGAGGTCATGGCCACCGTTGTCGTGGTCTCCTCGGCGAGAAGACCCCCACCCTGCTCGTTCGCCGATGAGCGATCGTAGGTCATCGCAGCCGCGGCCAATCCAGCGAGTGCCAACACAACGGCAAGCAAAGGCCAACGCGATCGTTGTCCTGCGGGAGTCGTTTCCCCCGGATCGGCATGGACGGGTGATGGCCTGTGCACCAATGTCGGTTCGTCGGAGCCAGCGAGAGTCGGCTGCAGGGGGGCCGTTGGCGCAGCGACCACCGCCGAGGCCAGGACCAGGGTCGACGTGCCGGTCAATGACGCGGCGAACTGACCGGCGCTCGCCGGTCGCCGGGCCGGGTCTTTGGACATCCCGGTGGCTACCGCGGTGGTCATGTCGATCGGAGCCAGACCTCTCAGATCCGGCGGCTCGGTGGAACGGCTCGCCTCGAGCACGGCGGCCGGGGTCTCCGCGACGAACGGTGGCTTTCCCGCCACCAATTCATAGGTGACCGCGGCCAGGGAGTAGATGTCGGACGCCGGTGTCGCCGGGTCCCCCTGAAGGAGCTCTGGCGCCATGTATGCGATGGTGCCGACCAGCGCGCCGGTCTCCGTGACCGACCCCGGGTCGTCGATCGTCCGCGCGATCCCGAAATCGGTGAGACGTATCCGCCCCCCAGGGTCGACGATCAGATTGGCGGGCTTGATGTCACGATGGACGACGCCCAGAGAATGGGCATGGTCGAGCGCGCTCCCCGCCTGTGTCACGATGTCGACTACCTCCATCGGACTGAAAGCGCCGACCGCCGCCACCTTGGCGGCCAGGGTGGATCCCTCGATCAGCTCGAGGACTATGAACGGCCCCTCGTCGTCTTCACCTGTGTCGAAAACGGTCACGATCCCGGGGTGGTTGAGCGACGCCGCTGCGTGGGCCTCGCGCTTGAACCTCGCTGCGGCCTCAGGGTCCCTGGCCAGATGGGGGAGGAGACGCTTCACTGCCACCGACCGGCCGAGCAGCTTGTCGGTCGCCTGCCAGACGGTGGCCATGCCTCCGCTACCGATTTCCTCGATCAGCTGGTAGCGATCGCCAATCACGTATTCACCCTAAATAGCACCCGGTTGTAGCGGTCCCGCCTGACGCGATTCGGCGGCGGGGGATCCCGCCGCCGAATCAGGCAACAATCGCCCAGGACCTAATCGACCGCCTCTTCGGCGTTGACGATCCCGTGTCCGTAGAACCCGTTGAAGTCCTCGTCGCCCTCGCAGAAGGCGTCGAACTCCGCCGGTCGTCCCACGTTGGCATAGGAGAACGGATTGGGGGTGGGGCACTCGGTCTCGGTGGCGGAGCGAGTGAGGACCCGTTCCACCCGGCGAGGGTCCAACCCGAAGCCGCTTCGGCCGTTGCGCCCATCCTCGCTGACGATCAACGCCACAACACCGGTGACGTGTGGCGCGGCCATGGATGTGCCTTGCAGGTACTGGTAATAGGCGCAGGTGTCGCCCTTGCAGCTCTTGACTACGAAGTCGTTGGTCGGCTCACCATTGGCGTCGATATCACCGAGCTCGATTCCGACGCTCTCCGGGTAAGGAGCCAGCACCAGGTTGCCCACGGTCTGGAAGGTGGGAGTGCCGAACCCATCACGGAAGTAGCCACCGGGGGCGCTCACTGTGATCTGCTCCACTCCGTAGTTGGAGTAGTCGGCCTTGGCGGTGCTCGGGCCGAGAGCAGAGACTCCGATCACATGCGGGCCCTCCACCGGGAGATCGATGCAATCGTTGTTCACCGTCCGGTCGATCTCGGTGCCCGGTGGGAAGTCGGGGCTGGTGTTGTCGAACTTCGATGGCGCACCCAGATCGATGTGGCTGTTTCCGAGCGAACCGACCAGGGTCACCCCGTGGTCGTGGGCGTATTCCATCGCCCTGAAATGAGCCTGGATGATGGTTTGCATCTCGATGAGGTGCTCGGGCAGCACCGCCGGGTTGGCGTCATCGGCCGCAGGGCAGTTGTAGAGCCAGGGGTCGGTGTAGAAGCTCATGTTGACCACGTCGATCCCCTTGTCCCCGGCATAGGTCAGCGCGTCGACCACTGCGGGAAGGAAGAAGAACCCGGAGTCCTGGCCGGCGCGAAGGTTGACCAGGGTCACCTTGGGGGCGACACCGGAAGTACCCAGGCCGTTGATCGGAGCTGCCACGGTGCCGGCCACATGGGTTCCGTGACCGTTCTCGTCGACATTGGCTGGGTCCTCGCAATTGGCGTCGGCCTCATCTGCACATGCCCCGTCGATGAGCTCGATGTCGGTGGTGAAGTTGCGACTCAGTTTGGAGTTGAAGTTCTTGGCGATGTCGGGATGGCTCCCGTCGATCCCGGTGTCGATGATCCCCACCAATACCTGCTTCCGGCCTTGCTGTTCGTCATAGGAGCCATCGGCGGTGGCGTCGATCATCTCCATGTCCCATTGCAGAGCGGCCAGTGGCTCCTCGCCGCGGCGTGATTGCCGTTCGGAGGACCCTGCGGTCTGCGCATCGCGCTCCGATTGGAGCCGCTCATCGTCGAACTTGCGCTGGTCGGGACGGGTGGTCCCGATCACGTCGTTGTGGGCCGCTCCGAACACGGCCTCCTCGGCAGAGACCTCGGT
>JBIOVB010000072.1:0-13245 GCA_044867525.1 Acidimicrobiia bacterium | reverse complement strand
GTGGCGACGACGAGGAACGAGGGCCTGATCGACACCGGGATCCCCATCAGCTGAAAAGTGAGCACGGGCCAATACTGGCTCACCGGCGGTCTGAAGGGCGAAAACGCCTGGTTACGCTCGACCCCATGCACGACGATCTGAAGGCTGCCGCCGCCGCCGACATGCCCCGGCTGAGCCGAATCCTCTCCGAGCTGATCACTCACCCCACGGTGAGCGCACCCGGCTACGACCATCTTCCCGTCCGCGAGTCGGCGGAGCGCATCATCGAGGTCATCGAGGAGTCCGGGTTTAAAAACTCCCAGCTGCTGGAGGTCGATGGCGGGAACCCGGCGGTGTTCGGTGAGCTACCGGGACCGGACGGGGCACCGACCGTCCTCCTCTACGCCCACTACGACGTGCAGCCCACCGGTCCGGTCGACGATTGGGACACCAAGCCATTCGAGCCCGTCGAGCGTGACGGCCGTCTCTTTGGCCGGGGCTCGGCGGACGACAAGTCCGGGATAGTGCTCCACCTGGGATCGGTGTCTGCCCATCGCGGGCAGCTCCCGGTGGGAGTCCAGCTCTTTTTCGAGGGCGAGGAGGAGGCAGGGTCGGAGAGCCTGGTCGGCATCCTGGAGAAATACTCGGACCTCTTGAAGCCGGACGTGATCGTCATCGGCGACGGAGGGATGTGGTCGGTCGCGGTGCCGGCGTTCTTGACCTCGCTCCGAGGCATCGTTTCGACCACCGTCGAGTTGAGGACCCTGGCCGCACCCGTCCACTCCGGCGAGTACGGCGGGGTTTATCCCGATGCCCTGATTTCCCTGGCACGTCTGATCGCCAGCCTCCACGATGACGCGGGAAACGTGGCCGTGCCCGGGTTGGTGAGTGAGGAGAACGAGACCCTTCCCATCCCGGAGGAAAGGGCACGATCACTGATAGGTGCACTCGACGGCGTCGAGCAGATCGGGTCGGGTTCGATCGCATCGCGCCTCTGGTCGCGGCCCCACATTTCGGTGCTGGCCATCGACGCTCCTCCGGTGAGTGAGGCGATCAACCAGTTGGTCCCGGTGGGACGGGCCAAGGTGAGCATGCGGATCGCCCCCGGTCAGGACTCCCAGGAGGCTCTGGACGCCCTGGAGAAGCATCTCCAGGAAAACGTGCCATGGGGTGCAAGCATTCAGTTCGTGCACCGAGAGCTCGGGGACCCCTGCTCGATCGATGTCGACAATGAAGCGGTCGAAGCATGGAGCGAGGGATTCAGGCAGGCGTACGGGAACGACGCGGTGTTCATGGGCGCTGGAGGATCCATCCCCTTCATCTCCACGTTCGCCGAGCGCTATCCGGGGACCCCGATCCTGGTCATCGGCTGTGCCGACCCGACGAGCTCGTTCCACGCACCCAACGAGAGCGTCGACCTCGGAGTGATCGAGAAGTCGGTGCTGGCGCAGGCGATCGCTTTCCGGATCCTTGGCTCAGCCTGAACGTTGCCCGCTCAAGGGGCACCGGACCCACCGAAGCCCTGCTGCCGCCATGCCTCGTAGACGACCACCGCGGCGGAGGTCGCCAGGTTCAGCGACCTGACCCCCGGCACCATCGGGATCCGGAGCCGGGAGGTCACCCAAGGCATCTCTCTCACCTCGCTGGGGAGCCCGACCGACTCCGGGCCGAAGAGAAAGGTGTCGCCTGCCACATACCCCACCTCGTGAAATGGCTTCTCACCATCCACTGTGAAGGCGAACACCCGCTCGGGATGACTGGAGGAGTGCCACGCCGCGAGATCGGCATGGACGTGGACGACCGCCCGATCCCGGTAATCCATGCCTGCTCGACGAAGCCTGGCGTCATCGAGGGTGAAGCCGAGCGGCTCGATCAGATGGAGACGGCAGCCGGTGACCGCGGCAAGGCGCATCGCGTTGCCGGTGTTCGGTGGGATCTCGGGCCGGAAGAAGACTATCTCGAACACGGTCAGCGGAGATCGAACAGCCGGAGCTCGGTGTCCTCGGCGTCGCGGAGCCCGTCGTAATCGACTTCGATCGCCTCGATTCCCCTCGCCGCGGCCAGGACCCTGGCCTGGGGTGTGATCGATTGCGCCACGAACATCCCCCGAAGCGGGAGCAGTCGAGGGTCGTTCCCCAGCCGCTCCAGGTAGCGGGCCAATTGCTCCACACCATCTATCTCACCGCGTCGCTTGATCTCGATGGCCACCGTTGCCCCCAAGGCGTCGACGCAGAGGAGGTCGACAGGCCCGATGTCGGTCGGATACTCGCGCCGGATCAACTGGAGGCCGTGCTCGAGGATCCAGGGCCTCTCCGCGAGCAGGGCCTGGAGGTGTGCCTCGACGCCGTCCTTCTGCAAGCCCGGGTCTTCTCCGAGACTGTGAGTCACGTCCGCCACGACCTCATGGATGGTGATGGTCAGCATCTCGCCACGACTGTTCGACACCTCCCACCGGTCGTCGAAGGTGACGACCGCGTTGGGCGCCACCATCCAGTTCAGGGGCTTGGATGCATTGCCATCGGAGTGGATCGCGATCGTTCCATCCGCCTTGACCATGATGAGGCGAACCGCCTCCGGGAGGTGGGCCGTGAGCCGACCCGTGTAGTCGACCGTGCAGCGGGCGATGACCAATCTCAACGGGAGGCGAGGGTACCGCTGCGCTCGACCTGGATCGCGACGACGATCGTGATCGCGAACAGCACGGTCATTGCGAGCCAACCCGGGGCGTACGTCCCGCTCCGGTCGACCGAGAGCCCCATGAGCGGGGGCCCGAGGCCGACGCCGGTGAGGAAACCGAGCATGATGAGACCGGTCCCCCGTCCCACCATTCCCGGACTGGAGTAATCCATCGCCGCGAGCATCCCGACGGCCGTCCAAGCCGCACCACCCGCTCCCAACAACAGCGCAGCGACACCAATTGCCCAATCCGGCGCCAAGCCTTGGGCGCAAAGGGTGAGCAACCCGGCGCTCGACGCCGAGAGGACCGCGAGGTAGCGGAGAGTCCTGCCATGACCAAACCGACGTTCGGACAGGGATCCCCAACTGATCCGGGCGGCCACACCGGCCAGTCCGATGACGGCGATGAGTAGCCCGGCTTCTGCGGAAGACCAGCCCTTGCCCTCCTTGGCGAACAGGGGGAGGAATGTCGTAATCGACGACACCCCGACCCCGGTGAGGATGCCATAGAGCGCCACCCAACGAACCACAGTCGGGATCGGCCCACTTTGGCGACTCCGATCGGTCCGTCGCTGCCGGCCCGTAACGGGACGACGCCACATCGCGGCCAGGCCGGCAAGAGGGAACACGAGGAACGAGCCGAACGCGACTCGCCAGTTGGTCGCTGCTGCGAGGTTGGGAAGGACAAGTCCCCCGAGAAATGCCCCCATTTGGACACCTGACTGTTTGATGCCAGTGATCACCCCTCGCGCCCCCAAAGCCACGTTGTCCACGATCAGGGTGTTGGTAGCCGGATTTGTCCAGCCGTTTGGAAGCCCGGCCAGGGTGGCGCCTGCCAGGAGGACCGCGTAACCGGGAGCGCCGGCGACCACGGCGATGGCAAGACCGCCGAGAACCAGCACCCAACGCACGGACCTGACACCGCCTATTTCGTCAGTCACCCGCCCGAAGAGAGGGGAAGCCAGGGCGCCCGTGACACCGCAAGCGGTCACAAGGGCGCCGATCTGCCAACGCTCGACACCGAACTCGGTGATGAGATCCGACGCGAGTATGCCGTAGACGCTCTGACCGAACGTGGCCACCCCCATCGCAATCGCGGTGACCGCGGCGAGCGAGAAGGTCCCGAAAGAGCGCGCAGGACTGACTTCGGTCGGCAACTAGATTCCGATTCTCCATGAAATGCGCGCAATGATGCGAATCAGTGTTGGCACCGAGAAAGGGTCCTACCTGCTCACCGAGTCGGGGTCGTCATGGAAGGTCGACGGCCCGATGTTCCCCGGCTGGAAGGTGACTGCATTCGGGGAGACCAACGCGGGGGCCCATCTCGCCGCAGTCGGCAGCAACTGGTTCGGGGTCGGGATCTATCACAGCGAGGACCATCTCGAATGGAAGCAAACCGATTCCCCTCCCACGTGGCCCGACGGCTCGGGGCGAAAGATGGAGCAGGTCTGGACCTTCCACAATCTCGGGGACCGACTCCTGGCCGGTGTCGCCCAGGCGGGCCTCTTCGAATCCGACGACGGCGGGTTGACCTGGGCACCAAACGAGGGGCTCAACGAGCACCGGACACGGGGCGACTGGCATCCCGGCGCCGGCGGACTGTGTGCCCATCGAATCCTTTCCAGCGATGGGTGGCTGTGGGTGGGCATCTCGGCGGTCGGTGTGTTCAGGTCGGATGACGGCGGGTCCACTTGGCACGCCAAGAACAGCGGGATCCCGTCGGTGAACACCGCGGACGGCGCCGAGCCCCCTGAAATCGGCTACTGCGTACATGGCCTGGATCACGACCCGGCCGATCCGAGTCGCATTTGGCGTCAGGACCACCAGGGGGTGTTCCGGAGCGAGGACGGCGGTGACACCTGGGAGCGGATCGAGAACGGCCTTCCGGCAGGATTCGGCTTCGTCATGTGGCGCCATCACGCTTCGGGGCGGCTGCTGGTGATCCCTCTCGAGTCCGCCGAAAGCCGGGTCCCGGTTGGCGGCGGTCTCCGGGCCTACGCATCCGACGACGATGGCGACTCGTGGGCCGTCGCCGGGCAGGGCTGGGCCGACTCGCCACAGTTCACCGGGGTTCTCCGCCGGGCATTCGATGGTGACCAGGATGGGTCCTTCTGCTTCGGTACCACCGGGGGAAAGCTGTGGATGACCCGGGACCTGGGCTCGACATGGACCGAGCTCGACCCGGCGTTTCCGAGGATCAACGCCGTTCGCCTGCACGCATGAGCGCCACGGTGCGCCTGCCTCGGATCCTCACCCAGACCGTCGCTGGTGGAATTCGACAGGAGGTCATCGGCGGCCGGGCTCTCGGCGAGGTCTTGGGCCTACTGTTCGAGAGGGAGCCGGGCCTGCGTAACCACCTCGTCGACGAGGAGGGAAGGATCCGGACCCATGTCTTGATCTTCGTCGACGGCGAGCAGGCAACTCTCGACACTCCGGTCGGCGAGAGCGGTGCGATCCAGGTGCTACAGGCCGTCAGTGGCGGCTGAAGGAGTGGGCCGGGTGGGCCGGCTCCAGACGAACCACAGGGCGAAGGCCCATACCCCGGTAAGGATCAGACGCAGGATCAGGTTGTCGAGCAGGAAGAAGATGGAGACCCCGATCGAGAGGGTGATCGCGATCGCCGCCAGCCACTTCATTCGGACGGTCAGCCCGCCCGATCGGTAGCCACTGATCATCTTCCCGTACACCGGATGGTTGACCAGCCACCCGTAGAGGCGATCGGATGACATCGAGAAGAAGAATGCGGCCAGGATGACGAAATCGAATGTCGGGATCCCGGGAAGGACGCTCAGGGGGACGAACGCCAGGCAAATGAGGCCGATCGCGAAGTAGATACCGCGAAGGACGCGGCTGCGCGGCTTTCGCGTCGCCACCGATTGGTGGGCACCCTGCGTCACGGGAGAAACCTATAACCGCACGTTGCCGACGGCGAGTCGGCAAAGCGGAGTTGGTACCTTGACGGTTCACGAGAATCAGAGGTTCCAATGCCAGTCGTCACGCCAGAGAAGTACCGGGAAGTGTTGGAGTCTGCCCGCGCCGGGGGCTATGCCCTGCCCGCGATCAATGTCACCTCGTCGACCACGATCATCGCGGCCCTGGAGGGCCTGAGCCAGGCGGAGTCCGATGGGATCCTCCAGGTGTCCTACGGAGGCGGAGAGTTCGCTTCGGGTCAGACCAACAAGGACATGGCGATCGGGGCCAGGGCGCTCGCAGAGTTCGCCGGTGTGGTCGCCGCCCAGTATCCGATCAACATCGCGATGCACACCGATCATTGCCCACCGGACCGGGTCGATGGGTACATTCGCCCGCTCCTGGAGGAGAGCCGACGACGCAAGTCCGAGGCAAAGGGCCCGGTATTCCAGTCCCATATGCTCGACGCTTCCGACCTCCCAATGGAAGAGAATCTGGAGCTGGCGAAGGAACTGCTCGAACTCTGCGCCGAAGTCGATGTCATCCTCGAATTGGAGATCGGGATCGTGGGCGGGGTCGAGGACGCCACCGACAACGAAGACATCGATCGAACCAAGCTGTACACCTCCCCCGAGGACATGGTTCGGGTGTCAGAGGTTCTTGGCACCTTCGACAAGGGCCTGTACCTGCTGGCCGCGGTGTTTGGCAACGTGCACGGCGTTTACAAGCCGGGGGCAGTCAAGCTCGACCCCAAGATCCTTCGTGATGGGCAGTCCGCCGTCGCAGAGAGGTTCGGAGACGCCGCAAGTCACTACCTGGTGTTCCACGGCGGGAGCGGATCCAGCGTGGAGGAGATCCACGAAACCCTCGGGTACGGGGTGGTGAAGATGAACATCGACACCGACTGTCAGTACGCCTACACCCGTCCCATCGTCGACCACATGATGGCCAACTACAGCGGGGTCCTGAAAGTGGATGGGGAGGTTGGGGACAAGAAGGCTTACGACCCTCGCAGCTACATGAAGAAGGCCGAAACCGGGATGGCGTCCCGCGTGGTCGAGGCGGCAGAGCAGCTGCTGTCGGCGGGCCGGTCGATCGGCTGAGGTGGACGACAGGCACCAGACCTGGGCTTCGTCCGACCGGTTCATCCCGACCCGTTTCATTCAGCCTTTCGTCCGGTTCACCCGGATCGAGGCGGCATCCGGGATCGTCTTGCTGGCGGCGACCGTGGTCGCCCTGATCTGGGCCAACAGCGGGTTCTCGAGCACCTACAACCAGATCCTCGGGACCCAGCTCAATGTCGAGTTCGGCGGTTTTCATCTCGACGAGAGTGTCCAGGAACTGATCAACGACGGGCTGATGGCGATCTTCTTCTTCGTGGTGGCCCTCGAGATCAAACGAGAGTTGGTGCTTGGCGAGCTCAGAGACCGACGAACCGCAATGCTCCCCGCGATCGCGGCGCTGGGAGGGATGGTGGTTCCTGCCCTCATCTTTGTCGCGATCAACATCGGCTCCGACACCGGTGCGGTGCACGGTTGGGGCATCCCCATGGCCACCGACATCGCCTTCGCCATCGGGGTGGTCGCGCTCCTCGGCTCTCGGGTCCCCACAGCCGGGAGGTTGTTCTTGCTCGCCCTGGCCATCGTGGACGACATCGGGGCGATCGTGGTCATCGCGATCTTCTACACCGACGACCTCGACATGGCTTACCTTGCCCTCGCCTTGGCCGCGCTGGGATTGGTCTGGCTGGCGTCGCGGGTCGGCATCAGATCGCTTGCCTTCTACGTCCCCTCGGCTTTGGTCGCCTGGTTCTTCATGCTCGAGTCCGGCGTCCACGCCACCCTTGCCGGAGTCGCCCTCGGTCTCCTCACTCCGGCCCGGCCCATGTACCGCGCGCAGGAACTGGATGTGAAGGTGCGAGCCGTCATCGACCAGCTCCCCGACGACGGTGGTGACGAGACCGTCGAGCACCTCGACCACGAAGCCATGCTGGTCAGCGAGATCGCCCGGGAGTCGGTGTCGCCACTGACCAGGGTGGAGCACAAGCTGGTGGGCTGGAGCTCCTTTCTCGTTGTGCCCCTGTTCGCCCTGGCCAACGCAGGTGTTGACCTCCGCGGCACTTCGATCTCCGATGCTGTGACGTCACCGGTTGGGCTTGGGGTGATCCTCGGACTCGTCGTGGGCAAGACGATCGGCATCTCTTTGTTCACCTTCACCGCCATCCGTCTCGGGATCGGCATCCTTCCCTACGGTGTCACCCGACGGCATTTGGTCGGGCTGGCTGCGGTTGGCGGCATCGGGTTCACCGTCGCTCTGTTCATCACCGGACTCGCCTTCGACGACCCGGCCCTGATCGACATGGCCAAGATCGGGGTCTTCGTCGGCTCGGCGATCGCCGGACTGATCGGCGCCACCATCCTCAGCGGGGCGAGGAGGGAAAAGAGCGGGTGACCAAACCTCCTCAAACCTTCACCTGTGTCGACTGCGGTGGCGCCGCTCATCTGATCTCGTACCTCCCCGAGGACGACGAGTTGGAGCCGGGGACATCGCTCGCCTACCGGTGTGCCGACTGCATGGAGCGCTTCGATGTGGTCTGGGAGGTCGATGAGCCGGAATGACAGGCCGAGCGACTCGGAGCTCGCCGCCCACCGCACGATCGATCTCACCACTCTCGGGCGAAGGAGCGGTCGGGAGAGTCGCGTCGAGATCTGGTGGTTCCAAGTCGAAGGCCGGTTCTTCATCACCGGCACACCCGGGTCCCGCGATTGGTATGCGAACGTCACCTCCGATTCGAGAGTGACCATTCATGTGGCTGGACATGACCTGCCCGCGGTGGCGGTACCCGTGCATGACGCGGCTTTGCGAGCCCGGGTCTTCGACGACCCGCAAACCCGCTGGTATTCGACCCAGTCGCAGCGTCAGCGTCTCATCGACGAGGCGCCGATGATCGAGATCCGGTTCCCGGACGGGTCCGAGACGTGATTCAGTCGCCGTAGTACCAGCGCAACACCCTGAGAGCTCGCAAGGTGTTCCAGCGGCTCGGCTTCCCCGCGCCCTCCTCCATCTCGAAATGGACCACCCCGGGATGCGGGTTCTGCAGTGGCCAAGCGCCGTCGCTGCGTCGCTTCGAGCGGATGATCTCTACTCCCTCGTCCGCCCGCGGGTCGGGAAGGGTGCCCGCCTGCCGGAGGTACTCGAGGGCCCGGATCAGGTCGTAGTGCCAACGGGGTGGGAATGACATCAACAGCCAGCGTTTGCTGATCAACTCGCCGGTCCGAAGCGAATACATGAGCCGGCGATTCAGGAAGTAGTCGTGGGCACGGGCCCTTGCTTCGGCCAGTGTTCGTTCACCGCCGACCGCACCTTCGTACTCGAGCAGGCCTTCGAGAACCGAGATCGTGGTGTGGAACGATGACCGGTCGGAGTCGACATGACAGTTCCAGCCTCCGTCGGGCCGCTGCACCTCCATGAGGTATCCCGGTTGCGGCAAACCGCCAGGGTCCTCGAGAAAGTAGGAACCGAGAGCAAGCGCCATCCCGGTGATACACACCTCCGTCGAGTACTCGAAGAAGGGCCAGTTGCGCGCACCCATGGTCAGGCGATCCCGGACCCGGTTGGTCGCCGAGCGGACCCTCTCGTCGTCGGGGTCGATCCCGAAGTGCCGGAGGAGGAGCAAGCTGTAGGTCGTAGAGGTCCATTTCGGCGTGTAGACGCCACCACCCCACAGACCATCGTCACTTTGCAGCCCGAGGAGCCGGGCGCCCCAACCTTCGGTAGCGAGACGGCTTCGCTCGGCGCTCACCTCCCTCGCGTCGGCGTCGATCAGGTCCCGCATCACCTGCCATCTGATGGCGGGATCGGAATCGAGGAGCCACTCGAGAGGTGCCGGTGCGATGGTGGTGATAAGCCGATGTATAGCGAGCGCTCCTCGGCTGCGACAGTCGTCGACTTTGTGAGTGAGCACTCACTCACTTACACTGCTCCGGTGAGCAAACCACGCCGCGCCGAGCCCCTGGCTCCCGATGAGCGCCGCCGCGCCATCGTGGAGGCGGCGATCCCCCTACTGGTGGACCGCGGGTCCTCGGTAACCACCAAGCAGATCGCCGAGGCGGCCGGCATCGCCGAAGGCACCATCTTTCGGGTCTTTCCTGACAAGGCGGCGCTGATAATCGCGGCGGTGAAGGCATCGGTCGATCCCGAGCCGGTGCAGCAGGAGCTGGCACAGATCTTCCCCGACGCCCGGCTCGAGGCACAGCTCGCCGAGGCCGCCCGAATCCTCCTCGAGCGCTTTCAAATCGTGGTCGCACTGCTCGGCGTGCTCCGCACCCTCCCGATTTCCGCCGAGACTCACCACGCGGTTGGCCCACCGCCCTTCGTGGCGGTGGCCAATGCTGCAATAAACGAGTCGTTGACCGAGATCTTCGAGCGCCATCGCGACCAGCTCCGGATCGAGCCGGCAAGGGCAGCTGCCGCGTTCCGGGGGCTCATCCTCGCCAGCGGACACCCCACAATGAGCCTCACCGAAAGACTCAGCACCGAGGAGATCGTGTCGGTTCTCCTCAGTGGCATCTCCGAACCGTCGCCGGTGGAGGTGCACTGATGTTGCTCCGGGTGGTCAAGGAGTACCTGAGCCGTTACCGACGATGGCTGCTGATCGTGGTCAGCCTGCAGTTGGTGGGAACCATCGCCTCGCTCTACCTGCCAAGCCTCAACGCCGACATCATCGACAACGGGGTGGTCGCCGGTGACACCGGCTACATCGTGCGGGTGGGCCTGGTGATGCTCGCGGTCTCGCTGCTCCAGGTGGCCTGCACCATCGTCGCCGTCTATTTCGGGGCCAAGACCGCCATGGGATTCGGTCGCGATCTCCGCTCCTCGATCTTCAGCCACGTCGCCGGGTTCTCCGGCAAGGAGATGGCCGGGTTCGGGGCACCGTCACTCATCACGAGGAACACCAACGATGTCCAACAGGTGCAGACCCTGGTCTTCTTGGGCCTGACCATGATGGTGATGGCTCCGATCATGATGGTGGGCGGGGTGATCATGGCCCTGCGTGAGGACATCGGGTTGGCCTGGCTGGTGGCAGTGGCAGTCCCCGTGTTGGCAATTGCGATCGGGTTCATCGTCTCCCGGATGATCCCCTCCTATCGCCGGATGCAAGGCGACATCGACACCGTGAACCGAGTGCTCCGGGAGCAGACGACGGGCATCAGGGTCTTGCGTGCCTTCGTCCGGGAACGCTTCGAGACCGAGCGCTTCGCCCGCGCGAACCGAGAGCTCACCGACGTCTCGATCACCGTCGGCCGCTGGATGGCCGCCTTGTTCCCGGTGGTGATCCTCGTGCTCAATGTGTCGAGCGTTGCGGTGCTGTGGTTCGGGGGGATGCGGGTCGATGCCGGGGCGATGGAGATCGGGTCGCTGACGGCATTCCTCTCCTACCTGGTTCAGATCCTGATGTCGGTGATGATGGCCACGTTCATGCTGGTCATGATCCCCCGGGCCTCGGTCAGTGCCGACCGGATAGCCGAGGTCCTCGACACCGATTCCTCGGTCGTCCCTCCGCGGTCCGGGGTGACGGCTGTCGACGGGCAAGGGCTCCTCGATCTCGAGAATGTCGAGTTCTCCTACCCGGGCGCCAGTCATCCCGTGCTGAAGGGGATTTCGTTCTCGGCGCGGCCCGGCCAGACCACAGCCGTAGTCGGCTCCACAGGCGCCGGGAAGACCACCCTGGTCAACCTGATCCCACGGCTCTTCGACGTCACGTCGGGCTCGGTGCGGGTGGACGGAGTCGAGGTGCGCACCATGGACCCGGACACCCTGTGGTCGAAGATCGGGCTCGTCCCGCAAACGCCCTACCTCTTCTCGGGGACCGTGGCCTCCAACCTCCGCTACGGCAAGCCACACGCCAGCGAAGAGGAGATGTGGGCGGCGCTCGAGATCGCCCAGGCCCGCGATTTCGTTGAGGCGATGCCCGAGGGCTTGGAGGCGCCCATCGCCCAGGGGGGCACCAATGTCTCCGGCGGCCAGCGGCAGCGGCTCGCCATCGCCCGGGCCGTGATCCGGCAGCCTGAGATCTACCTCTTCGACGACTCGTTCTCAGCCCTCGACCTGGCCACGGACGCACGGCTGCGGCGAGCACTGAAGCCGGCAACGGCCAGGGCCGCGGTGGTGATCGTCGCTCAACGGGTGTCCACCATCGCCGACGCCGACCAGATCCTGGTCCTGGAGGACGGCGAAGTGGCCGGGCTCGGCACCCATGAGGCCCTGCTCGCCACCTGCCCCACCTATGTCGAGATCGTCGAGTCCCAGCTCCGGGCGGAGGTGGCGTCATGAGCGAGCGGACCATGAAGACCACCGAGCGCATCCAGGCTCAGCCCGGGCCGGGACGGGGGCCATTCGGTGGAGGGATGATCGGCCAGAAGTCACTCGACTTCGGTCCGTCGGCGAAACGCCTCATTGCCCGGCTCCGGCCGGAGCGGTTGAAGATCATCGCCGTCTTCGCTGCCGCGATCCTCAGCGTCGGGCTGGCCGCGGTTGGCCCGAAGGTCCTGGGACAGGCCACCGATTTGATCTTCGCCGGGGTGATCGGCGGACAGCTTCCCACCGGAATAACCAAGGCGGAGGCCATCGCCCGGGCCGAGGCCGCCGGTCAGAGCCAGATCGCAGACCTCATGTCTGGCGTCGACTTCGTCCCGGGTCAGGGAATCGACTTCACCGCGGTGGGGACCGTTCTCCTCGTCGTGCTTGCCATATACGCCGCCTCTGCGCTCCTCGGCTATCTCCAGGGATACCTGCTCAACGACGTCGTCCAGAGCACCATCTTCAGGCTGCGCTCAGAGGTCGAGGGCAAGCTCAACCGTCTTCCGCTCCGCTTTTTCGACCGTCAGCCTCGTGGCGAGTTGCTGAGCAGGGTGACCAATGACATCGACAACGTGTCGCAAAGCCTGCAGCAGACGATGAGCCAGATGCTGACCTCGTTGCTCACCATCGTCTTCGTGGTCGGGATGATGTTCTTCATCTCTCCCACCCTGGCCCTGATCGCCTTGATCACGATCCCGGTGACCATGGTGGTGGCCGGCACCGTGATGCGCCGCTCTCAAGGCCATTTCGTAGACCAATGGCGCCAGACCGGCTCGCTCAACGCTCGGATCGAAGAGGCCTTCACCGGTCATTCACTCGTCAAGGTCTTCGGTCGCCAGCGAGAGGTGCAGCAATCGTTCGACGTGGAGAACGATGGCCTCTATGAGGCCAGCTTCAAAGCCCAGTTCCTGTCCGGCCTGATCATGCCGATCATGATGTTCATCGGGAACCTCAATTACGTGGTGATCGCCGTGCTTGGCGGGTTGAGGGTCGCCAGCGGGACGATGTCATTGGGCGACGTTCAAGCGTTCATCCAATACTCCCGCCAGTTCTCCCAGCCGTTGACCCAGGTCGCCTCGATGATCAACCTCCTGCAATCGGGCGTGGCCTCGGCAGAGCGCGTCTTCGAGTTGCTCGATGCCGACGAACAAGTCTCCGATGACGACCGTCCGGAGATCGTCGACGACCCCCATGGCCGGGTCGCTTTCGAGCAGGTCTCATTCCGCTACGACGAGGACCGGCCCCTGATCGAAGACCTCTCCCTGACCGTCGAGCCCGGGCAAACGGTGGCCATCGTGGGACCCACGGGCGCAGGCAAGA
>JBIOVB010000071.1:0-28982 GCA_044867525.1 Acidimicrobiia bacterium | reverse complement strand
TCTACGACCGAGAGGGCTTGAACGCGACCCAGGTGGACGTGGTGAAGAAGCATCTCGGGTACAAGTCGACCAGCGGAACCGGGAACATCGTTGTCTCGGCTCTCGCAAAGTTCGGTCTTGTTGAAGCAGAAGGAACTGGTGAGAAGCGTACGCTGCGAGTGACGCCCTCGACTCAAGAGATTTTGTTGTTGTTCGACGACGAGCCAGACCGCCAACAACTCATACGTGAAGCTGCTCTGAGGCCCAAAATTCACCAGGCTCTGTACGACGAGTACAAGGGTGATCTGCCATCTGACGAAAGCCTCAAGAGCATTCTCAGATCTCGACATTCATTCACTGCGTCTGGAGCTGAAGACTTTGTAGATGTGTTTCGAGCGACCTTGTCGTTCGCGGGATTGTCTGATCCTGATAGTATGTCGAACAACAATGGCGACGACAGAGCTATGAGTACACAGACTCCTTCCAGGTCCGAAAGCAGAGTTCAGAGCCCTTCTCCTAAAGGCTTCGAAATTGCGATTTCTCCCAGTTCGAGCCTTGTTTTTACAGGAGATTTCCCACTTGGCCGGCAGCTGCACGAGAGGTTGAAGAAGCTGCTTGACATCTACGAGGACGATCTGATCGGCTTAGAAGCTATATCCGAAGGTGTAGCCAAAGTCGAAGATACACCTTGACGACACGTACGTGTAATGCTATGCTAAATGTATGGCAGCTAGGAAGCGTGAGTCTGTAGCAGCAAGTAGTTCATCTGAGACAGAGATGACCTTCAGCACCTTCTTGAAGCTCTTTCCTGATAGCGACAGTTGTGTGGAATACCTGCGAGAGAAGTTCTATCCAGACGGCTCTGCATGCCCTAGCTGCAATCGGAGTACGAAGTTTCACCGAATCAAGGGCCGTTCGGCGTATAGCTGTCAGTACTGCGGTCGTCACGTCTACCCAACAGCAGGCACCATCTTTCACAAGTCCTCGACTTCCTTGCAGTTGTGGTTCTGGGCGATCTACCTAATGAGCAGTACGCGCTGCGGGATTTCGGCGAAACAGCTGGAACGGGAAATCGGAGTCTCCTACCCGACTGCACATCGCATGTTCAAGATGATTCGTTCGTTGCTCTCAGACGACGTTGACGGTCCTTTGAGTGGTGAGGTCGAGATCGACGAGATGTACGTCGGCGGTACGAGGAAGTCCAGCAGAGGCCGGATACCTGCTCCTAAGACGACTGTTCTCGGGATGGCTGAACGTGGTGGCCGGGTATCAGCCAAAGTGGTGCCGGATGCGTCGATGCTGTCGCTCTTTCCGCATATCGGCAAGACCGTCGCTTCCGGCTCCCGCGTGTTTACAGACGAACATCAGACCTACATGAACATGCCCAAGACCCGGTTCCTACACGAATCGGTCAATCACAGAGATGGCGTATTCGTGAGTGGAGCTGCCCACACGCAGACCATCGACGGGTTCTGGGCTCTGGTCAAGAATGGGATCAGGGGTGTGTACCACTCCGTGAGCAGCGAATACCTGCAGTCCTACTTGGACGAATACAGCTTTCGATTCAACCGTCGTGACGGTCGGGAGCTGATTTTCTGGGCGATTCTGGATCGGATTCAGAAAGCTCCTGATCTAGCCGTTTCGTAGCCTTCTCCAACGCGCCCAAGTAATCGGCTTCGGTGTAGCCGGGCGTCTGCCGTTCTTTCACCTTGTCTGACGGTTCCTGAACGGCGGGGTCCTTGTCACTCATCCCTGCCAAGCTTACCAGCAGACCCGAGTGTCCCTACGTGTCACCGTTTGATACTTACCCATCATCGCAATAGGACGAGGGGTATCTCCCGGAAAGGATGCTGCACCACCGCGATCGGGTGCCCGTACACCTCGGTGAGCAGCCCCGACTCGAGCACCTCCGCCGGCCTCCCCGAAGCGACCACCGAGCCTCTGGAGACCAATAGGAGGCGATCCGCCACCGAAGCCGCTGCGTTGAGGTCATGAATCACGGTGACCACCGTCCGGCCCTGTGCCGCGGCGACGCCTAGTGCGAGAAGGACACGCTCTTGATGGGCGATGTCCAGGCCTGCCGTCGGCTCGTCGAGAAGAAGGAGGTCGGTGTCCTGGACGAGGGACCGCGCGATGTGGGCGAGTTGGGCTTCTCCGGTCGACAGAGAGCCCAGAACCCGCTGCGAGAAGTCGACAACCCCTGTCGCCAGCTTCGCTCTCATCACCAGGTCCGTGTCATCGACACTCGAGCGACGCCAGGGATGCCTGCCCATTGCGACGACTTCGTCGACTGTGAAGGGGAGGTCGGTTGGCGGGCTAGGGGGAAGATAGGCGCGGCGCCGTGACCGCTCTTCGAGCGAGAGGGCCGACATTGACTGATCGCCGAGGAGGACATCTCCAGTAGTCGGCCCGATCTCACCAGCCATGACCGCGAGCAGGCTCGACTTTCCCGCCCCATTTGGCCCACAGACCGAGATGAGCTCGCCGGAGTCCGCGACCAGCGAAGTCTCCTCCAGAATCCTCACCCCTCCCAGGGTGAGGCTCACCGCTTGTGCCTGCAATCTCACCATGAGCGAGCCCGGAGCACGATGGCCACCAGTGCCATCCCGCCCAGCGATGCGGTGACTATGCCGACCGGAACTTCGACGAGCCCGGGGGCACCGCGCACCACCAGGTCGCACCCGAGCAATAGGAGGGCTCCAATCAGCGGCCCGCCGACGAGAAGCCGGCGGCTGGCGGCCCCAAACAGCCGGACGGTGACGATGGACGAGAGGAGCCCGACGAAGCCAATGACACCGGCGATTGCCACCGTGGCGCCAGTCATGGCTCCCACGGCCAACAGCACGCTGTTGGCCGTGCCCTTCACGTCGACGCCGAGGCTGCGAGCCTGGGCATCACCCAACCAGAGAAGATCGAGGGCCCGGGCGCGAGCACCGATAACCCCGATGCCGACCGCGACAAGCGGAAGGACCACCAGGACGTCTCCCCAGGTCGCCGCACCCAAGCCCCCGAAGACGAAATAGCTGAAGGTGGGCAGACGAGGGCTGTCGGCGGCGTAGATGACGATGACGGTCCAAGCCAGGAATGTCAGCCCGAGCGCCAGGCCCACCAGAACGAACCGGTCTCCGTGTCCGGTCATGGCAGCCAGCCGGCGGGTACCGAGTGCCAGCGTCGCACCCAGAGCAGCTCCCAAGGCAGCGATGGTTGTCGGGCTGGCTCCCGCCGGGGTCAGCAGTGACCCGACCACCACGCCAAGTCCTGCTGCGGCCGAGATCCCGAACAGATACGGGTCCGCGATCGGGTTGCGATAGACGCCGCGCAACCCGACTGCGGCAGCGGCCAGGGCTGCGCCGACCAGGATCGCGCCCAGGGTCCGGGGGAGGCGGAGGTCCCATACCACGGCTGCTGGCATTTGGTCCCCGCCAGGCCCGGCGCGCAGGCCCGCCAACACTTCTTCGGGGCCAATCGAGGCGTCGCCGATCCACAGGCCGGCGGCAGCGATCACGAACACGGCAAGGGCGAGTAGGACGACTCTCCGAGTCAACTGGACAAGTCGGCCAGGTCGGCGATCAGAAGGCTCAGGGAATCGGCAACCCGAGGGCCGAAGGTCAGGAAGTCACCCTCCGGATAGGTCAGGATCGCCCCCCTTCTTCCAGCGGGGGTTTGTGCGACACCAGGGATCTCCAGAAATGCCTCGATGCCGCCGAGGAGCTCGAGGCCTTCCGCAGGTACGACGATGACGTCCGGAGCGGCGTCCACCAGGGCCTCAGCCGTGACCGGAGCCGTCCCGGTGATGCCTATCGAGGCGCCGGCGTCCACGGCCCCTGCCGCCTCGATCAGTGGGCGGGTGGTCATCCCGTCACCGAATAGCAGGTTCACGTCCGGCCCCCTGGTGTACACGTATGCAATCCGCGGGTGGTCGTTAGAGGCGAGCGCGGCCGCCTCCTCGACCTCGGCTTCAACCCGGATGGCCAGTTCCTCGGCCTCGCCAACTCTGTCCACGATCTCGCCAACCTGGGCGATCTTGGCATAGAGGTCCTGGAACGACTCGGCCACCGCCAGCTTCTCGACCAGGACTCCCGCCGCTTGGATCTGCTCTAGCGCCGATACCGGGCTGGTTTGGGTGTCCGCCAACACCATGGTTGGGTCGACACCGAGGACTGCCTCCGCGGTGAGAAATCGACCGACCCCGACTATCGGGATCGATGTCGCCGGCTCGGGTGCCACGGTCGTGACATCCACCCCTACTACACGGTCTCCGACGCCGAGCTCGAACAAGATCTCGGTGAGGTCTCCGGAAAGCGACACGATCCGCGAAGTGTCGACTGCGGGCTGATCGCCTCCGGTTCCGGTGCAAGCCGTGGCGAGCAGTGCAACCAGGACCGTGAGGACGAATCTCTTCATTCAGGCGGACATCCGACACGGGCCGAAGTCATGATCCCGCAGAACATCTCGCGGGAGATCTTCCAACCCTCCTCGGTGCGCATCGCATCACCTTCGAGCCCGGGATAGGCGGGATTGCCACCGAACATCAGGGTGTAGATGACCGTCGCCGTGTCACCTTGGATGGTCACTGCATCGACCTGGGTGCTCACCCCACCCATCGATTCACCAGTGGAGGCGTAGGAAGCGACCGTGTCCTCGAGTCCGTCGGCACCGTCGATTACCACGGCCTTTTCCTCGTAGCTGGTGGTGCTGTCGAAGGCGACCGCATATACGGCAACGATGGCGTCGACCTCTGGATCCTCACCGGGGACGATGGGATTCGCCGTGCCGCTGGTGGTGGTCTCCGACGCAGCCGAGGTCGTGGTCTCGGCCACCGTCGTGCTCGTGACGGCGATCGTGGTCGTCGTCTCCCTGCCCTCGGTCGTTGTGCTTTCGGCGGCATCGCCACCGCAAGCGGCGATCAGCGCCAGGGCGGCAGCCGCCGCCAGGTATCGGAGGTTTCTGTGCATGGCCGGCGACTGTGCCAGCGCGATCAACCGACTCACAGTCGGAAACCCGGGGTGAAGACCTTGGCCCGCTTCGGTTCGTTAGCCTGCGCGCCCCGTCAGGAACTTAGGCGTTGACTGCAAGCTCAAACGACAAGACCGCCGTACAGCCGGTCTCCTGGGGTGTGCTCGGCGTCGCCGGGATCGCCGTGAACAAGGTCATACCTGCGATGCAGGCGACGGGGACCAGCCCGATTGTGGCGATCGCGTCGCGAACATCGGGCAAAGCCGAGGAGGCAGCGGCAAACCTCGGGATCGAGAGGGCTTATGGGTCCTACGAGGCCTTGCTCGCCGACGAGACCGTCGAAGCTGTCTACATCCCGCTTCCCAACCACCTTCACTCCGAGTGGACGGAGAAGGCGGCCGAGGCGGGCAAGCACGTCCTCTGTGAGAAGCCGCTGGCAATGAGCAGCTCTCAGGCAAGTGAGATGATCGAGGTCTGCGATCGGGCCGGGGTGAAGCTCATGGAAGCCTTCATGTACCGGCTTCATCCGATGTGGGTGGAGGCGCGGCGCCTCGTCGAATCGGGAGCGATCGGCGACCTCCTCGCCGTGCAGTCGTTCTTCTCGTACCGCAATATCGACCCCGACAACATCCGCAACATCGCCGACTTCGGAGGTGGCGCATTGATGGACATTGGGTGCTATCCGGTGAATGTCTCCCGAATGCTTTTCGGTTCCGAGCCCACCGGTGTCAAGGCGTTCATCCGCCGCGACCCCGCCTTCGGGACCGATGTCCTCACCTCGGCCGTTCTCGATTTTGGCGGCAAGCAGGCGACGCTCACCTGCTCGACACAGGTCGAAGACGACCAGAGCGTGCAAATCGTGGGCACCAGCGGACGGCTCGAAGTCGAGATCCCGTTCAACATCCCTTCAGACCGGCCGGCGAGGATGTTCCATTTCGCCGGTGGGAATCCGCCCACGGATCCGCATGTGGAGATCCTCGAATTCGCCGCGGCCGACCAGTACGGCATCCAGGCCGAAGCCTTCTCCCGTGCCATACGCAGCAACGGCCCGGTGCCGACCGATCCGGCCGACGCCGTCGCCAACCTGGTGGTGATGGAGCGCATCGTCGCCGACTCGATGGTCGCCTGATGGCCCTGTCCGGCCTCGTGGCTGGGGTTGACTGCTCCACACAGTCGACCAAGGTCATCCTTGTCGACCTGGAAAGCGGTCAGGTGGTGGCGCAGGGCAGGTCAGAGCACGAGGTCACCGGCATCGGCGGAGCACGCGAGACCGACCCCGGCGTGTGGTGGGCCGCACTCCAGGCCGCATTCGAGGAGACCGGCAGGGCTGGTGACATCAGCGCCCTTTCGATCGCAGGGCAACAGCACGGCCTGGTTGCACTCGATTCGGAGGACGAGCCGCTACGCCCGGCGATGCTGTGGAACGACACACGCTCCGCCCCTCAGGCGGAGCGGCTCGCCTCGACGTGGGGAACCGGCGAGTGGGCGGAGCGAATCGGGATCGTCCCGGTGGCTTCGTTCACCATCACCAAATGGCAATGGTTGGTCGACAACGAGCCGGCCATCGCCAACGCGACCAGGAAAGTGCTCCTTCCCCACGATTATCTGACGTTTCGCATCACTGGCGAGCACGCCACAGACCGGGGCGATGCGTCGGGGACCGGCTGGTGGTCGTCCCAGACAGAGGGCTACTCACAGGACGCGTTGGACCTCGTTGGTCTCGATCGCCGGCTCCTGCCTTCCCTGACGGCCCCGGGCGCCCCATCCGGTGAGGTGACAGCGCAGGCAGCCGAGGCTCTGGGCGTACCGGCCGGCACGCCGGTTGCCGGGGGCACGGGAGACAACATGGGGGCAGCCCTGGGGCTGGGGCTCCGTCCCGGCCGGCCGGTGGTGAGCCTGGGAACGTCGGGGACGATCTATGCGGTCTCGGAGTCCCGCACCGTCGATCCAAGCGGGGTGGTAGCCGGGTTCGCCGCCGCCGATAGCGGCTTCCTTCCGCTGGCGGCGACGCTCAATTGCACGCTCGCAGTCGATCGATTCGCGGCTTGGCTCGGCCTCGATCGGGAGCAGGTCTCGGAGACGACAGAAGTCGTCGTCCTTCCCTACCTGGATGGGGAGCGAACGCCGAATCTCCCCACTGCTGCAGGGAGCATTCACGGTCTGCGACACCACACTCCACCCGAGGAGATCCTGCTCGCGGCCTATCAGGGGGCCGCCGCCTCTCTGCTGGAGGCGTTGTCGGCCATCTCCGATGCCGGCTCCGGGATACCCGACAAGGCGCCCTTGGTCCTCATCGGGGGCGGGGCGAGGGGCAGGGCGTGGCAGCGCGTCATCGCCGACCTGGCGCAGCGGAGGCTCGTGGTCCCCGATTTGGACGAGCCGGTGGCAATGGGAGCCGCGATCCAAGCGGCATCGATGCTCACCGGGACCGGGTGCTCGGACATAGCGGAGGCATGGTCGACGATCGACGGACCGATGGTCGAGCCCTCACGTCCCGCGGATGACACCATGAGCCGGATTCGGGAAGTCAGAGAAACTATTGCCGGATGACACGATGGACACTCGGGTCATCCCGGTCACCGTTCCCCTCGACCTGAGGCGGACCTTGCGGCCGCTCCATGGCTGGTTCGCCGAAGACGGTTGGTGGATGACCGCCAGGACACCGGAGGGCACGGGCGCACTGCGCATCTCCCGCACCACGCAGGGGCTGATTGGGCAGGCCTGGGGCGAAGGGCGCAACTGGCTTCTCGTCCGACTGGGCTCGATGGCCGGCCTCGACGACGACCCGACCGGCTTCGACACAGACCACCATATGGTGGGTGAGCTTCATCGCCGGCACCCGGGAATGCGGTTCGGGAAGACCGGCCTCGTCTTCGATTCGCTGGTCACAGCGATCGTCGGCCAGAAAGTCACCGGCTCCGAGGCGGCGGCGGCCGGTGCCGGGCTGCGGCGGGCCTTTGCCGATGGCGCACCAGGTCCCAAAGCCGGGCTCCGGCTGCCTCCCGACCCGGAGCGGATGGCTGCCGCTCCCTATTGGGAGTATCACGAGCTGCACCTGGAACGGCGCCGGGCTGAGACACTGCGTCGGGTCGCCGCCGACCACGCCGCCATCGGGAGGCTGAGCGAGTTGCCGGTCAGCGAGGCCGCTGCCCGTCTCGCGGCGTACTCCGGTGTCGGGCCGTGGACGGTGGCGAAGACTCTGGTCGTGTCGCATGGCGATCCGGATCAAGTAGAGGTCGGCGACTTTCACATCAAGAACATCGTTGTCCATCATCTGACCGGCCGGCCCCGTGGCTCTGACGAGGAGATGCTCGCACTGCTGGAGCAGTTCCGCCCACAGCGGGGACGTGTGATCCGGCTGCTCCACACCCTCGGCCATGAGCCGAGTTTCGGCCCGAAGGTCAGGGCTCGGGATTTCACCAGGAGCTGAGCTGCCTCAGTAGTAGGGGAGGTACTCCCGAATCTCCCAGTCGGTGGTGTGGGTGGAGAAGCGGTCCCACTCGGCTCGTTTGACGGCGAGGAACCCTTCGACATAGGCGGGGGAGAACGCCTCCACGAACTCCTTGTCACGCTCCAAGGCATCGAGGGCTGCTCCCAGGTCGGGCGGGCAGCAGGTGTCGGTGTCGGCGCCGGTGACGCAGTCCTGGGTCTCGGCCGGCGGGCACTCCATCTCGAGGCGCACCCCGCGCAGGGCGGAGACCAGGGTGGCAGCCGCAGCCAGGTGCAACGAGGCGGCCCCGTCGGCGAGCCGATGCTCGAGCCGGATCCCGGACGCGGTTGCAGGTGGGACGCGGACTGCGACGCCCCGGTGGTCGTACCCCCAGTTGGCGTAGTAGCCGTTCAGCGATGCCGGCTGGAGCCGCTTGTATGCGTTGACCGTTGGTGCCACCAGGGCGGTCATCGAGACGTGGTCGTTGACGATCCCGGCGATGCATTGGCGTGCCAATTCGCTGAGCCGATCCGGGGTCGAGTCGTCGAGAAGAGCATTGCGACCCTCCTCGTCGATGAACGAGACGTTGACGTGGATGCCGCTCCCTCCGCGCTCGGTGACCGGCTTGCCCATGAATGCGAGGAGGTATCCGCGTTTGGCCGCGATCTCCTTGGCCATCACCTTGAACAAGAAGGCGTCGTCACACGCTTGGAGGGCCTCCCCATAACGGAGTGTCAGCTCGAACTGGCCGTCGTCATACTCGGAGTTGACCGACTCCAGCTCCAGGCCGACCTCCTGAGCGGTCTCCATGATCTCCTGAATCGTTCCCGAGGGGTCGACGGCGGTCCCCGTCCCATAGACGTAGGAGCCGGGAGTGTGGATCGGCTTCCAGCCCAGGTCACCGTCCGGCTCGAATAGGAACGCCTCGAGCTCGAAGCCGATCATTGGGTGCAACCCGAGCTCCCGCCACTCGCCGACCACCCGCTCCAGGATCGAGCGGGGTGCCAGCTCCACCGGTGCCCCATCCTTGGATATCGAGGCGACCACCACACCGGTGCCCGGCTCCCACCCGGGCCGGACGTCGTCCATCGAGAAGCGCGCCTCGACGTCGGGGAAGCTCTCGTGGTGAGCGCCGGGATGGGGGATCATCACCCGATTCAGCTGGAGTGAGAACAGAGCCACGCAGTGGTTGCTCCCTTCCGCGGCCCTGGCCCCGGAGAGATACTTGCCCCTGGCCAGCCCGAGATGGTCCGGCCAGAGAAACCGGACCCGGTCATGGTTCGCCTCGCTCAGAACTTCTCCTGTTGGACTCGACGGCTGGTGGCCCAGAAACAGTATCAACCCCTTGATATTCTCGCCCGGTGCGGGCAATGGTCATCGAACACGACCCGCTGTCCACCCCGGAGCGGGTCGGGGAGCATTTGGAGAGGCGAGGGTTCACCCTCGAGCATTTCGTCGTGGTCGAGGACATCCAGCACCCCGATGTATCCGCGAACTTCCCCGAGAATGGGAACCACGACCTGGTCGTGCTGATGGGCGCCCCCTGGTCGGTCTACGACCCGGTGATGAGGGGATGGGTGGGCCCGGAGCTCGACTTCATTCGGGAGAATCAGGCTCGCGGGGTCCCCGTGCTCGGAATCTGCTTCGGTGGCCAGGCGCTCTCCGCCGCCCTGGGCGGCACGGTCGGCCGCGCCAGCCATCCGGAATACGGTTGGGGGAGCATCGATACCCACGTAGACCAGATCGGCGAAGGGCCCTGGTTCCAGTATCACCACGACGAGTTCACCCTTCCTCCCGGGGCGACCGAGCTCGCCCGAAACGAGTCGGGAGTCCAGGCCTTTCGCTCGGCGAGGTCGCTTGGGCTCCAATTCCATCCCGAGATGACCGCCGGGCTGTTGGGATCCTGGTGCGAGGTCGACGGCTGTTCGGAGATGGTCGAGGCCGGGTTGGATATCGATCAGGTCCTCGAGCAGAGCCGCACTCTCGAGGCCGAGACCCAGCCCGACCTGGAGCGGCTGCTCGACTGGTTCCTCGACGACATCGCGAGCTGAGATGGCCGGGTCGGGGCCGGTCGTCGCCATCGACCTCACCGACCCCGATCTCTGGGAACGCGCTGTTCCTCACGCCGAGCTCCGCAGGCTCCGCGATGAGGCTCCCGTTGCATGGGCGGAGCACCCGGGACCGCACCGCGGCTTCTGGGTGGTGACCCGGCACGAAGATGTGTTGTCGGTGTCACGCGACCCGGAGACCTTTTCGTCCCGACACGGCGTGATCTCACTGGATGACCTCGATCCCGACCAGATCGAGGCGCGGAGGACGATGCTCGAAGAGGACCCGCCTCGCCACCGGGAGCTCCGTGCGATCACCTCGGCCCACTTCACTCCAAAGGCTGTCCGCGCCCATGAGGGCTATATCCGCCAATTGGCGGTGGATGCGATCGAGTCGGCGTTGGAGATGGGGGAATGTGACCTGGTGTCGATCCTCAGTGAACGGGTCCCGATTCGGGTGCTGGGGCGCATCCTCGGGGTCCCGGACCATGATGTCGACGACCTGGTCCGCCTCGGCAACCAGATGATCGGGTCGGACGATCCGGAGTACGGAGTCTGGGACCGGTCTGACATCCCGTCCCGCGACCTGAGGCTGCTCCCGTTCGGCCATCCTGCTGCGCTCGAGGCCTTCGAGCTTGCGTGGCGGATCATGAGGGACCGGGGCGGAGCAAACGTCGACGACGTCCTGGGCGCCCTTGCCCGGGGTCGGGTGGAGGGGCTCCCGCTCTCCGACCGCGAGCTGGGCACCTACTTCGTGCTTCTGGTGATCGCCGGGAACGAAACCACCCGGCACAGCATCTCCGCCGGCGTGGCCGCCCTCGCCACCCACCCTGAGGAGTTGGCCCGACTCCGCAAGCAGTCCGTAGACCCGACTCGGGCCGCCGACGAGGTGCTGAGGTGGGCAACGGCGATCCATTTCCACCGCCGGGTCGCCAGTCGGGAAACACGTCTCCGCGGGGTGGAGATTGCCGCCGGTGACAAAGTGGCCCTGTACTTCGCGTCGGCGAACTTCGACGATCGGGCGTTCCACGAGCCGTTCCGATTCGATGTCGGCCGGTCGCCCAACGAGCATGTCGCGTTCGGGCGAGGCGGCCCCCATTATTGCCTGGGAGCGCATCTCGCCAGGCTCGAGGTGCGGGTGGTCCTCGAGGAGCTCGCGGCGCGGGTGTCCTCGATCGAGTTGACCGGTGAGCCGAAACGGCTCCGCTCCAACCACATCAACGGAATCAAGCACCTCCCCGTTCGCCTGACCGCGACTTGAGATCACCTGCATCGAGCGATCGTTAGGACGCCAACGATTGCCGCCGATTGCTATTTTTCCGGCAGCGGACCTGAGGAGGATCCATGTCGGGCGGCCCCAATCCGAGCGAGGTTGGTTTCGAGCGGGCGGCGATCGGGTTTCCCACTGCGCTTGCGGCCGCAGTCGGATTGATAATCGCCGGGTCGGTCCTGCTCACCGCACAGACCGGCTACGGCGCCGGAGGATACGTGTTCGCCTGGGCGATCCTGATCGCCTACGTCCTGATGCTGGCCCAATCGGCGAGCTTCTCCGAGGCTGCTGGGATCCTGCCCACCGCCGGGTCGGTCTACGACTACATCGCCGCCGGCCTGGGACGGTTTTTCGCAATAGCCGGGACGTTGGCCGCCTATCTCGTCGTCCACGTGTTCGCCGGCACCGCGGAGACCGCCACGGCGGGGGTCTTCGCCTCGTTCAACTTCACCTTTCTCGAGGAGTACCAGGCCGGAGGCTCGTGGTGGATCGGGGTCGCGCTGATGGTGATCTTCGCCATCGTGAACATGCTCGGGATCCGGCCCTACGCCAAGTTCGAGATCGCAATGGCCGCGATCATGTGGACGACACTCGTGGTGTTCGGGATCCTGGGCACGCTGCAGCCGAAGGCGACCGAGATCAGCGGGCTGTTCGGAGAGTCTTTCGTCGGGACCGATTTCCAGGCCGTACTCACCATGGTCGGGCTGGCCCTCTTCCTCTTCGTCGGGGTCGAGTACGTGACACCGCTTGCCGCCGAGCTAAAGGAGCCTGCCCGCACCATCCCCCGGGCCATGTACATCGGCCTCACCGCGGTGGCGGTGGCGATGTTCCTCTACGGCACCGCGGTCGCCCGTCAAGTGCCCAACATCGACCTGGGCGACGGGACCCTCATCCTGGACACGCCACTTGCGATCCCCGCTTTCGCCCAGGCGGTGCTGGGGGACTTCGGCAGGATCTGGCTCGGGATCGCAGTGCTCCTCGCCTCGGCCACCACCCTCAACACCCTGCTTGCCGGTGTGCCTCGCATCTTCTACGGGATGGCCAAGGACGGCACCCTGCCCAAGATCTTCGCCTACCTGCACCCACGCTATAAGGAGCCTTGGGTCGGGATCATCCTCGTTGCACTGATCGGTGTAGTAGGCGCGATCCTGATCGACGGTGACATCCCCTCGATCATCAGCTTGATCTTGGCCGCTGTCCTCGCCTGGATTTTCAGCTACGTGCTGGTCAACATCTCGGTGATCCTGCTTCGCTCCCGCCGACCCGACCTGAGTCGGCCGTACAAGACCCCGCTGTATCCGGTCCCGCAATTGCTGGCCACGGCCGGGATGCTGGTTGCCGGCTGGTACATCACACCACCAACGCTCACACGCTCAGACATCTACGTCCCCTTCGGGATCATGCTCGGTGCTTGTGCCCTCTACGCCTTGATCTGGACCTACGGAGTGCAGAGGATCAATCCGTGGAAGCCGGTGGAGCCCGAGGCCCTGCTCTCTGGGGAGGGCGCCGGCGGTTCGTGACCGGCCTTGGCCGGGCCCGCCGCCTGCCGCGCTCCTACCAGTCCGGCCGTCTGCTCAGCCTGCTCGCGCACGAGTTTCCCGGACACGATCTCGAGCGCCTGGGAGAGGGTCGGGCGCATTTCATTCCCCGAGGCGAGGGCCAGGTGATCGAGGTAAGGGAGCGGGTCGACCGGCGTTTCCTCGGCCACACCGAGATCGCCCAGTTCCTGCACACCGTCGATGTCGGGCCCGGTGAGCCCGCACGGCTCAGGGTGGGACACAGCGGACGGCTGAAAAGGCAAGGTGTCGAGGTGGTCGTGGTCGCCGGCGACGGGGATGTCGAGAGACTGGCGACACGGATCTCAAACGATGAAGCCTTCACCGGCCCGGGTCTTGCCCTGGACTTCACCAAGTTCGAAATGGAACGATCTCCGCGCCAATGGACGGTCACGATCGAGCTGATGGGTGCCAGCTTCGTCTCGCTCGCTTTGCCCCCGATGCGGAGCTACGTCCGCCTCCACGAGGACCAGAGAGAAGCGCTCCTCGCAGCTCTGACGGCACTCGGCGACCACCTGGCCCGGAGTTGACCACAGTTAGCCTGACTCGATGATCGAGTATCGGGTGGGCAGCGACCTCGACCTCGATGCCGTGATCGACCTCTACGTCGACTCCACTCTCGGTGAGCGGCGTCCGGTCGGGGAGAGAGACCGAATGGCCACGATGCTCGCCGAGGCCGACCTGGTGGTATCCGCATGGGACGGGGGCCAATTGGTCGGCATATCCCGCTCGGTCACCGACTGGGTTTATGCCACGTACCTCTCGGACCTGGCGGTGCGGCTCGATTACCAGAAGATGGGCATCGGGCGCGAGCTGGTGCGGCGCACCCGTCAGGAGACCCCGCAAGCGACCGTGATCCTCCTCGCCGCCCCGATGGCGGTCGACTACTACCCGAAGATCGGGATGACCCAGCACCCCAGCGCCTGGGTCCTCCTCCCGGGTGAAGAGCCGGCCTGAGTCGGCCGGGTCAGTCCTCGAGCCACGCCAGGATCAGGTCGCCGACGAACCGCGGCAGATACATCTCATTGTGATGTGCGCCCTCGACCGCCTCGACCAGGGCCTCCGAGCCCGACCCGTTGAGCGCATCTGCGAAGTCGATGGTGAAGGAAGGAGCGATGAAGCCGTCCTCCTCGCCGTACATCAGCAAAGAGCTCAGCGCCGGATTGAGTCCGATGAGGTTCATCGGATTCCCTTCCTCCCAGGCGTCGGGAACCTGAGCCGGCCCGCCGCCGAAGAACGGGTACATCAGGACCCCGAGCCTCGATACGTCATAGGGCCCGGCCAGGCCGACCAGGCGGTCGGGTACCCAAGGCCCGGGCAGAGTGCAGGAGCCGCTGTGACTCGCGCCGTCGAGGGCTGCGACCGCCGCGAGGTGAGCGCCGGCAGAATGCCCCAGAACCACCACCGACCCGTCGGCCTCCGGGTGGTTGATGGCGAACCCGATGGCACACGTGACGTCCTCCACCGCGGCCGGGTAGCCGGGCGTCTCCCCGGCCAGTGTGTAAGCGGTATTCACGGTCAGGTAGCCGTGGTCGGTGAGAAATCGGGCCAGGGGCCTCATGATCGAAGGGCCACCAGCGACCCAGCCCCCACCGTGGACCAGGACCACCGCGGGAAAAGGGGGATCCCCAACGGGAACGATCACCTCGGCGTCGACCGCGAACTCCGGAGAGACCGAGGTAGTGGTTGTTGCCACCATGGTCGTCGGGGGCGCCGAGGTCGTTGTGCTCGCCGTTGTCGTGGTCTCAGCTTTCGGGGTCGAGGTGGCGGCCGGGGGAGGGGGCGTGGCGCTGGTCGGCCCCGAGCCGGAATCGCCGGAACAGCACGCAAGTGCCAACAGTGCGAGGGACGAGATCAGGCGAGCAGTGATGCTGCTTCCCGGTCCACGTACCACTCGACCACTCCTTCCCCCTCGGCCAGCCTCCCGGCCGGGTTCCGGCCGGCGAAGGCCGCCTCGAGGGCGTGGGCCTTCTCCCCGCCGTAGGCCACGACAACAGTGAGCCCGGCGAGCCAGAGCAGGGGGAAGCTGGCAGTGAGCCGGACCTCGTCGATGCTGGCTACCTCGTTGGCCACGAACCACCGCGTCGACTCCTCGAGGGCGGCCGTGCCCGGGAACAGCGAAGCCGTGTGCCCGTCGCTTCCCATGCCCAGGATCACCAGGTTCGGCCGGCCCGAACCGTGCAACGAGCGAAGGTGGGCCTCGTAATGGGCGGCGACGTCTCCGGGCTCGAGGTATTCGCTCCACCGGGGCCGAGCGAAGCTCGCCCCGACGTGATCGAGGAGCGTCTCGGCCACCATCCGCCCATTGGAGCGCTCGTGGTCCGGGGGCACCCAGCGCTCATCGGACAGCCACGCATCGACACGATCCCATCCGCTTGCCCTGCCCCGCAGCGCTCTGTAGGCGGCCTCGGCCGCAGACCCCCCGGCCAGGCCGATCGACAGGCGACCGTCCGCGCTGGAGATGAGGGACGCGATCCGGGTCGCCGCCGCCTCGGCGGCGGCTTCGGCGGTGTCGTGGACGAGCAGCTCCATCTGTCAACCGTACCCCGCATCTACATTGGTGATCGTGGCGACAGAGGTTCGGATCGCATGGCCCGACGGCGAAGTCGGCGGGATGCTGGCGGGTAGCGGTGACCTTGGAATCCTTCTCGCCCATGGGGCTGGGACCGATCAGAGCCATCGCTTCATGGTCGGGATGAGGGACGGGCTGGCAGATCGCGGCCACCGGGTGATGACCTTCAACTATCCATACACCGATCGGGGCTCGCGGAGCCCGGACCGGCCGGAGCGACTGTTGGCCTGCCATCGGGCGGCCGCCGACTTCCTGGGCTCACAAGTCGAGACCCTCATCCTCGCGGGGAGATCAATGGGAGGCCGGATCGCCACCCTGCTGGTCGCCGACGGTTATGAGACGTCCGGTCTCGTCCTCTATTCCTACCCTCTCCACCCGGCAGGCAAGCCGGAGGCGCTCCGGGTCGCCCACCTCCCACGGATCACGGTGCCCATGCTGATCTTCCAGGGAACCCGCGACGCCTTGAGCCGAATGGACCTCTTCGATCGCCACGTCTCGCCGCTCCCCAACGCGACCGTGGAGTTGCTCGAGGGCGCGAGCCACTCATACTCCGGTGGCGGCTGGACGGAGAAGGCGCTCGTAGAGCGACTCATCGATGGCACCACGGCATGGGTGGCCCGCCTCTCATCTGGCAGAACCAGCCGTAGAGGGGCATAATCGGGCCTCACCTCTTGCTTCTCCAAGGAGTTTTCGATGCCCGAAGTCAGTCTGCGTGCCCATACCGGGAGAGCCACCGGCTCCCGCGAGTCGCGTCGTCTGCGCCGCGCCGGAAACGTCCCGGCAATCGTCTACGGCAAGGGCACCGAACCGGTGACGATCGCGGTCGATGCCCATGACCTGCACGTCGTGCTCCACACCGAAGCCGGTGCCAACGCCCTGATCAACCTGGAGATCGAGGGCGGTGCAACCCTCCTCACCATGGCCCGCGTCATCGAGCGCCATCCCTTCCGCAACGAGTATCGGCACATCGACTTCGTGACTGTCTCGCTCGATGAGCTGGTCACCGCCGAGGTGGCGATCCATTTCGAGGGCACGCCGGTCGGAGTCCTGGAGGGCGGTGTGTTCTCCCCACAGCGGACACACGTCATCATCGAAGCCCTTCCCACGGCGATCCCCTCCAACATCGAACTCGACGTGTCCGAAATCGAGATCGGCGGATCGCTTCGGATCGCCGACCTACCGCCCATCGAGGGAGTCGCCTACACCGAAGACCCCGAGGCCGTGGTGATGAGCGTCACCACGCCCGCCGCCGAGATCGTCGAGGAGCCGGAAGAGGAGCTCGAGGGCGAGGAAGAGGGTGAGGAAGGCGAGGTGGCCGAGGGTGAGGAGCCTGTTCAGGCCGAAGAACAAGGCGAAGACGCCGGATAGCCCGATCCACATGGTCGTCGGCCTTCGCAACCCTGGGGCCGACTACGAGGGGTCGAGACACAACGCCGGCTACGAGGTGGTCGAGCGCGCCCTGGCCCGCCAAGGGGCAAGCTTGAAGCGGGGACCGACGCGGATTCGGGCCGAGCTGGCAACGGTAGGGGTGGGCGACTTTCGTGTGATCTATGTTGTTCCCTCCACGTTCATGAACGATTCAGGGGGTGCCGTGCGGTCGGCGGTGGATTATCACGGCGTCGATCTCTCCCGACTCCTCGTGATCCATGACGACATCGACCTCGCCTTCGGCCGGCTCCGGCTCCAGATCGGCGGCGGCAGCGGGGGGCACAACGGGATCCGCTCGGTGGAACGAGCCCTCGGGACTGCGGATTTCAACCGCCTCAAGCTGGGTGTCGGCCGTCCCCCGGGCTCGATCGACCCTGCTGCTTTCGTGCTCCGGCCCTTCACCAAGGAAGAGCGGCCCCAGGTCGACGTCATCGTCGAGGAGGCGGCGGACATAATCGAGGAGTGGCCCGACAACCCGGCCCGCGCCCAAGAGATGGCTGCACTCAGGGGCCGGGACCAGAACCTTTGAATCGTTCCGCATAACGTCCGGAGATGACCGAGCACGTAGGCGCCCTCGACCAGGGCACGACCTCGACGAGGTTCATGGTCTTCGACGCGTCGGGCTCCGTCGTGGCCACCGACCAAAGAGAGCACCGTCAGATATTTCCCAAGGCGGGGTGGGTGGAGCACGACCCGGTCGAGATCCGGGACAACGCCATCTCTTGCATCGAGGGAGCCTTGGCGAAGGCCGGGCTCGAGGCGGCGGACCTGGCAGCTATCGGCGTCACCAACCAGCGGGAGACCACCGTGCTCTGGGATCGATCCACCGGTCGGCCCGTCGCCAACGCGGTGGTATGGCAGGACACCCGCACCGCGGACCTCTGCACCCGCCTCGCCGGAGTCGACGGTCCGGACCGGTTCCGGGGGCTGACCGGGCTCCCGCTCGCAACCTATTTCTCCGGCCCAAAGATCCGGTGGTTGTTGGATGAGCACAACCTGCACGATGCGGCGGCGAGGGGTGAGATCGCATTCGGGACCGTCGATTCCTGGCTCACCTGGAACCTCACCGGAGGCCCACGCCACGGGGAGCACATCACCGATGTCACCAATGCGTCGCGCACCATGCTCATGGACCTCGGGACCGCCACTTGGGATGCCGACATGGCTCGGGAGATCGGCGTCCCCTCGGCGATGCTCCCCGAAATCGTGCCCTCGATTGGTGTGGACGCATTGTGCGTCGAGCCTCTGGACGCGGTTCCCTTGGCTGCGATTCTGGGCGATCAACATGCCGCGATGGTTGGCCAGGTCTGCTTTCGGCCGGGCGAGGCCAAGAACACATACGGCACGGGGAATTTCATGTTGCTCAACACCGGTGCTCAGCCGATCGCCTCCTCGTCCGGGCTGCTGACAACGGTCGCCTATCAACGGGCTGGGGAGCGGCCGGTCTACGCCCTGGAGGGGTCGATTGCGGTCACCGGCGCCCTCGTGCAGTGGCTTCGTGACAATCTGGGCATCCTCACCGAGGCGAGCGATGTCGAGGAACTCGCCGCAACTGTCGAGGACAACGGCGACGTCTACCTGGTCCCTGCGTTCTCCGGATTGTTTGCTCCCTACTGGCGCCCCGACGCTCGGGGAGTGATCACTGGCCTCACCAGGTTTGCCAACAAGGGGCACATCGCCCGGGCCGCGCTCGAGGCGAGTGCGTATCAGACCAGGGACGTCCTGGAAGCCATGGTCGCCGACTCCGGCGCCCCGATCCGCGAGCTCAGGGTCGACGGGGGCATGACCGCCAACTCCCTCCTCATGCAGTTCCAGGCAGACATCCTCGGAGTCGACGTGGTCCGGCCCCGGGTCGCGGAGACCACGGCTCTGGGAGCGGCCTTCGCCGCCGGGCTCGCAGTCGGGCTCTGGGGAAGCACCGAGGAGATCGCGGGCCTGTGGGAGGAGGGCGCCAGGTGGACCCCGGAGATGGGAAGCGACGATCGGGACCGCCTCTTTGCCCGCTGGAAACAGGCGGTGGAGCGTTCATTGGGATGGGTTTGACCCGGGATTTGGCTGGTTCTGCCCGTAAGATCGGCGGTGAGTCGAGGAGGACCCATCTCTCTGCCTGACATGCTCGCGTTGTCGAGGATCGTCCTGGTACCCGTGATCATGGCGTTCACCCGAAGCGAGCAAATCGAGAACAACCTGGTGATCGCGGCCCTGATATTCGGCTTCGCCTCGATCACCGACTATTTCGACGGGTACTTCGCGAGGAAGAGCACGGGTGGGACGACACTCGGGGCCTTTCTCGACACCACTGCCGACAAGATCCTCGTGACCGGCACGCTCCTGGCGTTGGTGTCTGTCGACCTGGTATCCATTTGGCCGGCAGCGATCATCATCTTCCGGGAGTTCCTGGTCATGGCGCTGCGCGGCGTCGTTGCTGCGCAGGGCGGTCTGATTCGCCCCTCCACCTGGGGGAAGATCAAGACGATCACCCAATTCGTTGCGATCTTCCTCGCCTTCTTCAGACTGCCTGAGCCGTGGGGGCCGTGGTATCTCGACCAGTGGGCGATGCTGATCGCGGTCATCGCCACCATCGGATCGGCTTGGGGTTATCTCACGGCCTTTTGGCACACGGTTCGCTCGGAGCCCACCGGCGCCAGGACGTGAAGATCGCCGTCACCGGCGGATCCGGCGTGGTCGGCGCCGCAGTCCTCGATCAAATGGTTTCCGCAGGCCATGAGGTGAGGGCGCTCGCCCGGTCCTCGGAGTCTGCCAAGAAGGTCGACGCGGTCGGTGCGGAGCCTGTGAGCGGTGACGTGCTCGACCTCGAGAGTCTTCGTCGCCTGGTGGCTGGTGCCGACTGGGTGTTCCACATCGCCGGGATCAACGAGATGTGTTCCCGTGACCCGGGCCTGATGGACCGGGTCAATGTGGTCGGCACCCGGAATGTTATCGATGCCTGCATCATGGGTCGTGCTGGCCGGCTGGTCCACACCTCGAGCGCAGTTGCCATCGGTGAGAGCGAGGGGTCCATCGGCCGCGAAGAGAGCGCTCATCGTGGGTGGTACCTCTCCCGATATGAGCGTTCCAAGCATCTCTCCGAGATCCTGGCCCTCGAGGCATCACAGGAGCTCGACGTGGTCGTGGTCAACCCCTCCTCGGTTCAAGGCCCGGGGCGTGCCAGCGGTACCGGAAAGCTCATCCTCGACATCCTGCGGGGGAAAGTGCCTTTTCTGGTGGACACGTCGGTGTCCATCGTCGATATCGACGATTGCGCCGCCGGTCACCTGCTGGCTGCCGAACATGGCGAACCGGGGTCGCGCTACCTGCTCAACGGCGCCTCGCTCCGGCTCAGGGAAGCCATCGATCTCATCACCCGGGTAACCGGAGCCGGGATCGCCCAGCGATATCTCCCCGGGTCCCTCGCCTCGGCGCTGGCCGGCGTCGTCGAAGGCGGCGCACGCCTCACAGGGCGGAACCCCCCGGTGTGCCGGGAGATGACACGGGTTCTTCGCCATGGGCACCGCTACGACGGATCACGGGCCGTCCGGGAGCTTGGTCTCGCCTACAGCGATATCGAAGACACCGTGCGTCGCACCATCCAGTGGTTTCGCTCCGAAGGGCTTCTCGGCGTACCCCGGTAGGATCGACCCGGCCCGTGCCCTCTCCTCTCGCCCCCCTCCTTTCGGCATGGCGCTCCGCTCCGCTTCCCGCCCTCGACGGGATATGGGCCATGGCGCCGGCTGGCCGCGCCTTCGCACTGGCCGGGCTCGCCGAGCAGCTCGATGACCTGCTCTTGGTGCTGGTCCCGGGGGAGCGCGACGCCGAGGAGCTCGCCGACGACCTCCGCCTCTTTCTCGACGAAGTCACTCTGGCCCCGGCATGGGAGACCCTTCCCTTCGAGCACGTCTCGCCCAACCTCACGACCATGGCGCAACGAGCGCGGGCACGACACAGACTCGCTGCCGGCAAGGGCCCTGGCGCGGTGGTCGCCAGCGTCCGCAGCGCAATTCAGCGGCTCAGCCCTTCGCCCCCCGACCCGTTGACTGTTGCGCGTGGCGACGAGTGGGAACTGGACGACCTGGCCCGATCTTTGGCCGGCCTCGGCTACTCGCGCACCGATCGTGTGGAGGGGCGTGGTGAGTTCGCGGTGCGCGGGGGCATCGTCGACGTATTCCCCGCCCAGGCCGAAGAACCGGTCCGAATCGACTTCTGGGGCGAAGCGGTAGACGACATCCGGTTGTTCTCGGTCGCCTCACAGCGCTCCGAGGACCCGATCGAGGGGATGTTGGCTTATCCGGCACGAGAATTCAGGCCGGACCCGGGTGTGAGAGAGCGGGCAGGCCGATTGACGAGCGATGAGCCATGGGCCGCTTCCACCTGGGATCGCATCGCCGCAGGCCAGATCTTCTCCGGCATCGAGTCCTGGCTCCCCTGGCTGGCCGTGCCCGAATCCCTCATCGACGTCGCCGAGCGAGGCCGGCTCGTGGTGATCGAGCCCTCACGCGCCCTGGATCGAGCTCGCGACCTGATCAAGGAGGAGACCGAGCTCGCCGAGGCGTTGGCGCCGACCTGGGGCGACCACGCGCCCGAGGCGGGTGAGCACCCGGCTCTTTTTCTCGACCTCGAGGAGCGTCTTTCCGGCCTCCCCCATCTACGGGTGCCAACGGCCCCGACAGGCCCTGACGACATGGTCCTGATGACGAGGGGTCTCGACGCCACCCCCGGGGCCCCCGAGTCGGTGACGGGGGCCCTTCGCCGCCTGATCGAAGCCGGCACCACAGTCGTTGTGGCCATGGACGGGGAGGCGGCAGCCGATCGCGTGGGCAGGGCGCTGGCGGAACAGGGACTGTCCTTGGATCGGCTGGGCGGGCTCGACACCCGGAGGTCGGGGATTGTCCCGGTTGGCATCCACCACGGCCTGATCGCCCCCGAGTTGGGGATCGCGGTCCTGGGAGAGCAGGAGATCGCCGGCAGGCGGCGGGCACATCGCCGGGTGGGGAGGAGCCGCGGCGCACTCGCTCACCAATACCGGGATCTCACCGAAGGCGACTATGTGGTACATCATCAACACGGCATCGGGCGGTTCGAGGGGCTGGTGACGAGGGCCATGGTCGGCACCGAGCGCGACTACCTGGTCGTCGCCTACGCCGGGGAAGATCGCCTCTACGTGCCTGTCGACCAACTCGCGGCAGTGACCAGGTACACGGGCGGCGAGGCGCCCCGCGTGTCCCGGATGGGGGGCAGGGATTGGTCGGACCAGAAGGCGCGGGTGCGCATGGCCGTGGCTGCCGTCGCCCAACGCGTGGTCGAGCTGCACCGGATGCGGGCTGCGGCGGTCGGCTTCCCCTTCGGGCCTGACACCCCGTGGCAGGGGGAGCTGGAAGGCTCGTTCCCATTCGAGGAGACCCCTGACCAGATGCGGGCGATCACCGAGGTGAAGAAGGACATGGAGCAGGCCGAGCCCATGGACCGGCTGGTGTTCGGGGACGTGGGCTTCGGTAAGACCGAAGTTGCCATCCGCGCCGCTTTCAAGGCGGTGCAAGCCGGCAAACAGGTAGCAGTCCTGTGCCCGACCACGCTTCTCGTCCAACAACACCACCAGACCTTTGGCGAGCGATTCGCCCCCTATCCGGTTCGGGTCGAAGCCCTCTCCAGGTTCCTCACCGCGCGGCAGCAAGAGCGGGTCGTGGCCGGGCTGGGCACCGGTGAGGTCGACGTCGTCATCGGCACTCACCGCCTCCTGTCCGACGACGTCGAATTCAAAGAGCTCGGCCTGCTCGTCATCGATGAGGAGCAACGCTTCGGTGTGGCGGCCAAGGACGCGTTGAAACAGCTCAAGATCGGGGTGGATGTGCTCACGCTCACCGCGACTCCGATCCCGAGGACCCTGGAGATGGCGCTGACCGGGATCCGCGACGTGTCACACATCCGAACTCCTCCCGAGGACCGCCATCCGATCCTGACGTATGTCGGGCCCTTCGACGATCAGGCGGTCTCGGCGGCAATCCGGCGCGAGTTGCTCCGCGATGGGCAGGTCTTCTACGTGCACAACCGGGTGCAGTCGATAGATCGGGCAGTCGCCCGTCTCCGTGAGTTGGTGCCGGACGCCCGTTTCGTCGTTGCGCACGGCCAGATGTCGGAGGGGCGTCTCGAGCAGGTGATGATCGACTTCTGGAACCGCGAGTACGACGTGATGGTCGCCACCACCATCATCGAGTCCGGCCTCGACCTGCCTCAGGTCAACACCCTCATCGTGGAGCGTGCCGATCTACTCGGCCTCGCCCAGCTCTATCAGCTCCGGGGTCGAGTGGGTCGCTCCAGCCAGCGGGCCTATGCATATTTGTTCCATCCCCAGGAGCGGACTCTAAGTGAGGAGGCACATCGCAGGCTGGAGGCGATAGGAGAGGCGACCGATCTCGGCTCCGGCTTCCTCCTCGCACTCAAGGACCTGGAGATCAGGGGCGCCGGCTCGATCCTCGGCGAGGTGCAAAGTGGCCATATCGCCGCGGTTGGTTTCGATCTGTATGCCGAGCTGGTGGCGGAGGCGGTGTCCGAGCTCGAGGGGACCGCGGTGCCCAAGGAGGAGCCGGCGGAGATCCGGATCGACCTCCCGGTCGACGCCCACCTCCCGGAGTCGTACATCGCCGACCAGGAGCTGCGGCTCGAGGCGTACCGCCGGCTGGCCGCGACCGCGACTCCGGAGGAGGTCGATGACGTGGCCCGGGAATGGGAGGACCGCTATGGGCCGTTGCCATCGGCCGCAGAGGCTCTCCTCGACCTGGCTCGGCTTCGAGTCGAGGCGATGCGGGTCGGTCTCCAAGAGATGGTGAAGCTGCGCCACGAAATACGGATGGGCCCGGTCGACCTCAAACCATCCCAGGAGGTTCGACTCAGGCGACTTCAGCCGAGATCGGTGCTCAGGGCCGGCGAGGGGCTGATCTTCATCCCCGCCCCCAGCCCACTGGTTCCCGGGCTCTCCCGATTCATCGCCGAGATGTGGCCGGAGGACGAATCCTGACGCCATTCTCGAGTGATGATTGCCTGGCCGATTCTCTACCATTCCCACACTCCCTTCCTCGCAAAGGAAACCCGTCTTGAAGAAACTCGCAATTCCCGTGATGGCAATCGCTCTCGTGCTCGGCGCATGTGGCGGAGGCGATGAAGTAGCCGCAACCGTTGACGGCGTCGATGTGACCGTCGTCGACGTCGAAAGCCTCATCGACAATGGCGAGGAGCCTGTCGAGCCCGGAACTTTGTTCGCCGAAGTGCTGACTTTCAGCGTGATCCACAACATCGTGACCCGTGCCGCCGAGGAAGACTTCGGCATTTCCTTCACCGATGAAGAGATCGCGACGGAAGCCGACGAGATCGTCGAGGCCGAGCTCGCCGAGGGCCAGACCCGGGAGGCGTTCCTCCAGGAGAGAGGGGCTACCGAGGAGTACCTCCAGCAGGCAGCCGAACAGTCGTTGGTCGCCAGCGCAGTAGTCGAGGCGATCAAGGATGACCTGGAGCCGCCGACTCAGGAGCAGATCGACACCCAGATGGAGCAGTCCACGAACGACCTGACCGAGGTTTGTGCCTCGCACATCCTGGTGGCAAGTGAAGAGGAGGCTCAGGATGTCGTCGCCCGGCTCGAGGCCGGTGAGGAATTCGCCAACCTGGCGGCCGAGCTGTCCACCGACACTATGAGCGGTCAGCAAGGCGGCGATCTCGGGTGCCAGCAAGCCGGCGGTTATGTGCCGGAGTTCGCCAACGCGGCGTTGACGGCCGAGCTCGACGTGCCCACGGAGCCGGTCGTGACCGAGTTTGGCTATCACATTCTGATAGTCACGGAGCGGACCGAGGCTCAGCCCGTGGACCTGCCCACCGAGGAAGAGGTCATCGATACCCTTCAGAATCAGGCGGCGGGCCCCGGTGCGCAGGAGTGGTTCGACGGCAGGATGGCCGACGCTGAAGTGGTCATCACCGAGAGGTTCGGCACCTGGCAGCTGGAGCCAAGCCCAGAGGTTGTGCCTCCCACCGAGTGATCCTGGTCATCGGTCTCGGCCCCGGCGACCTCGACCGGGTCCCGGAGACGACTCGAGCCACGCTCCTCGATCCCGGCAGTCGGGTGTTCGTGCGCACCCGGCACCACCCCGCCGCCGAGCAGCTGGCGCGGTTGAGAGAGGTCGCGTTCTGTGACGACCTCTACGAGGCTGCCGATCGCTTCGAAGACGTCTATGACGCCATCGCCAACCGGGTCTTGCGCGCATCCGAGGAGGGACCAGTGGTGTACGCGGTCCCCGGAAGCCCGATGATCGGGGAGTTCGCAGTCCGCAAACTCATGGAATCGGGCACGGAAGTCGAGGTCATTCCGGCCGAGTCGTTCGTCGACGCCGTTCTCGCCACAGTCGGGTATGACCCACTGGACAGGGGAGTGCAGATACTCAATGGCCATGGGTTGCCGGTGCCTCTGGTCTTGGACAAGCCGACGATCATCGCCCACCTCGACCGCCCGGAGGTTCTCGCCGAAGTGGCGGCGGCCGTGGATCGCGTTCTGCCAGAAGGTGCGTCTGTGTTCGTGCTCACCGAGCTCGGATCGGTGAAGGGCCGAATCGTCGAATCCGCCGCGGACACGGTGGACCGATCGCTGGCCGGCCTCCGCACGTCGATGTACATCGATGCCGAGCCCGGCGGCCTGGTTGGTGCGGTACACACCATGGCCCGGCTCCGTGAGGAGTGCCCTTGGGATCGAGAGCAGACCCACCAGAGCCTGATGAAGAACCTGGTCGAAGAAAGCTATGAGCTGATCGACGCAGTGAGCCGGCTTCCCGAAGGCGAGCCGGATTGGGTGGCCTACTCCGCGGTGGAGGACGAACTGGGGGATGTCTTGCTCCAGGTGTTGTTTCACGCCGCAATCGCCCGCCAGACGGGAGCCTTCGACATCGACGACGTCGGCGAGGTGATGCGTCAGAAGCTGGTGAGACGTCATCCCCACGTCTTTGGCGACGTCGAAGTGTCTTCGGCGTCAGAGGTCAAGTCGAACTGGGACCGGATCAAGGAGGAGGAGCGGGGCGCGCCGCCAGAGTCCGCCCTGGACGGCGTCTCCGAGGGGATCCCCGCCCTGCAGAGAGCATCCAAGATCCAGAACCGGGCCGCGAAGTTGGGATTCGACTGGGAGGAGGCGGCCCAGGTGGTGCCCAAGGTCCGCGAGGAGGTCGATGAGCTGGAAGCCGTGCTCGATGATCCCGGCCTCTCCGGAAGCGAGTTGGGAGATGTGATGTTTGCGGTGGTCAACCTGGCTCGCCACCTCGGGCTCGATCCCGAGATCGCACTCCGGCAGGCGACCGATCGCTTCGAGATCAGATTCCGGCGCATGGAATCGGAAGGGGCACTCGAAGGTCTCGACCTCGACGGGCTCAACGAGAGGTGGGAGCGGGCCAAGGGGGCCGAGGGGCGCTGACCCGATTGCCCGGGGACTCGGGGAGAACCGCGAAAATCGAGGGTCGTCTGAACAAGATCGGGCTGCTGTTAGTTTGGCCGTCCAGTCCTACCGGGGAACCTGTCGCTGCATGACTCTGAACAACATCGAGCGGATTCACGCCCGTCAGGTCCTCGACTCGCGGGGCAACCCCACCGTCGAAGCAGAAGTGACCACGGTGGGTGGTGGATGGGGGAGGGCCATCGTTCCCTCCGGAGCATCCACCGGCGCCATGGAGGCCGTGGAGCTGCGCGACGGGGGTGAGCGTTGGAGCGGCAAAGGCGTCGCCCGGGCCGTGGGCAACGTGACGGGTGTGATCGGCCCGGCCCTGGTCGGGACCGACGTAACCCGCCAGGAGCACATCGACCAGGTGATGCTCGATCTGGACGCCACTCCCAACAAAGGCAACCTGGGAGCCAATGCCATCCTCGCCGTTTCCCTCGCCGTAGCCCGGGCCGCCGCGGACAGCCTCGGCGTGCCGCTCTTCCGCTATCTGGGAGGGGCGTCGGCCCGCACCCTCCCGGTGCCCTGTCTCAACGTGCTCAATGGCGGGGCCCACGCCGCCAACTCGGTCGACATCCAAGAGTTCATGATCGTGCCCGCCGGTCTCCCCTCCTACGGGGAGGCGCTGCGTGCCGGAGCCGAGGTCTATCAGGCGCTGAAGAAGGTGATCGGGGGCCGGGGGCTGGGGACCAACGTCGGCGATGAGGGAGGCTTTGCCCCCGACCTTCCGACCAACGAATCCGCGCTCGAGCTGCTGGTGGAGGCCATTGAGGTCGCCGGGTACGAATTGGGTGTCGAGATCGCCCTCGCCCTGGACGTCGCTGCCACCGAGCTCCACCGTGAAGGCCGTTACCACCTCGAGGGCAAGGGCCTCGATTCGGGGGAGATGGTGGGCTACCTCGTCGACCTGATCGAGCGTTTCCCCCTCGTCTCCGTCGAGGACGGCATGGCTGAGGACGACTGGGAGGGTTGGAAGGCGCTCACCGCCCAGGTCGGCCAGCGCGTCCAGCTCGTGGGCGACGACCTGTTCGTCACCAACGAAGATTTCCTCCGCAAGGGAATCGCCGAAGCGGCGGCCAACGCGATTCTGATCAAGGTGAACCAGATTGGGTCGGTCTCGGAGACCCTGCACACCATGAGCATGGCCCGGGGTGCCTCGTACGGCACCATGGTCAGCCATCGCTCTGGGGAGACCGAGGACAGCTTCATCTCCCATCTCGCGGTGGCGACCAATGCCGGGCAGATCAAGTCCGGGGCTCCTGCCCGAGGCGAGCGGACCGCCAAGTACAACGAGCTGCTCCGGATCGAAGAGGATCTCGACGAGGAGGCCCGCTTCGCCGGCTGGTCCACGTTCCGGAGAGCGCGATGAGGGTGCGTGGCCGTTCCGGTGTCGTGCTGGTGACCTTGCTCTTCGTCCTGACGGGCGCAGCCTTTCTCACCCAAGTGGTCCCCTACCGCCAGATCCTCGACTCGCGCAGCCAGGTCCGTTCCGCCCAGGAGCAGCTGGCAAACCTCGAAGCCGAGAACGGTGTGCTGTCGGCAGAGGTCTCGGCACTGAATACTCCTGAGGAGATCGAAAGGCTGGCAAGGGACAAACTGGGATACGTCCGTGAAGGAGAGGTCGCCTATGTGGTGCTCGATCCCCCGGGCGCCGATGAGCCTGTGTCGTCCGCCCCGGCTGTTTCTGACCAGCCAGAGAAGACCTGGGTCGACGCGATCTGGGAATTCATCTCCGGAGGCGACCTAGATTCGCCGGAGTGACTGGCATGGATGACCACACGGTCATCGAGGCTCAGATCGGACGGGTGCCCCGAGCCCCTTCCCAAGTCGTAACCAGGTGCCACCTGGCGCTGCCTGTGGTCATCGAGGTCCCACCCCTGCTCGACGATGGAACCCCTTTTCCGACTCTGTACTGGCTGACCTGTCCCCTGGCGAGAGCGCGTGTTGGCCGGCTCGAGAGCACCGGTGGCGTGGGGCGCATGGAGCAGAAGGCGGCGGCCGATCCCGAGTTCGCCTGCGCCCTGGACAAGGCGCATCGCTCCTACGCCGAGCAGCGCGATGCGTTGGTTCCGCCGGGGTCCTCTCCCGTTCCTATCGGAGGTGTTGGCGGCGCACGAGCCGGTGTCAAGTGCCTCCATGCTCACTACGCCCACCACACGGCTGGGGGCTCGAATCCGGTCGGCGAGATCGTCGCCTCCTGGATCGAGCCGCTCGACTGCGAGGTCGAGTGTGTGATCGGCGGGTCGGCCAACCCCAAATGGGTCGGGAAGCCATGAGAGTCGGGGTAGT
>JBIOVB010000070.1:0-11145 GCA_044867525.1 Acidimicrobiia bacterium | reverse complement strand
ATGGTCCCCGCGCCGACAACAACCGCGTCGGCCGCCGACCTGAGTAGGTGGGCATCCGCCCGGGCCTCCTCGGATGTGATCCATCGCGACGAGCCGTCACGGGCTGCGATCGAACCATCCAGGGTCATCGCCAGCTTCAGGGTCACGCGGGGGAAACCGGTCCGTCGATGATGGAAGTACCCCGGATCGAGGGCCTCGGCCTGGCCGGCGAGAACGTCGCTGACCACTTCGATCCTCGCGTCCCGCAGCCAAGAGATCCCGGCTCCGTTCACCCTCTCGTCGGGGTCGAGCGCTCCGACCACGACCCGGCCCACGCCCGCGGTCACGATCGCAGTGACACAGGGTGGGGTGTTGCCGAAGTGGGTGCACGGCTCGAGGGTCACATAGAGGGTCGAGCCCCGGGCCTTCTCCCCTGCCTGCTCCAGGGCGATGGTCTCGGCGTGGGCCTGGCCCGGCCCGGCGTGAGCTCCTTCACCGACCAGCTCACCACTCTCGTCGACTACGACGGCGCCCACCCGAGGGTTGGGATGCGGATGCTGTGTGGCAGCGAGCTCGAGAGCTCGCAGCATGTGGTGGGTATCGCCCACCTATGCCGTGCGGCGATCGATGCGGTAGGTCGAGCCCGGTTGCTTCTTGGCGAATTCCTTCATTTCCACCGCAATCGCCGACGCCTCCCACTGTGTGGAGATCTCACGAACGTCGGTAGACGCTACACCCAGCGAGAGCGAAACCACCGGGAAGGCAAAGCGCTCCCCTCTGCGATCGATGACCTCGATATAGCCACGAAGGGCGTCGGCCGTGTCGTACAGATCGAGGACCCCGTCGTCGAAGCGCTCGATCACCTCTTTGCAGAACGACTCGGACATCTCGGGCGGGATGATCGCCACAAAGTCGTCCCCCCCGATGTGGCCGACAAAAGCGCCGGTGATCCCCAGGCTCTCGGCACCGTCCCGGAAGCACTTGGCGCAGAACCGGATCACCTCGTCGCCCCGCATGAACCCGTAATGGTCGTTGAACGCCTTGAAGTTGTCGAGGTCGCCGTGGACGAGCGCGAAGTCGCGGCCCGACGAAATGCGCTCCTCGACTTCTGCGGTGATCTTGAAGTTGCCAGGAAGCCCAGTGAGCGGGGAAAGGTCGCGAGCCGCCTGAGTCCGTCTCACCACGGCACGCACCCTCGCCACCAGCTCGTTGATGTCGAATGGCTTGGTGATGTAATCGTCGGCGCCGAGCTCGAGCCCCCGGACCCGGTCTTCGGGGAGCCCGCGAGCGGTGAGAAGGATGATCGGGATGTTCCCGGTGGTCGCCTGGCTGCGGAGCCGGTGCAGGGCGGTGAGCCCGTCCATCCTCGGCATCATGATGTCGAGGACGATCACATGGGGCGGGTTGGCCGTCGCCTTCTGCAACGCGTCCTCACCGTCGACGGCGGTCTCCACCTCGAGGCCCTCGAGCTCGAAGTTGACCTGGACGACCGCGAGGATGTCTGGGTCGTCGTCTGCTACCAGGACCCGTTCGCTCATCTTTCCTCGTTTGCCCTTCTCAGATCGGCCACAGCGACGGAGGGATCGGACGCCCGGAACACTGCGGTCCCGGCCACGAGCACATTCGCACCCGCGGCGGTCGCCAAACGTGCGGTTTCGGGCGTTATGCCCCCGTCTACCTGAATATCGGTTGGCAATCCGCGCTCCTCAACCCATTCTCTGGCACTCTCGATTTTGGGTAGGACCTCCGGTATGAAGCTCTGCCCCCCGAAGCCGGGCTCCACTGACATGACCAACAAGACATCGCACAACTCGAGGAACGGTGCCACACCGTCGAAAGGGGTGGCCGGGTTGCAGACCAGCCCGAAGTCGAGGCCATGATCACGGGTGGCCTTGGCGGCCCGAGTGGGATCGGGCATGGCTTCGATGTGCATGGTGACGAGGCTGGCACCCGCCTCGGCGAGGTCCGGGAGAAATGCGTCGGGATTGGTCGTCATCAAATGGCAATCGAAGTAGAGGTCGGTCAACGGCCTGATCCCAGCGATTACCGGGATCCCGAATGAGATGTTGGGCACAAAATGGCCATCCATGACGTCGATGTGTAGCCAGTCGGCATCGGAGACCCTTGCCAGCTCCGCTTCGAGGCAGGCAAAGTCGGCCGCGAGCAGGGACGGGGCGATCTTGATCGAGGTCATCTCCCCCGATTGTATGGAGAACCCTCTCCGCCCAGGTGAACCTGCTTCTCGGCCGACCCACGACCTTCAGCTGAAGCTTCCGGACGCGACCCTCCTGCCCCGCCCCCATTCAGCCCCAGACATCGCCCGGCGCCCCGGAGCCTTGATCTCGATCAACTCCACACCACCGTCGGCCACGCCGATGACCGGGGTTCCCGATTCCAGCTCCCAGCTCCCGGGTTGGAGAGCCCGGGCATGGGATCGGGCCCGGAGCACCTGATGCCTCTCCCCGTCGATGTCGACCGTGGCCCCCGGCTCGGGTGAGAGGCCGCGGACCAGGTTCACCGCGTCCGCCTGGGTCAGATTCGCCCGAAGCGGCCGTACGCCGGGCTCAAGCTTGGATGCGTAGGTGACTCCTTCGTCGCTCTGGGGCACCGGCACCATTTCTCCGGTCATGTAGTCAGGCAGAACCACGGAGAGGAGGCGGGCGGCCAATCCCGAGAGCCGCTGTGTGAGCTCACCTGCAGTCTCCTCGCTGCCGATGTCGACGGCCTGAGCCGTGAGCACCGGCCCGGTGTCGAGGCCCTCGTCGAGGCGGATGATCGTGACCCCGGTCATCGAGTCCCCGGCGATGAGGGCCCTGGCCACTGGCGCCGCGCCCCGCCATCTCGGGAGCAGCGAGAAGTGGGCATTGAGCATGCCCAGTCGTGGCATGGCAAATGCTCGATGCTCGAGGATCATCCCAAAGGCGACGACGACGCCAAGGTCGAATGGGCCTGCGCCTTCGAGGGCCCCGACGACACCGGCCCGATCCTCGGGCTGGGCGATAGGGAGACCGTGCGCGGTGGCGGCCACCTTCACCGGGGAGGGCTCGGGCCGCCCGGATCGACCTCTTGGCCGGTCTGGCCTGGTGACAACCAAGCCGACCTCCCAGGTATCCACCAGGGCATCGAGTGCGGCGACGGCGGCTCCCGGAGTGCCCAGGAACACGATCCGGCTCATTCCCGGCTGGCCAGCCCCAAGACCTCGTCACGCAACTCGCGCAGGGCCTGCCTCCTCTCCCGGCGATCGAGGCGGTCGAGGAGCAGCTTGCCGTCGAGGTGGTCGATCTCGTGTTGAAGCACCCGCCCCAGGAGGCCGTCCCCGGCGTACTCGATCTCGTTCCCGTCCAGATCGATTGCCTTGGCCCTGGCAAAACCCGGGCGCTTGATCTCCCAGTAGTGGCCAGGCACCGAGAGGCAGCCCTCCTCGTACCCCCATTCCCCGCTCAGTTCCACGATCTCGGGGTTGATCATCACCCTCGGCCCGAGACCGTCCTGAGCATCGAAAACTGCGATCCGCCTCGAGATCCCGATCTGGTTGGCTGCGAGGCCGACACCGGGGGCGGCATACATCGTCTCCAGCATGTCGGCCGCCAGCAATCGAACCGTGTCGTCCACGTCGAGGACCGGCTTGGTCTCGAGGCGGAGCACAGGATCACCGTGGGTGCGGATGGGATGAGTCGGCATGGTGGTCGCGGGTCGGCGGGCAGAGTAGACGATCCACTAACCGGCCCACGGAGCCGGCGTCCTCGTTTACATTCCTGCAGGGAGTCATGAGCACCACCTCGTCCGAATTGATCGAAATACTCCGGCTCAAAGGCCACCGGATCACCGATGCCCGGCGGGCCGTGTGCGACGTGATAGCAGGCTCGGATTCCGAGCACCTGGACGCGGCGGCGATACACGGCAGAGCCGTCACCGACCTGGGTGTGGAACTCGACCTGTCCACGGTCTACCGCACCCTGGAGGCCCTCGAGGAGGCTGGTGCCGTTCGTCATGCCCACCTCGGCGAAGCCGCGGTGTATCACCTCGCCGACGAACAGCCACATCAGCACCTGGTCTGCAGTCGTTGTGGTGCCACCACCGCGATCCCCGCTTCCGACCTCGAAGAGCTCCTGGGCTCGCTTCACGCCAGAACCGGATTCGTCGCCGACCTCGAGCATTTCGCGGTCTCTGGCCTCTGCGCCGACTGCGCGGCCGGTTGACCCGCGCTATCCTTACTGCAACCTCTTCGCAAGAAGGTCGCATGCACATTCCTGATGGATTCATCGGCCCGGGTATCTCGGTGGCCGCCGGTGTGACTGCGATCGGTGGCTTCGGCGTGGCCCTCCGTCGAACACGCACCTACCTCACTGACCGGCTGGTGCCGATGGCCGCGTTGGTGGCCGCGTTTGTCTTCGCCGCCCAGCTGGTGAACTTCCCGGTGCTGCCGGGGATGAGCGGACACCTGCTTGGCGGGGTGCTCGCCGCGGTCCTGGTCGGCCCCTGGGCCGGGTACATCGTGGTCTCCCTCGTGCTCGTGGTCCAGGCGATGATGGCCGATGGCGGGCTCTCCGCCCTTGGGCTCAACATCGTGAACATGGCACTGATCGGGGCCGTTGGCGGCTATCTGGTCTTCCAGGCCCTTCTCCGCATGACTGGCGGGAAGCAGGTTCCGGTCATGGCTGGCGTGGCCGCTCTGATCTCGGTCCCGTTGTCAGCACTCGGATTCGTGGTCGAGTTCGCACTCGGTGGAACCCTCGACAGTGTGTCTCTCGGTCCCCTGCTTTGGGCGATGCTGGGTACCCACGTGTTGATCGGGATTGGCGAAGGTGTCATCACTCTCTTCGTGGTCACCGCTGTGATGCGTTCCCGCCCCGACCTGGTCTACGGATCGCCCACATTCGGCGGCGCCCGGTCGGAGGTATTGGCATGAAGAAGGGTATGAGCATCTTCCTCGTCGGACTTGGGGTGACAGTTGTCATCGCCGGTGCGCTGTCTCAACTGGCTTCGAGTCAACCTGATGGCCTGGAATTCGTCGCCGAACAGGAAGGGTTCCTCGAGACGGCCGAGGACCATGCCCTCTCCGACTCACCACTCGCCGACTACGGAGGCGAGAGCCGTACCCGGCTGACGATCGCCGGCATCGTCGGTGCCCTGGCCACCCTGGGTCTGGGCTACGTGGTCTTCAAAGTGGCCAAGGCCAAGGACGCGCCAGAACGGTCATGAGCGGGGCGCACGGGCACGCCCTCTACGTCCACGCCGCGTCTCCCCTTCATTCGCTGGCGCCACAGGTCAAGATCGCATGTGCCTTCCTCGTGGTGTTCGCGATAGTGAGCACCGCCAGGGAAGAGATCTGGGCGTTCGTGGCTTATGCGCTCATCCTCGGATCGCTCGCCGCCATTGCGAGGATCCCGCTCCCGTTTCTCCTTTCGAGGATGTTGGTGGCGACGCCATTCCTGATCCTGGCCCTGCTCTTCCCGATAATCGGACCTGCCCCACATGTCGAGGTCCTTGGCGTCTGGCTGTCCGAGCCCGGGCTCTGGGACATGTGGAACCTTCTCGTCAAATCCCTGCTCGGTTTGCTCACGGTGGTGATCCTCGGGGCGACGACCGAAGTGGCTGATCTCCTGCGTGGGTTGGGAGCGCTCAGAGTGCCTCCGCTGGTCACCTCGATCCTGGGTTTCATGGTCCGCTACTTCGATGTGATCCTCAGCGACTTCTCGAGAATGCGACTGGCCCTCGCATCGCGCGGGCACCAGGCTCGAGGGATCCGCGACTGGGGGCCGTACGGAAAGACCACTGGGGCCATGTTCATCCGAACCTACGAACGAGGGGAACGGATTTACCTGGCCATGGAGTCGAGGGGCTATTCCGGTGAGATGCCGGCATCCTCGATGGCCGTTGCGACGCTTGGTGCCTGGGCTCTGGGACTGGGTCTGGCCCTCGCTTTCTGGCTGATATCCATCGGCTCGAGAGTGATGACGTGAGCACTCCGATCATCGAGATCCACGGCCTCGATTTCTCTTATCCCGACGGCACGGCGGCGCTCGTCGACATCGACCTCCACATACATCGTGGAGAAAGGGTCGCCCTTCTCGGCCCGAACGGAGCCGGGAAGACGACGCTGATCCTCCATATGAACGGCATCCATCGACCGCAGAACGGGTCGGTGACGGTGTCCGGCCTCCCGGCGAGCCAGTCGAACCTGTTGGAGATCAGACGGCGGGTCGGCCTCGTGTTCCAGGATCCCGACGACCAGCTATTCATGCCCACCGTTCGCGAGGACGTCGAGTTCGGCCCCCGCAACCTCGGGCTGGCCGGAGCCGAGCTCGACGCGAGGGTAGGTGCCGCCCTCGCAGCCTTGGAGGTGACCGACCTCGCAGAGCGGGCACCCAATCACCTTTCCTACGGGCAGAAGCGGCGTGTCTCCATCGCAGGGGTCATGGCCATGGAGCCCGAGATACTGGTCCTCGACGAGCCGACGTCGAACCTCGACCCTGCCAGCCGTCAGGACCTGACCCAGGCCCTTCTCGGCCTCGACATCACCCAGCTCATCGTCACTCACGACCTGCTCTACGCCCTGGAGGTCTGCCCGAGGGCGATCATCATCGACCGGGGACGCATCGTCGCGGACGGGCCGACCGCCGAGTTGCTTCTAGACGATCAACTGCTGACGGCCCACAGGCTGGCTCTTCCTGGTGTGGTCAGCATCCTGAAGGAGAATCAACCCTGAGAAGACCTCAGAGGTCGATCGGGTCGGCGTCGATCCTCACCGTCAGTCCCCGCTCCCGCCAGGAATGCGCCAGACGCCGAAGACCGATGCGCGCCGGCCCCAGGCTCCCCTGGAGCAGCCAGCGAGCCTTCCCCGGCCCGATCGCAGGGCCGAGGACGCCGACATCCAGACTCCTGATCTCGCCGTCGGCCTCGGGCGGGACCTCATCACCTCTCAATTCGACGGCAATCATCTCGGACGCAGGTGGCAGCCCGAGCCGGGCGCGCTCCGATAGCTGCCGTTCCAGATAGCCAACCGGCTCACCCCGCCTCAACGCCGAGATCAGGTCGGAGTCGGGCAGGGACGTCTGCAACATGATCCTGCGCCCGGGGCCGGGGCCGAGAGTGTTCCCGAGCCGGGCCATCATCCGCATCGCCTCCTCACCGGCCCGATAGTCATGGCCAAGCATCAGGCCGTCGACGTCCGACGCAACCGCCAGGGTCATGCCGCCGAGGCCGGCGAGGTCGCGCTCAGTGCCTACGATCACCGGAAGGGCGGTTGGAGCGATCGCCGCGATCGCCGCGCCGACCCGTTTGTTTATCTCGCTCGCCACGCGGTCGGGGATCGAGCCCATCTCCTCGAAGCTCCCCGAGCCACAAGTGGCACAACGGCCGGCGAGCGCCCCACAGCGCCGGCAGGCCTCGACCCGGCCCAGCCTCGACCCACAGACAGCGCAAACCCGCACTCGGCGGCATTTGGTGCATCTGGAGGATGCCTCATCGAGACGGCGATGGGTGAACACGATCGACCGCCTCCCCTCCGAGGAGACTGCCCGCAGGGCCGCGATTGCCCTCTCGGAGAGAAACCCCGAGCCTGGGGGGTCGTCCGATCGGTCCACGACTTCGACATGGGCCCAGGCACGGGCTCCGACCCGGGAAAGCTCCGCTCCGGCGGCGAGGACCTCGAGGGAAGGCGATGGGCCCATGAAGACGAGGGAGAAGCCCTCGACCCGGGCTCTGGTGAGCAGCATGTCTCTGACGTGGATGGTCGGCGTCTGACGGTCTTTCATGGCCCGCCGCCCCTCTTCGATCACCACCGCCAGGCAAAGCCCGGCCACCCGCCAGGTGGCGACGCGGGGGGTTCCGATCAGCAGGCGCCCTGGGGTTTGCGCCGCCACCCATGCCCGGGTCAGGTCAGAGGCGACATCCCCGCCTACCGCGATGACCCGCCCGCCATAGAGCTGGGTGGCAAGGTCGACATGAGCTTCGACCTCGGCAGCCGTGGCGACTACCACCATCGCCGAGCGGCCCCCGGCAAAGACCGGGCCCACTGCCCCGTGCCAATCCGGTCCCGACCCGGTGACGATCGCCGATACTGGCCGCCTTTTCCCGCTGGCGGCGTCGCTGGCTATCCCAAACAGGGGATGGCTCGACGGCGCCGGCGGCGGGATCTCCTCCTCGTCCGACCCGGCACCGACACGAGGCAGGTTGGGCGGCGCTGCCCGCTCCAGGACGACCGACAACGGGGCGACGTAGTGATTGGCGGCCCATTCCAGGGAGCGCAACAAGTGTGTGTCGAATACCGCGCTGCTTCCGGAGACCGCGGCGATGTCCTTGAGGGGGCCGGGGCGATCCAATCCCAGTTCGACGACGAAGCCTCTGACCTTGCGCCCGGAGAGGGGCACCCGCACGATGGAGCCGATATCGACCTGATCCTCGAGATGAGGTGGAACCGAGTACCAAAAGCCGGTGTCAACCGCGAAGGTCGGGACGTCAGGGACGACCCGGGCCGCAGGTCGACTCAGAGACCCGCCGCCGCTCTTATCTCCTCGACCTTGTCCAGGCGCTCCCATGTGAACCCGGGACGGCCGAAATGGCCGTAGGCCGCGGTTTGGGCAAACACCGGCTTGGTCAGCTCCAGCCGGGAGATGACAACCGCCGGCCGGAAGTCGAACACCTCGCTGACCAGGGCTTCGATCCGGGAGGGATCGATCTGCGCGGTACCGAACGATTCGACATGGATCGAGAACGGCTCCGGGTGTCCGATCGCATAGGAGAGCTGGATTTCCAGCTTGCGGGCAACGCCCGCGGCGACCAGGTTCTTGGCCGCCCACCGCGCGGCGTACGCCGCGGAGCGGTCCACCTTGGTCGCATCCTTCCCCGAGAAGGCGCCCCCTCCATGCCTCGCGTACCCCCCGTAGGTGTCGACGATGATCTTGCGGCCCGTGAGTCCGGTGTCGGCGACGGGGCCACCGATGACGAATCGACCCGACGGGTTGAAGATGAACTCAGGGGCGGGATCGAGCATCTCCTCGGGCACGACGGCGGCGACGACCGTGTCGAACACCTCCGCCTTCATCTCGTCTTGTTCCTTGTCGGGCGCATGGTGTGCCGAGATCAGCACCTTTTCCACGGCGACAGGGCGGCTCCCCTCGTATCGGACCATTACCTGAGTCTTGCCATCGGGACGCAGGTAGTCGAGCTTCCCGGTACGCCTCACCTCCGAGAGCCGCTCGGCCAATCGGTGGGCGAGCTGGATGGGGAGCGGCATGAGCTCGTCGGTCTCGTCGACCGCAAAGCCGAACATCAGGCCCTGGTCCCCGGCACCCAGGTCGCGGTCGACACCGGCTGCGATATCGGCGCTCTGCTCGTGCACCCGATTCTGTATTTCGAGGCTTTGTGCAGAGAAGTCGGGATCGAATCCGTCGTATCCGATTCGGCCGACCGTGTCTCTCACGATGCCCTCGACGTCGATCGCTTCGCCGGCGGTGATCTCGCCCCCCACCACTGCGAGTCGGGTGGTCACGAACACCTCACAGGCGACCCTGGCGTCCGGGCTGCTGGCCAGGGCGGCGTCGAGGACCGAGTCGGAGATGGCGTCGGCGACCTTGTCGGGATGACCTTCGGTCACCGACTCCGATGTGAAATACCAGCGGCTCATGGAGCCGAGAGGTTACTCCCGCCCCGAGACATCATCACCGATGCGGTCCCAGAGCCTTTCGGCCACTTCTCGCTTGGTGAGCAGCGGAAACTCGGTGGTCGAGCCGTCCCTGGAGATGACCACGACCCGGTTGGTGTCGGTGCCGAAGCCGGATCCGGGCTCGGTGACGTCGTTGTACACCAACAGGTCGACATTCTTTCGCCTCGCTTTCTCGATGGCGCGTTCCACTCCTCCGGTCTCTGCGGCGAAACCCACTGTGTACGGCGGATGGGCGCGTTCGACCACGCTGGCGAGGATGTCGGGGTTCGGCGCCAGGTCGATCGACGCCAAACCTTCGGTACGTGAAATCTTCGAGTCCTGGGCGGATTCAGGCCTGAAGTCGGCGACCGCTGCGGCCATCACGGCTATCGCGGCATCGATTCCGCTGACGGCGTCCAACATCTCGGCTGCCGTCTCGACCTTGACCACCTTCACCGCTGGAGAAACAGGGAGATCGGCCGTGGTCACCAGTGTGACGTGATAGCCGCGACGCGCCGCCTCTTCGGCGATCGCATGCCCCATCTTCCCCGACGAGCGGTTGCCGACGAATCGCACCGGGTCGATCGGCTCCCGGGTTCCACCCGCAGTCACCAACACCGCCCGGCCCCCTCCCTCGCCGCCGAGCAAAGCGCCAGCCAGGTCCACGATCTCCTCGGGCTCGGTGACTCTCCCCATTCCGATGTCACCACCGGCCAGCGCCCCGGTCTCCGGCCCGATGATGTGATAACCGTCGCCGCGGAGGACTTCGATGTTGCGCCGGGTCGCCGGGTGCTCCCACATCTCCGTGTGCATGGCAGGAGCGAGCACGACCGGGGCTTGAGTGGCCAGCAGGGTCGCACTCACCGCATCGGAGGAGATGCCCGATGCCAGTCTGCCCAGCGTCGCTGCCGTGGCCGGGGCGACGATGACGAGATCGGCCCAGCGCGCGAGCTCGGTGTGCGGCGACACCGACTCATCGTCGAAAAGGGACTGGACCGGATGGTGCCCGGTGATCGCGGCGAAGGTCTGGGGGCCGATGAACTCGGTGGCCGACTCGGACAGCACCACTCGAACCTCGGCTCCGGCATCGATCAGGCGGCGTGCCAGATACGCGGACTTGTAGGCGGCCACCCCTCCGGTGACACCGAGGACGATCCGCCTCCCGCTGAGCATGTGAAGGCCTCTACTCCTCGACGGTGTCGACCGAGACCTTGCCCTCTGCTATCTCCTCCATGGCGATGGTGAGGGGCTTGCGGGACAGGGTGTGCACCTGCGGCGGCACGAACTCGCCGTAACCGACACCGAGCTGGTGGAAATAGCTGTTGATCTGGCGGGCCCGGCGGGCTGAGACGACGACCGTCGCGAACCGATTCCCGATCTGATCGATCACTTGTTCGAGTTTCATTGGTCCTTCGATTGGGAGGAAGTGGACAGGTTACCCGATGCCTCCACGGTAATCAGCCCCTCGATCTCGGCGACTGCCCGTTCCAGATGGTCGTTGACCACGATGTGGTCGAACA
>JBIOVB010000069.1:0-7895 GCA_044867525.1 Acidimicrobiia bacterium | reverse complement strand
GATGACGAGGAGGGCGGAGGCAGGTTTGCCAAGCGGCTCCAGGCCTATGGCCGTCGAGGCCGGGCCGACGAGGTGGAGAAGGCACCGTTCCTGCAGCGGATCCCATTGCTGAATCGCTTCAGCCAGGCCGCAGAGGAAGAGGTTCGGAAGCGCGGAATGCTCTCCGGTGTGAATGCCGCACTGGAGCAGGCAAACATCCCGATGACCCCTGGAGAGGCGATCCTGGCCATGTTCGGCCTCGCCGCCGTCGGTGGTGTCTTCCTTGCCATCTTCAGCAGCCCGATGACCGGGCTCATCGTCTTCGGATTCCTGCTCGTGTTCTTCATCTTCATGATCCGGTATGCCGGTGGCCGTGAGAAGACCCGCTTCGAGAAGCAGCTCCCGGACACACTCACCCTGCTCTCCACCTCGCTCCGGGCCGGCTACTCGCTCCTGCAAGCGATCGAGGCGGTGGCTGCCGAGGCACCGGAGCCCACCTCGAGAGAGTTCAGCCGTGCGGTGACCGAGGCACGGTTGGGCCGAACCGTCTCCGACTCGCTGCAGGGGATCGCGGAGAGGACCCAATCCCAGGACTTCGAGTGGGCGACCATGGCAATCGAGATCCAGCGTGAGGTCGGCGGGAACCTGGCCGAGGTGCTGCAGACGGTTGCCGACACGATGCTCTCCCGGAACCGGCTCAAGGGTGAGATCAAGGCACTGACCGCCGAGGGTCGGATCTCGGCATTCGTTCTCGGTTCACTGCCGTTCGCTCTGGGCGCCTTCCTCTGGTTCACCAACCGTGACTACCTGATGCCGCTCATCGAGTCTCCAATGGGGAGGATCGCAATCGTGACAGGGCTGTTGTTGATGGCCGGTGGCATTTTCTGGCTCAAGAAGATCGTGGATATCGAAATATGAACCTCTTGGAAATGGACGGACAACTGCTGGCGGTCCTCACCGTCGGTGCCCTCATCTTCTTCGTCATCGTCTGGGTGGGCCTTGGCGTCACCCGGGCCCGGGAGGACATGACCAACCGCCTCGCCCTCTACGGACGGACGACCGGGGGAGTGATCCGCGACGACGAGCTGGCCAAGCCGCTTGCCCAGCGGACCATCGGCCCGATCGTCCTCAAGATCTCCAACTTCCTTCGCCGGTTCACCCCGGTGGGATACATGGAGAAGATCCAGCACAAGCTGGTCCTGGCCGGCAACCCGGGAAACCTCGATGCGGCCTCGTTCGTCGTCATCAAGCTCCTCACCACCGCCCTCGGCCTCTTTGCCGCCTTCTTCCTCGTGAACTATGGAAGCGACGGTTTGCAGAGGACAGTCCTCTTCATCCTCCCGATCGTGCTCGGCTTCTTCGGGCCCAACGCCTGGCTGCAGCGCAAGATCGATGACCGGGCGCACCAGATGCTGAGGGCTCTGCCCGATGTCCTCGACCTCCTTGTTATCTCCGTGGAAGCAGGTCTCGGTTTCGACTCCGCCCTTTCCAGGGTGGTGGCCACGGTCCCCGGCCCGCTTTCCGAGGAGTTCTTCCGGATGCTCCAGGAGACGCGTGTCGGTGTGAGCCGTCGTGATGCCATGCGCCACCTGATGGACCGCACCGACCTCGACGAGTTGCGTTCGTTCATGCTCGCCATGATCCAGGCGGAGGCCTTCGGTGTGACCATCGCCCGGGTGCTCAGGGTCCAGGCCGACGAGATGCGGGTCAAGCGTCGCCAGCGGGCCCAGGAAAAGGCGTTTGCCGCTCCCGTGAAGCTGGTGTTCCCGCTGGTGTTCTGCATCTTCCCGGCCCTGTTCATCGTGCTCCTGGGGCCGGCGGCGATCCAGATCGGCACCGCTTTCGTCGACTGATGGCCGAGGAGGCGGCGCTCCCGCCGTCACCTCGCCGCTTCTCATTCGCCCATCTGCTGCTCCTCGTGCCTTGGGTGGCCCTGGTGATCGACGCCTGGGCTCCGATCCGGGACAACTCGTTCCTCTGGCACATCCGGGCCGGCGATCTGCAGATGGCGTCTGGTCAGGTGCTGACCACCGATCCCTTTTCGTTCACCATGAACGGCGAGCCCTGGCTGACACAAAGCTGGCTGGTCGAGCTTCTCTATTTCTGGGGTGAGCGCAATTGGGGACTCGGGTTCGTCCCACCGATGCTCCTGTTGGCGACGACCGTCACCTTTCTCGGCATCGCTCTCATCTCCTACCGGAGGTCGCAGAGCGTTCCCGGGACCGCGGTGGTTCTGATCCTCAGCACGCTGCTGCTGATCAGCTTCCTGGTGCCCCGGCCCGTGATCTTCTCCTTCGCCCTGTTCGTGCTCGTGATCCTGGCCTGGGAGCGCCCTATGACCCGATGGGCCGTCCCTCTCCTGTTCTGGGTCTGGGCCGCAACTCATGGCAGCTTTGCCATAGGGCTGGCCTACATCGGATTGAGCCTGATTGCCGAGCGTGAGTGGAAGTGGCTCCCTACGGCGATTCTCAGCGGTCTGGTGACGTTTCTGACCGCCCACGGGCTCGGGGTGCTCACCATCCTCCTCGAATTCCTCGAGGCCGGCGACGCGCTTGCCTTGCTCTCGGAATGGCGCCGGCCCGAGTTGATCTCCCTGACGTTCCTCCCCTTCCTCATCGGGCTCGGCCTCATCGTCTGGGCTGCGGTCAGGGGCCGAGTCACCCCGCGTCATCTTTGGGTGATCGTGCCCTTCCTCGCCCTGGGCCTCAGTGCCACACGGGCAGTCCCACCGGCCTGGCTCGCTCTCTTGCCGCTGGTCAGCCTCGGGGTGTACGAGATGAGGACGCTGTCCGCCCCAAGGTTCAGCGTTGGGCAGGCAGTGGTGTTCGGGGCCTTCGTGCTGGTATTCCCGTTCTTCCTCAGGTCGGACGGTTCCCTTGACCCGGAGCGGTTCCCGATCGAGGCCGTTTCCGCCCTGGACCAGGGCCGGGTGTTTCACGACGACCGCACCGGTGGCTATCTGATCTGGGCCGAGGGACCGGGGCGGCAGGTTTACATCGACGACCGCGCCGAGCTCTATCGGGAGCGGCTCGCAGAATTCGTCGCCGTCCGCGACGGAGAGGAGCCTTGGGAGCCGGTGTTCGAGAGGGATGGGATCGAGCAGGTTTTGCTCAGGGTGGACGAGCCGTTGGTCGAGGGCCTTCTGGCTGCGGGTTGGCAGCCGGCCTTCGAGGACGAGCAGTACATCGTGCTCGCCCCCGATTGGGCTGCGCAATAGAGCCGAGATCAAGGGACCGCGACACGGTGCCGATATTCCTCGCATGATGACCTGGGAAGCCCCCAGATTCACCGAATTCGGTCTCATGGTTTCTGCGGTGCCGGTCCCGGTCCTGGTCGCCGACTACAACCCGATCATCGAGCGCTTCTCGGGGATGAGCGGTGAAGAGGTCCGCGCCCTCCTCCTGGGCGACGACGCACTCTTCGAACAGTGCCTGAGCCTTCCCCGGGCCATCGCCGCCAGCCCGGAATGGGATCGGCTCTATGGATCCATCCTCTCGCCGGACACCCCCGATCTGCATGACCGTCAGTTCTCCAAGGACCTCTACCCCGACCTCTACGAGACCTTGATCCAGCAGTTCACCGCCCCGTTCTTCCGGCACACCTCGATCGTCCGGGAGCACACCGCACCCACGGTCTTCGGTCAAGTGATCGTGCGCTCGCATTGGAGCGCACCGGTCGATGGCGATCAGGCGTTATGGGATCGGATCGTGATCGTCGACCTCGACGTCACCGACCTGCGCTCCGCGCAGCGCGAGTTGAAACAAATCCTCGACGCCAAACAGCTCTTGGTCGAGTCGAAGGACCAGCTCATTGCTTCGGTTTCCCACGAGATCAGGACCCCGCTGGCCTCGATAGTCGGTTTCGCCGGACTCCTGCAGGAGGAATCGGATCTCAGCGCAGAGGAGCGCTTGGAGATGACGGGGGTTCTGGTGCAGCAGAGCAATGACCTGACCAACATCGTCGACGACCTCCTGGTGGCCGCCAAAGCCGACATGGGTCAACTCGAAGTGGCCAGGGTCTCGGTCGACTTGCGTGCGCAGACGGCGCAGGTGGTGGAAGGTCTCGACGCCGAATCTCGTGCGGTGGTGACGTCCCCTCAGGAGACGGTTCGATGCATGGGGGACCCCGGCCGTGTACGCCAGATAGTGCGCAACCTCATCTCCAACGCACTGAAGTACGGCGGGCCCGTGATCGTCCTCGAGGTAGGCGCCGATGAGACCATGGGATCGCTGGTGGTGACCGACAATGGAGTGGGAGTACCCGAGGAGTTCCGTGCGAAGATCTTCAGCGCCTATGAGCGAGGGGTGCAGCCGGTAGGTCTGGCCCCGTCCTTGGGGCTCGGGTTACACATCTCGCTGGTTCTGGCTCAATTGATGGGTGGAGATCTCAACTACTGCTACGAGGATGGCAAGAGTCGCTTCCAGCTCAGTCTGCCCCTCGACCTCGGTCAACTCGCCTAGTCGGACTGAGATGCTGAGGGGCACTTGCCACTGCCGTAGTACCTTCTTCGGGTGACCACGACCCATTTCCTAGACACCACAGCCCTGGAGGCGGGCCTGGAGCACATCCAGGGCTCGCCCAGGGACTCGGGCACCGTCGAGATGATCGTCCGCCGCCCCGAAGTCGACGTTCGAGAGGAATTGGAGGAGGCGGTGCTGGAGCCGGGCATCGGCGTCGTAGGGGACGACTGGAACCAAAGAGGGGAACCCAGTGGGGAGTACCTGGACACCCAGATCACCCTGATGAATGCACGAGTGATCGACTTGGTTGCCGGGGAGCGCAGCCGTTGGGCCCTGGCCGGTGATCAGCTCTATGTTGACCTAGACCTGAGCAAGGAGAACCTCCCCGTGGGGGCCAGGCTCCAGCTGGGCTCAGCGCTGCTCGAGGTGACCGAGATCCCGCACCGGGGGTGTGCAAAGTTCGCCGGTCGCTTCGGTGCGGAGGCATTGCGCTTCGTCAACACCGGGGTGGGTCGAGATCTGTCGATGCGGGGGATCTATGCCAGGGTGGTGGTCCCGGGCTCGGTGCGCCGGGGCGACGAGATCTCCAAGGTGTGATCTTCGGCCTCCCAATAGAAAAGGGCCCGCAAGCGGGCCCTTCTCAATCGATTGAGGTTTCGACTACTGGTCGAGACCGGAGCTGACCTCGCTGAAGGTCTCCGAGACCTCCTCACCGGCGATCTGCACGGCGACGAGGGCAACAATGGCGATCAGCACCACGAGGAGGGCGTACTCAACCATTGAGGCGCCTTTCTCGGACTGAGTCCAGCTCGTTACCTTGGTCCACAGAGCAAGCATTAACCCCTCCTTGGTCGGATTACTGGCTTGCAGTACATTGGGCAAGTTAGCCCTTCACGGTCCAGTGACAATGGGTCTACCGAACCATCAAGTCACGGTCCCGCTTCCGAGAGAGCAGACGAGATTTCGGAGTACGACTCCGACATCTCATTGCCCCCAGCGGTGACCGCAAGAAGTGCCACGATGGCGATGAAAACGACGAGCATTGCCCACTCAACGAGGGCGGCCCCCCGCTCATCCTTTATCAATGTCGTCAAGCGCCTAAGCACTATTCCCTCCTGGCTTTCGTAGATCAGGATACGGGGGAGCTTCGGGCCCGATCATGGGTCTATCGACCCATCTGCTCAGCTTGGTTTGGCGATTCCGAGCCGTATCGCCTCGATTGCGGCCTGGGTGCGGTCGCTGACGGCCAGCTTCTGGAAGATCGAGGCCAGGTGGTTCTTGACCGTCTTCTGCGAGATGTAGAGCCGGTCGGCTAGCTCGTCGGTGGCGGAGACTCCGATCGCCAACAGTTGCAGGATCTCCTTCTCCCGCTCTGTCAGCGACGCTGCACCGGGGTCGAGCTGGGCCTGGCTATAGCCCTCGAGGACCTCGTCGCGCTCGTGGTCCTCCAATTCGATCAGGTTCTTGCCGTCGGCCACCGCGCGGACTGCCGCGGCGAGAGTGAGGAGAGGGACTCCCTTGGAGAAAAAGCCCTTGGCGCCGGCGGCCACGGCCCGGGCCTTTTGGTCATCCGACGCGTACATCGACACCACGATCGCCTTCGTCTTCCGACCCAGATTGGCGATGGTGGTTATGCCGTCCCCACCGGGCATTTCGATGTCCACGATCGAGACCTCCGCGGGTTGGGAGGCGAGCGCCTCGTCGAGAGCGGGCCCGCTATCGACAACCCCGACCACCCTGGCATCGGGCAGGGAGTCCAGGGCCTGGCTCAGACCCTCGGCAAACAGCTTGTGGTCGTCGGCGATCATGACGCGGATCATCGGTTACCCCATTCAATAGTCACGGTTGTCCCTCTCCCGGCTTCGGAATCGAAATCGATGGTTGCTCCAAGCTTTTCGGCACGTTCCCGCATTCCCAGTAGGCCAAAATGCCCGTCGGGCTCATATTCGGGGTCGAATCCGTTGCCGTCGTCCTTCACCTGGCATTTTCCCCAGTCGCGGTGGATCTGACCGGAGACGAGAATCGTCGAGGCCCCGGAGTGTACGTGCGCGTTGCGTACCGCCTCGGTGACGATCGATGTGAGGTCCCCGATCAGCGCGGGGCGGGGAGGGCGCCGTTCGTCGATATCGACGACGATCTGCGTCCCGTCGCCATTGAAGCCGCCGCTGGCCTGGAGCACACGGGCGGTGAGGGTGGGGCCCGGGGTGCTTCGCAGGTCGGCCACCTTTGCCCGCACGTCCTCGACGAGCTTGGTCACGTTGGAGCGCAACACCTTGAGATCGGCCACCATCTCCGGGTCGCGGGCCATTTGCATCCCGGCGAGATCGAGCGCCAGGCCCAGGGATGCCAGGGAGGGCCCGATGTCGTCGTGCATCTCGCGGGCCAGGCGGAGCCGCTCCTCGGCGACAGCCGACCCGGCGATGTCCTGGAGCAATTGGAGGTTGGCGAACGCGATGCCCAAGGGTCGGAGGTATGCCTCGACGGCGAGGCGGTCGGTGTCTTCGAGGGGCTCAGGGGTCACCAGCTCCATCATTCCCACCGAAGAGTCTGCAGTGGTGATCGGGACCTCGTAGACATGGCCGTCGGGGTCGGGGACGCCACGCGCCGCCAGCACCACCAGCCCGCTCTCGCCTTCGATTGCCAGCTTCCCCGCCGATCCGGGGAGCCTGGTGAGGATGGTGTCCAGCGTCTCGGCGCCGACCTCGACAGCATTGAGCCGGCCGGCCGACACGTCCTGGGAGAGACGGACCAGGATCCCGTGGATCTCTTCGAGGCTCTCCAGACGCTGGGTGGCGAATTCTTTTTCGATGGCGAGCTCTGCCGCCTGCTGGTGGATATCTTCGAGCAGCTTCCGGATCACCCCCACCAGGAGCACGAAAACCAGGTAGAGGGCCATTGCCGGGGCGGCGTCGATGAGGATCAAACCCTGGGAGAGTGTGACCAGGGCCAGGAGGCCGGCGGAGAGGAGACCGGTCATCAGGCCGCTGCGGATCCCCCCGTAGAGCGTGGCGAAGATCGGCGGGCCCATGGAGAGAAGCAGGTAGGGGCTGGAAGGGCCGCCGGTGAGAGTGATGGCGACCGCGGTGAGGAATGCTCCGAGCAGTGTGAATGTCTCGGCGCCAAATCGAACGTGATACCACTCGTTCGGGGTTGCCGACGAAGCGATCACGTAGATGGTCGCCACCGTGAGCGCGACCAATGATTGGGGGTCCGGGCCGCTGCCCACCAGATCGACGACCACCGCGACGACGAGGGCGATGAACTGCCCGACCTCGATGCTGAAATGGACGCGCCGCTCCCAGGGAGCAGTGACGGTCATGGATAAAGGCTACCGTCGACGAGGGTGGAGACAGGGAAACGGCGTTGGCTGCTCTCGGGCGGGATCGGATCCGGAAAGAGCGAGGTTGGGCGGCTTCTGGCCGGGTTAGGGATCAGGGTGATCGACGCCGATCGAGT
>JBIOVB010000068.1:0-22982 GCA_044867525.1 Acidimicrobiia bacterium | reverse complement strand
GGCCCCACCGTCGCTGCTCTCGCCACCCCATACGATCATCTCCTCGCCGGTCCAGATCACCGAGTGGCCACCCCGTGCGGTCAGGGGACCGGGATCGATCGCAACCGAATCGGTGGGGACGGTCGTGGTCGGATCGAGGGCCGCCGTTGGCGGGACTGTGGTCGCCGGTATTGAAGTGCTGGGCGATGTGGTTACGACGGGCGCGGTGGGCGAACTGACCGGGCTCGCGTCACAGGCGCAGATCACCAGGAGTAAGGATGCGGCCAGGGTTCGAATCCCCACGGTCTAGCTAAAACGATCGCCGGACTGAATTGGTTTCGCGTCGCGCCTCGATCGGCTCTGAACGCGCCCGCCGGCTTGAGTGCCGGCCGAAATCGTCCGATAGATCTCATTGACTGCTACACATTCGAGGTCGGTTCCACCGCACACGGCTGATGAAGCCTTTCCCCATGACGCTCACCATCCTGACGGCACTCCTGCTGCTCACGATCCTGCCTGCACCGGAACGGGCGGCTGCCGCACAGGCGCCGTGGCTCGAGGAGGACTTCGAGAACGGGGTCAACGGTGTCTTCGACACCGCTTTCGGGCTGAAGCCGACGTCGTCCGGCCACCAGGGCGACGGGCTCTACACCGACATCTTCACCGGTGACCACTGGGGTGGAAGCGCCCACTGGTACACCAAGACCAACATCGGCTCCGAGCCACAAGAGATGTGGATGCGGTACTGGCTGCGGTTCCCGATCGGGTTCAAGATCAACCCGCCTTACCGGGGGAAGCTGCCTGGATTCGGCGGGCTCTACACCTACAACTGTCTCGGCAACCGGCCATCCACGGCCGCGGCCCCGTGCTGGTCGGCGCGCATGGCTTTCCAGCCGGTGTATGCCTCAGACGGCCTTCCCTCATATCCGTACAACCCGTCCTCGGTGACCCGGATCTCCTTCTACTCCTATCTTCTCAACTCCAGCGGAACGGGCCAGGACGGGAGGATCCTCAACTGGAACCCTGACCTGTCGACTCTTCAACACGGGCGCTGGTACTGCATCGAGGGCCGGGTCAAGGTCAACTCTCTGGGCCAGTCCAACGGGATCCTCGAGGGCTACGTCGACGGTGACCGCGCCTACGCCGCGAGCAATCTGACCTTCCGGAGGCCTTCGGAGAGCCAGCTCAAGGTGAAGTCGCTCTGGTTCGACGTCTACTACGGAGGCGACGGCACCTCGCCGATCAACAACAAGATCTTCTTCGACTCGCTGGCGGCGGGCCCGGAGCGCATCGGCTGCAACGACCGGCCGCAGGCTTCCGGACGTTTCTTCGACGACGACGACTCCGTGTTCGAGTCGGCCATCGAGCGACTGGCTGCATCCGGGATCACCGAAGGGTGCAATCCGCCGGTCAATGATCGGTTCTGCCCCGAGGACTCGGTGACCAGGGGCCAGATGGCGGCCTTCCTGAAGCGGGCCCTTGGGGACCAATACCAGGTGGCAATCCCTCCGGAGCCGCCCTCGCCTCCGGATTACTGGGGAGGGCGATCCCATCTCGCCTACAAGACCGCCCTCTCGGTGTACGAGGCGGGCGGGGCGGGCTTCGACACTTTCGGTGTCAGCTACTGGGTCGACGAAACCAGTGGCGACAAGAACTGGCTCGCCACCGGGACCTCGGGCAACCCCAACATCTGGGTCCCGACCCAGCTCGGCCACATCTGGGACGCGGGGGCCACCCCGTACATTCGGGTCATCGCCAACGATGTGGACGGCCTGGCTTCGGGCAAGCACGACAAGCGCCTCAACAACATGCTCGCCGCCTTCGCCAAGTTCACCGACCTGGGCGGGGGGCGCCGGGTGATCCTCGACATCCTCCCCGAGCCCAACCTCCGCAGCAATCCTTGGGGGGACGACGCGCCGGCGTTCAAGGCCGCATTCCGACGGATCGCGGATAGGGCAAACACCGTCATCGGCTCCTCGCACGTTCGAACCGCATTCACCGCTCATCGCTCGATGTCGAGCAGCCGCTATTCGGTCGCGCAATGGGGCACCGGCGGCTTCCGTCTCTTCTGGCCAGGTGGAAACTATGTCGACATCGCCGGGGTCGGCGGGTATCCGACATCGGGCGGGACCAACGTCGGATACCACGAGGCTGCGGTCAACGAGATGTCGATTGCCGCAGGTCCCGGGGTGCCGATCATCGTTGCTGCAGGTGGTGCTCCAAACCGCCCCAGTGAGGCGGCTCAGACCCAATACGCCGCCGCACTCGCCGAGTTGGCAGCCCGTCATCCGCAGGTTGTTGGCGTGCAGTGGGACGACTGGGTCAAAGGCGGGCTCGACCTCCGGGTCAGCAGTGGCTCCGGATTGCAGTCCGGCTACGCGACCGCAGCGCATTCGGCTCAGGACGGTGGGGTCGACTGGCTCTTCTCGTCGAACGTGGGCTCGTGGGCTGCCGCTCGAAATGCCGCCAACCCCTTCGACGATTCCACGTCGTCGATCTTCTCGGAGTCGATCAAGTGGCTGAATGCCACCGGCATCACCGAGGGTTGCGGACCCCGGAGGTTCTGCCCGGACGCCCGGGTGACCAGGGGCCAGATGGCTGCCTTCCTGGTGCGCGCGCTTCACCTGCCGGCCCCGCCGAGGCCAAAGGTCTTCGTCGACACCCGGGGCCATCTGTTCGAGGGTGCGATCGCCAGGCTGGCCCATGCCGGCATCACGGTCGGCTGCAATCCACCCACCAACAACCGCTTCTGTCCCGACAGCGACGTGACCCGCGGCGAGATGGCGGCATTCCTGGTCAGGGCCGGGCTCACCGACTGACCGGGCCGACGGTCACTCCGCAAAGCGTCACTAGTCTCCCCGGTTTCCTCGACCTTCCAGGAGCTCTCTGATATGGCCTCATCCGTAACCATGGGACCGGGCGGGCTCGTCGTGCCCGACGACCCGATCATCCCGTTCATCGAAGGGGACGGGACCGGCCCCGACATCTGGGCTGCCTCGGTCCGGGTTTTCGATGCTGCGGTCAAGAAGGCGTACGGGGACTCGAGGAAGGTCGAGTGGTCCGAGGTCCTGGCCGGGGAGAAGGCGCACAACGCGACCGGCTCCTGGCTGCCCGAAGCGACAGTCGATGCCTTCTCGCGCCAGCTGATAGGGATCAAGGGCCCGCTCACCACACCTGTGGGAGGCGGGATCCGGTCATTGAACGTCGCTTTGCGCCAGATCCTCGACCTCTATGCCTGCGTCCGTCCGATCAGATGGTTCGAGGGAGTGCCATCGCCGGTGAAGGAACCCGGGCTCGTTGACATGATCATCTTCAGGGAGAACACCGAAGACGTATACGCCGGGCTCGAGCTCGAGCAGGGCAGCGACGAGACGGCCCGCCTCATTGCCTTTCTCGAGTCCGAATTCGGGTGGGAGATCCGCCACGACTCGGGTATCGGGATCAAACCGGTGTCGGTCACCGGGTCGAAGCGCCTGATCCGGGCGGCGATCAACCACGCCCTGGCCAACGACAGGCGGTCGGTGACCCTCGTCCACAAGGGCAACATCATGAAGTACACCGAGGGCGCCTTTCGTCTCTGGGGATACGAGCTGGTGCGAGAGGAGTTCTCCGACGTCGCGGTGTCCTGGGAGGACTGCGGCGGCGAGCCGGGGGACAAGCTGCTGGTCCAGGACGTCATCGCCGACGCCATGCTGCAACAGGTGCTCACTCGCCCTTCCAACTATGAGGTGATCGCCACCACCAACCTCAACGGCGACTATCTGTCCGACGCCCTGGCCGCCCAGGTGGGCGGAATCGGGATCGCGCCCGGTGGGAACATCAATTACGTCACCGGTCACGCGGTCTTCGAGGCGACACACGGAACGGCGCCGAAGTATGCGGGCCAAGACAAGGTGAACCCGGGGTCGGTGATCCTCTCCGGAGAGATGATGTTCCGCTACATGGGGTGGTTGGAGGCCGCGGACGCAATTGTCGCCGGCCTCGAAGGGGCGATCGCGGCCCGAACGGTGACCTACGACTTCGCCCGTCTCACCACGGGGGCCACCGAGGTCAAGACCTCGGAATTCGGCGACGCCATCATCGCCCACATGTAAACGGGCTTCTGCAATGGGAACCCAGGGTTCCAGGCGCCGCTGAGCGATGCTGTGAACCCTGGGTTGCGCATTGCCGGGGACATTGGGGTCGTGATGCCTAGGCCCAGGGGATAGCTCCCAGGCCACTATTACGATCCCCGGCTCACCATCCCAAGGAGTGACTCTTGTCCAAGTTCCTCAGCGAAGAGTGGGCGGGCGACGTGACCGCGGCTCTTGGCCAGCATCAGGGCTTCAAGAACGCCATCGGCACCGCTGACCTCAAGATCCAGTTCGTCGTCAATGACGGCCCGGATGGCGACGTGGATTACTTCCTCGACTCCAGCGCCGGGCGGTCGACGATGGGGGTCGGAGCCATCGAAGATCCGGATGTGACGGTGCGGCAGAGCTATGACACCGCGACCGCGATCTCCAAGGGGGAATTGAATACCCAGACCGCCTTCATGACCGGCAAGGTGAAGGTATCGGGGAACCTGGCGAAGCTGATGATGCACCAGTCGGCAATCCAGCAGTGGGGAGCGGCAGTCGCCGATCTCGACGTCGAGTACTGAGCCGACCCGGCGGCGGGCATTCGACTAGTCACATTGCGTTAAAGCGCATGATCCCTGGTTACCAGGGAGCCGGGGTCGGATAATGTACGCCAGGTGTTTGCCGGTGGGGCCGGCTGCACGTCAGGGGCAAATGATGGGCAAGGGAGCAAGTCAACGGGGGGCAACCCTGGTCGAGGCTGCCCTGGTCCTCCCGATCTTGATCATGCTGATGATCAGCATCCTCGAGCTCGGCCTCTTCTTTCGCGACTTTCTGACGGTTTCCTATACCGCCCGGGAGGCAGCGCGGGTTGGGTCCCTGGCGGGCAACGACCCGGAAGCCGACTGCGACATCGTGCAGAGCGTGGTGACTGCTTTTGGACCGACCGACGTGACCGGTGTCGGCATCCTCATCTTCAAGGCCAGCGAGAGCACCGGGAATCCGGAGATCGGCAAGACAAACACCTGGACCCTGTCCTCGGGTGATCCGACCGACTGCGGCGATTGGACCGTGCTCGAGCAATGGCCGAGCACCACCCGTCAGGTCAACGTCAATGACACTCTGGAGCTCGACATCCTCGGAGTGTCGATCCTCACCGACCACGACTGGATCACCGGGCTTCCCCCGTGGAGAGGCAACATGGACATCAACAGGACCGCACTACAGCGTCTCGAGCCGGAGTCGTTCGAATGAGGTTCTGGAAGCGCGAGCAGGGGATTTCGCTGATCTGGCTCGCACTCATGCTGGTGTTACTGATCGGGATGGCCGGTTTCGGTCTCGACCTGGGATGGATGTACCTGAGCACGACCCGGGCGCAGAAGGCCGTGGATTCGGCCGCCCTCGCCGGAGTGGTCAACCTTCCCGGGTTCATTGCCCAGGCCAATCAGGACGCAGCCGACGCGGCTCGGGCCAACGGCTACGACCCGGGCGGGGCCGACACCCTCACCGTCACCCCACTCGCCGACAACAAGCTCCATGCCGAGTTGCGCACCTCCATCGAGCCCTACTTCCTCAAGGTGCTCGGGTTCGACCAGTTCAACATCACCAGGGAGGCCACGTCGGAGTACATCAAACCGGTGCCCCTTGGCAACCCCAACAATTGCTTCGGCTGCCCATCGGTTGGCGATTCCTGGGCGGCGGTGTCCTCCGAGTTCATCCACAAGGAGCACGGCGACCCCTACTCCACGCAGTGCCGGGTGCCCTCCGGGCCCTCGTCGTGCTCGTCGGGCAACAGCGACTACAACCGAGGCGGCGCCTATTCCGGCTACTACTACGGGATCGAGGTGGTCTCCGGGTCGAGCGGTCTCCTTGTCGAGCTCTTCGATGCCGGTTTCCATGCCCGGCCCCAGGACCAGGGGACCGGCGACTTCGCCCTCGGAGGCGACCCGGGGCCGACCACCAACTACACGCTGCACATGGTGGACACCACCCCGCTCGATCCCACCGACAACCCGACGATCTCCGGGTGCTCCTCTTCGTATGCGCCGGGTACCGGGCCCCAGGATCAGTGGGAGACCCTCTGCTCTCTGAGCGGGTCGATCACCCCTGGCATCTATGTGTTGCATGTCGACACCTCGGGGTCAGGTCGGGCGAGCAACCACTACTCGGTACGGGCCAACTCTTCGATCCAGCCCCGAGTATTCGGTATCAACGACATGTCGATCTGGTCCAATGACCTGACCTCGAGCTCGCAGCTGTATCTGGCGGAGATCGAGGACATCCACGCCGGGAAGAAACTCGAGCTCCAGTTCTACGACCCGGGAGACGCCGACGACGACTCCTTCATGACCTTGCTCTCGCCCAATGGGCCCGTGAACTGCAGTTGGACGGTGTGGAATCACAACCTGACCAGCCAGACTCAATCCCCGGGCTCTGGCCCGTGCACCTGGCAGACAACCGACACCTCACGAGGCCCCGACCCAAGGGTCTACAACGAGCAGTGGATTGTGGCCACCATCGACCTCCCCGACGATCCGGCTGACATGTGCAACGGCTCCGACTGCTTCTGGAAGATGAACTTGAACCTCAGCCTGCCCACCGAGCGCACCACATGGCGGGCCCGAGTGATTGGGAATCCGGTCCGGCTGGTTCCACCGGAGACCGCGCCGTGAGATCCGACCGGGGGACCGCTGCCATCGAGATGGCGATGGCGCTGCTGATACTCCTGCTCCTCGCCCTGGGCACCTACGAGTGGGGGATCGGGTTCTCGGACCGGGTCTCCATGTCCTCGGCGGTGCGGGAAGGCGCCCGGGTAGGTAGTGCAGCCGGTGACAACACCGATGCCGACTGCCGGGTCATCGAGGCCTCCGCAGGGGCGCTCAACGGTGTCTCCGGCAATCAGGTGAAACAGCTCTGGATCTACGAGTCGGACGTCAGCGGGACCGTCTCCCTCAACCGTCAGATCTACCGTCCGGCCGACCCGTCCGAACCAGGCCTGGGATGCGCCGGCGCCTCCTGGTTCGTCGTGAGCAACGGCTGGCCCTCGTCGTCCCGGAACAATCTCGGTACCAACCGCGACTGGCTCGGAGTGAAGGTGATCGCAGACCACGAGTGGCGGACCGGGTTCCTCTGGTGGAACGGCACCGTGGAGTGGGAGGAGGACGCAGTGTTCCGTCTCGAGCCTGGGATCGAGGATGGAACCCCGTGATTCAGCCGAGCAGGCCGAGCCCGGCCACCGCGTCGCGCTCCTCGACGAGCTCGGCAATCGAGAGATCGATGAGGCCACGTGAGTAATCGTCGATGTCGAGTCCTTGAACGATCTGCCAGTCTCCGTCATGGCAGACGCAAGGGAATGACGAGATCAGGCCCTTGGGAACACCGTATGAGCCGTCGGAGGGGACGCCCATCGAGACCCAGTCACCTTCCGGAGTTCCCGACACCCAATCCCTGACGTGGGAGATGGCGGCATTGGCTGCCGACCCGGCAGAAGATGCGCCCCGTGCCGAGATGATGGCTGCCCCTCTCCCCGCGACCGTTGGGATGTAGGCCCCTTCGACCCACGCCGGGTCGCCGATCAAGGCGTAGGCCTGCTCGCCATCGACCTCGCAGTGAAAGAGGTCGGGGTATTGGGTCGATGAGTGGTTACCCCAGATGGTCATCTTCTTGACCGAGGACACCGGCCGACTCAACCGCGCCGCCAATTGGCTCACAGCCCGGTTGTGATCGAGGCGCGTCATCGCGGTGAAGCTTGCGGGATCGAGCCCCGAGGCGTTGCTCATGGCGATCAGGGCGTTGGTGTTGGCCGGGTTGCCCACCACCAGAACCTTGACTTCCCGACTCGCAGCACTGGCGAGGGCTTTGCCCTGGGTGGTGAAGATCGCCCCGTTGGCCGAGAGCAGGTCCGATCGCTCCATACCCGACTTGCGCGGCATCGCGCCAACCAGGAGGGCGATGTCGGCATCTGCGAAGGCTCTCTCCGGATCGTCCGTGCTCAGCATGCCGACGAGGAGAGGGAAGGCGCAGTCTTCGAGCTCCATGGCCACCCCTTCCAAGGCGGGGAGAGCCGAAGCGATCTCCAGCATCTGGAGCACAACCGGCTGGTCGGGGCCCAGCATGTCACCCGAAGCGATGCGGAACACGAGGCTGTATCCGATCTGCCCGGCCGCCCCTGTCACCGCGACCCGCACTGGCTGTTTATCCATCTCCGCCAAGCTATTCCCGCGGCCGCTCGCCGACGAAATCGAGTGCGAAGTCGAGTTGAGGCGGCGAGTGAGTGATCCAGCCCACCGAGATCATGTCGACCCCGGTCTCAGCGACGGAACGGACATTCTCCAGCGTCACTCCTCCTGAAGCCTCGGTCATCATCCGCCCTGCAACGATCTCGACCGCCCTGCGCAGGTCTCCCAGGCTCATGTTGTCGAGGAGCACCCGGTTGGCGTCGGTCTCGAGCAGATCTACCAGCTGGTCGACCCGATCCACCTCGACTTCGATCATGGTGTCGGCGCCGACCCTGTCCCGAGCGGCCCTCACTGCCCGCTCGATCCCGCCGATTGCGAGGAGGTGGTTGTCCTTGATCAGCACCGCGTCAAAGAGCCCGAAGCGGTGGTTGACACCGCCTCCCACCTGCACCGAGTGCTTGTCGAGCAGGCGCATGCCGGGCATGGTCTTTCTGGTGTCGGTGATCCGCGCACCGGTTCCTTGCACCGCTTCCACGAATGCCGCGGTCGCGGTGGCAACACCTGACATTCGCCCCAGGAAGTTGAGAGCCGTCCGCTCCGCTTTGAGGAGGGAGCGAGCCCTCCCTGAGATCTCGACGACGGTCTGGCCCGGAGTGACCCGGCCGCCATCCTCGATGATGACATCGAAACTCACATCGGGGTCGATGACGGCGAAGACATGTGCTGCAACCTCGGTGCCGGCCACAACTCCTGCCGCTCGGGCGACGAGATGCGCTGCGGATTCTGCGTGTTCGGGAACGCAGGCGTCACTGGTGATGTCGCCGACCACGTTCAGATCCTCGGCAAGGGCGCGGGCGACCACATCGACGTAAGCCTCGGGTGGGATCACGTGACAGCGACCAGGTCGGCCCGGGTGGGGTCGATGAGGGTCCGGTGCTCCTGCATCGGGTCGGGCTCGGGATAGTCCGCTCGGTAGTGGCCACCGCGTGATTCGCTGCGCCTGAGAGCGGCGAGGACCACCATGATCGCCAGGTCGGCGGCGACCCGGCCCGCGATGGTCCGTCTGAGGACTCCGTCCATCTCGAGAAGGCTGTTGCGGGCTTCCCAGAGCCCGGCACCCGTTCGCACCAGACCGACCCGGTCCCACATCACCTGTCTCAGGTCCTCGAGTACCGGGCCGGCTACGAGAGGCAGGTCGAACGCCTCCTTGGGGGCACGGGGCTCTCCTTCGATGTCGAGGAGGCCGCTACCGACGTCGACCGATACCCGTGCCCCGAAGACGAGGCCCTCGAGGAGGGAGTTGGAGGCAAGCCGGTTGGCGCCGTGAACCCCCGATGAGCTGCACTCGCCGACGGCCCAGAGCCCCTCAACCGACGTCCGGCCGTTGGTGTCGGTGTCGACACCGCCCATGTAGTAGTGGGCGGCGGGCGATACCGGCAATAGGTCCTGTTCGGGGTCGAGGCCCACGGAATGGGCATGTGCGTTCACGGTCGGGAATCGGTCAGCGAAGTTGATCAGGGAGCGTGCGTCGAGGTAGGCGCCGACTCCCTTGTCGTATTGCCAGAAGATGGCCCGGGCGACGATGTCCCGTGGGGCCAACTCGGCCATCGGGTGGTACTGGTCCATGAAACGGCGCCCGTGGGCATCGACGAGGATGGCGCCCTCACCTCGGAGGGCCTCGGTGAGCAGTGGCATCGGGTCTTTCCCGGCGAGCAGGGCCGTTGGATGGAACTGCATGAACTCGAGGTCCGCCAATCTCACGCCGACCCGCCCTGCCATCGCGATCCCATCTCCAGTCACCCCCGGCGGGTTGGTGGTGCGTGCATAGAGCCTTCCCGCACCGCCGGTGGCCAGGACCACTGCCGGTGCCAACAGCACCTCCCTCGACTTGCCGTCGGCAGTGACCACGCCGGCCACCCGATTCTCGATCATCACAAGGTCGACGACTCTTGCTTCGATGACCTGAGCCCGGTCGGAGGACTGGACAGCCTCGGTCAGGGCCCGCATCACCTCGGCTCCGGTGGCGTCGCCGTCGGCATGGACGACCCTCCGGGTGCGGTGCCCACCTTCCTGGCCCAGTGAGAGCAATCCGTCGGAATCACGATCGAACTCGGCGCCAAGCGCGATGAGATTGTCGATGGCGGCGGGGCCTCCCCCGGTCAGCACCTCGACAGCTTGTTGCACGGCGAGCCCTCCAGCCACATCCAGGGTGTCTGCGGCGTGCTGTTGCGGTGAATCCGAAGAGGAGAGGGCTGCGGCGATCCCGCCCTGAGCCCACCACGTCGAGCCCATTTCGGGGGCGCTGAGCACATATGCACGAGGCAGGCCCAGAGCCACGGTGAGCCCGGCAACCCCGGCCCCGACGACGAGGGGGGCGTCGAGCCGCGTGATTTCGGTCATGGGGAGTTTCTAATCCTGACGCCCGACCTCGAGCATCCGAGTGACTGCCGCCCGGGCCCGGCCGGCGATCGCAGGGTCGATCTCCACCTGATGGGTGAGAGTGGCGAGCGAGTCCCTGATGTTGGAGAGGGTTATCCGCTTCATGTAAGGACAGAGGTTGCAGGGCCGGATGTACTCGGTGTTCGGGGTCTGAGAGGCGACATTGTCCGCCATCGAGCACTCGGTGATCATCATCACGCGGTCGGGTTGGTGGGAGGTGACCCACTGGATCATCCCGTGGGTCGAGCCCACGTAATCGGCCTCTGCAAGGACGTCGGGCGGGCATTCCGGGTGGGCGATCACCTGTATCGAGCCGGCATCCTTCCGGAACCGGGCGATCTCATCGCCGGTGAAGCGCTCGTGCACGATGCAGGAGCCTTCCCAGAGAATGACCTCGACATCGGTCTGCGAGGCAACCCATCGGCCCAGGTATTGGTCGGGGGTGAATATCACCTTGTTCACTCCCAATGACTCGACCACGGCCACCGCGTTACTGGAGGTGCAGGTGATATCCGACTCCGCCTTCACCTCGGCCGAGGTGTTCACGTAAGTGACTACCGGAACCCCCGGGTGCTCCTCTTTCAGCCTGCGCACGTCGTCGCCCGTGATGCCATCGGCCAGGGAGCACCCGGCAAGGAGATCGGGTATGAGGACGGTCTTCTCCGGGTTGATGATCTTGGCGGTTTCGGCCATGAAATGGACACCGGCGAGCACGATGACTTCGGCCTCGGTCTCCAATGCGGTCTGAGCCAGCGCCAGGGAGTCGCCTTTGATGTCCGCCGCCAGGTGGTAGATGTCCGGGGTCATGTAGTTGTGGGCGGCGACGATCGCATTGCGCTCCCGCTTCAGGTCGTCGATCTCTTCGATCAACGGCTGGAGGGCGGCGATCTCCTCCTCGGGGAGGACGTCGCGGGGACGGGTGATCTGCAGGGTGGTCATTGGCTCCCGGAACCGATGATCTGAGTCTAGGAGCGGTGGTGTTGCAGCCGATTGGTCGCCCGAGAGCTCAGATCAGCTTGGCAATCGAGGTCTCGGCACCTTTGGAGAGCCTGGTCAGGGGCTCACGGGGGTATCCGGGATCGAGGCCGGCGGCCTTGGCCGCGGCTTTGACCCCGGGTATCCCATGGACCTCGACATCGGCGGTCACCGCGCTCAGTCGGCGCTGGAGCTTTCGCGCCTTCTCCGGGCTCTCCCGCGCCGCTTCCATGGTCTCTAGGACGAGGCGGGGGAGATAGTTGCCCGACCCGGTGATGGCCCCGTGGCAACCGACCGCGATCGCCGCGGTGAGGGCCCGGGACGATCCCGAGTACAGGATGAAGTCGGCCGGTGCGGCGTCGATGATCGACTGCAGACGCACGACATCGCCGCTCGAGTCCTTCATCCCGATGACCTTCTCATGGCGTGAGATCCTCCACACCAGTTCGATGGGGAGGCTGTACCCGGTGACGCTCGGCACCGAGTAGATGAAGAGTGGGAGCGGCGACATGTCGGCGACGGTCCGGTAAAAGCGGAGAATCGCCTCATCGCGACCACGAGCCAGCGTCGTGGGTGTCATCAACAGGACGCTGTCGGCGCCGGCGTCGACGGCCTCTTGGACCTGGCGGAGGGCGACCCGTGTCGACTCCGCGCTGACCCCAACCATGAGGTGGGCGTTCCTTCTCCGTCCCGCCTTGACCAGACGTGCCCGCTCACCGGGCTCGAGGTACGGCCCCTCGCCGTTGGACCCGCCGATGACAAAGCCGGCGATCCCGGCCTCGGCGAGGACACGAAGGTTGTGGGTGTGGGCCTTGGTGTCGATCTCACCACCCCGCGTGAAGGGGGTGATCAGGGCGGGCATGTACTCAGGGGCCGTTCGCATCGAGACAGGCTAGGGAGACTCGGCCTCCGCTTCGACTCAGTTGGGCGCCGGGGGCTCCATGCGGAACACTGCGTCGTCGTCCCAGTCCACAGTCCCGTTCCACCACAGGAAACTGGTCTGCCAGTTATGCCGGAACTCGATGCGAACACCGATCCAGTCGGCGTCGTCCTCGTCGTTCACCCGGTCATCCGGATCCCAGCTGCTTCCCAGGTTGATAGCAACCCAGTTGCCGTCGCAGACCAGATCCAAATCGGCGGGGGTCGAGGGTCGGTAGATGCGGGTCAGACTGTTGGACGCCGGATAGGAGCCGGCCACGTCCGACTTGTAGATGTGAACGAACCGCACCTGGCCGGTGTTGAAGGACTGGAGGGCCCCGGTGGCCGCCTCCAGGATCACACAGTCGGCGTCGCCGTGGTTGGCGGCAGACGCCGCCACCCTCCCTCCCTCGCGGGTTGCGACGGTGACCGATTGCCAGTCGCGGAACACCATCCCGTATTCGTAGGCGCCGAGGGCGATCATCATCAGTAATCCAAACACCAGGGAGAACTCGATCAGGGCCGCCCCTCGCTCCTCCCGGTCACGGCTGAGGATCCGGAGTCTCATTCGTTGGGCACCAGACGCACCGGGTTGCCGATGACACGGGCCTTCCAGGTGGTGCGGTCGTGGGAGGTGTTGAGGGCGAGGCTCATCTTCCAGAAGCAGTCGGTGGTGCAGCTGTAGGTGGAGGGGATCCCGATCTCCACTGTGATCCACTCCCCGTTGAACTGTGCGACCCCCCCGATGGTGGTTGGGATTGTGCAACTCGAGCCGCTCTGCCCGTTGGTAGCGGTCCAACTGCACGAGATCGCACCGGTGCCGGTCGGCGGTATTACGGTCATCGAGGCGTTTCCGGAGCCCTCGCCCGGGTCGAAGAAGCTGAGCTCGAGGGTTTTATTGGCGTGGACCGCCTCCACCTCGGCCAGGTACACGGTGGCCGAGCCCGAGGGCTGATTCGTGAAGATCCCCATGTCGTCGATGGCATAGACCCGGGGGAACGAGGTCGATGAAATGCTGTTGGTGGAGGCCATCACCGCGTACCCATTGAGGCCACCAATGTCAGAGCCATTGGCCACCCTGAGGACATAGATTCCGGCGGTTGGGCTGGCAACCCGACACAGCCGGAACCACGCGTTCTTGTAGGTACTGGAGCTGCTCCCGGAGGTGATGGTGTTCGGGTTGGGGCCACCGGTGGAGCAGGTGGCGACCACGGTGTTGTCACTGGGGTTGAGCGGGGTGTCATCCCAGCGGTAGAGGGTGTAGGTCATGTCCGTGCCCCCACTGCCACTGCTGGAGAGATTGTGCTCGTCTCCAGCCTCGGCGAACCCGGACCGGTCGTAGGAGCCGGCGTCGTAGAGCCAGATATCGAGGAAGGTCTTGCCGGCCGGCATCTCGATCCCGTAGTAGTAGTAGGGGTCGTACTCGGAGTTGGGAGAGGACCCAGCGCAGCCGCCACTCCAGATGACGCAGCTGACGCCAAACGGGTCACCATGCTCCTTGGCCGTCATCCGCCCGTTCATCGCCGCCCAGAAGTTCTGGGTGTAGGTGTTGCACAGCGTCCGTGCCGTCTGACCGTTGGTGGTGAGCCCGGCGGTGGTGGTGCTGCCCCCGATTCCGAAACAGTTGGCCGGGCTTCCCATCGGGACCGGCTTCACGTATTCGGCGGTGGCGGTGCGCGTGATATTGAAGTTGTCGAATCCGAGCAACTTGACGAAGAAGGTGGGAATCGAGCTAGAGAGGGTCACCTCCAGCTTGTTGTCCGCCAACGGCTGCCAATCCAGATCGTCGTTGCCGCCGCCGACTACGGGCGTGCCGTTGATCGAACCGATGTCATAGCCGTTGGCGTTGGAGGCGCCCATGGCGTTGTCGTCGACACCATCGAAGTCACCGGGGAGGAAGACCACTCCGGCGAGGGCCGCGGCGTCGGCGCCACGTTGGACCCGGGCCCCGTTCAAATAGAGCCAGCCGAGGTCGATGGCGAATGCGGAGACTGCGAGGAGCACCACGAACATGCTGGCGATCAGCGGTAGGGCGGACCCTTTGTCGTCGTCGGTCACTCTGTGAGTGACGAGTTGCACGATCCTGCGCATCATTCGAACACCTGGGGCTCGAGCCGGGTGATGGTCGACTCGTCGATAGTCATCGACCCGGTGAAGGGTGGGAAATTGGTGATCCAGTTGTGGGTCATGATGATTCTCACTCCGATGATGTCGAGGTCGTCGTCACCAACCGCGGTCTGGCGGGAGGTGGGTGCCCAGTTGATAGGGGTGATGTCCCAGGCGTCGGAGGGCTGGGCGGGTACGTTGCACAAGTCGGGGTCGCCCCCTTCGTACACCGCGTAGTTGGTCACCCCTTGGGTGCCGTTGACGTCTGCCTTGAAGATCTGGACCGAGGTGATCCGCGCCAGGTCGCCTTCGGTGGCGACGGTGCCGATACCTCGGAGAATGGAACAGTCGGCATCGGTGTCGTCACCGGCCAGCGCTCCGACCCGGGCCGCCTCACGGGAGATGTAGGAGACGGTCAGGTAGTCCTTGAAGGCGAGCCCGATCTCGAGAATGCCCACGATCACCAGGACCATCAGCGGGAAGATGAGGGCGAACTCGATCAGCGTCGCCCCGCGCTGACTGCGACCCGGGTTTGGCTTGGAGTTGGGGGCGGTGGGGATTCTCATTGGGCAATCCGGGGCGAGCCGAACTCGAGGATTGCCTCAGGGAGGGAACGATCTCGGTCCGACGTCAGGGAGGCTATGGGCCAACCGGCCATCCGGTAGGGGCCGAGCGACCCATTCGACGCGGTGAAACGGGGGAGAGAGCCCATCGGATCTTCGACGAGCCTCGCTCCCCTCCCATCACGAGGGCGTACGGATCGGCTGCTCACTTGACTTCTGGGTCAAATGTCGGCAGATCTGCCGGTTTTCTTTACCGGAATCGGGAGGGCGCCTAGGTGCTCGGAACGAGGTGGATCGGGTTCCCGATCATGTATGCCCGCCAGGTGGTGGTGTCGTTGACCGGTGAGGTGTAGACGTAGTTCATCTTCCACCAGCAGGTTGCGCAGGTGTACTCCGGGGGGAGGTCCATCTCGAATTTCAGCCAGCGCCGGTGATACTCCTGGGGCGTCACCAACTCCTGGCACGGGCTGCCGGCGGTGATGGTCTGCTGCAGGCTCCAGGGCGCCGTAGTGTTGCTTCGGTCGTAGATCCGGCACTCCCCGTCGTTGAAAACGGTGAGATCCGGACCCACGACCTGAAGGGTCCCGTTGGCCGATGACTCGCCGGGGTCGTAGAGCTCGACGACGAAGGTCTTGCCGTGGTAGTAGGTGGGGACTTCGGCCAGGTGGAAAGAGGTCACCGAGCCACTGAAGTTGTTGTAGATCGAGAAGTCACCGACGGCGAATAGATTGCCGGTTGTCGATCGGACCGAGTAGCGGTTGAGCCCGGCTCGGTCCACGGTGTTCCCGGGGTCCTGGTGGCGGACCTGGAGCACATAGATCCCTGAGCCGGACTGAGTCCAGCACGACTGACCGTCCGGTGGGCTGAAGCCGTACGGCGCGGTCGCCACCACTTGGGGGATCGGGGGGACCACCGCCTGGCAGAGCACGGCGTTGTCGGATACGTCGAGCGGGGTGGGGTCGGGTGCGTAGAGGGTGACGATCATGGTCGGCCCGCAGCTGGCGGCCGAGCTCGGCCCCCAATCCTCGCAACCCCGGTCCCCAGTGCGCAGGTTGTCGCTGGTGGCAACTCCACCGGAGGTGTTACGGAAGGCGAGATCGTTGAATTGAACCGTGAACGACGACCCGGACTCGATCCCATACAAGTATCCGGTTGACCTGGCCGGTGGCGAGGGTTGCTGGGCGCAGCCGGGCACGTCGCTGGTGTTGTCACACCAGGAGGAATAGGCGTCGCCCATTCCCCTGTCTGTCCACTTGCCATGGATATTGGCCCAGAAGTTGGCCTGCCCGCTGCAGCCTGCCTGGGCAGGGTCGCAGCTGTTGCCGAATTGGTTGCTCGGACTCCCCAGCTTCAGTGGTGGGATGAACTCGGCGGTGGCGGTGCGTGAGATCGCCATGGTGTCGAACCCGAAGATCTTGACGAAGAAGGTGGGGACCACGTCGCGGATGGTGACCCGGAGGCGGTTCGGTTCGCCAGGGACCACACCCGGGGTGACGTCCACGTCGACGAGGCTGTCGTCGTAGCCGTTCCTGAGGGCGATGTCGACCGCAGTGGAGTTGGCCGTGCCCACCTGGCCGGGGAGCCAGACCACTCCGCCGAGTGCGGCGGCGTCGGCGGCGCGCTGGATCCGGCTCGCATTCAGGTAGAACCATGCGAGGTCGGAGCCAAAGGCGGCCATCCCCATGAGGACTACCAACGAGGCCGCCACCAGCGCCAGGGCGGCCCCGCGATCGTTGTCTCGAGCCCGGCGGTAGAGCTTCCTCATTGCGTGCCCCTGGTGTCGGGCTCGATCTGCATCACCGCGACTTCGTTCCAGTTGGCGGTGGGGAAGGGGAACAGGCCGGTGACGCTGGAATGGGAGAAGGTGACTTCCACGCCGAGGACGTCGAACGTGGGCGGGATCCGGTCTCTCGATGCGGCCGCCCAGGGGCAGCCGTTGTCACATCCCAGTGCGTTGAGCGGTGAGTCGCAGTTGAGGCTCCCTGTCGGGGAGTACTCGTTGATCGCTCCTGCAACCGGGTCACCCACGCCGTCGGCCTTGAAGATCCGTACCGTCTCCAGAGAGCCGAATCGGAGGTTGCAGGCTGCCTCCTCGATGGCCTCGAGAATCAGGTCGTCGGCGTCGATGCCGCCCTGATCGAAATCGGCGGCCGCGGCGCCGGTCCGGGCGCCCTCCCTGGCGGCGTTGGTGACCGTCAGGTAGTCGACGACCAAGAACCCGATCTCGGAGAGCCCGATGGCGAGCAGGATCAAGAGGGGGAGGATCAGGCCAACCTCGACCAAGGAGGCCCCACGATCGCGGATCTTGCTCACGACTCGAATACCTGGGGCTCGATCTGGAAGTCGGTGGCGGTGGTGAAGTCGGTGGAGTCGACGAAATAGCCGGTCAGCCAATCATGGGTGAACGCGACCTCGACCCCGATTCGGTCGAGTGTGGGCGCCTCCACGTCTCGATCTGCCGGGTCCCAGTTGGGGACCATGTAACTGTCGCGGAATGGCTCGGGACAGGGGCTCCAATCACAGCAACCGACCAGGATGTTGCCCGGAGAGTTGTCACTGCAGTCAGAGCCCGGGGCGTACGTGTAACTCTGGGACTCGCCGCCCGCGGAGGCCTCGAAGACCCGGACTCGTATCCCATTGGCGATCCCGGCCGGGGAGAGGGTGCGCTCGATATCGCGCAGGATCTGGATGTCGGCCGTGGGGTCGTCTCCATAGGTGGCCCCGGCGCGTGCCCCTTCACGGGCGGCATGACTCACCGACAGCCAGTCCTTGAAGGCGAGGCCCAGTTCTACGATGGCGAACAGGGAAAGGAAGAGCAGTCCGTAGACCAGCGCCGCCTCCACCAGGGTGGCGCCGCGCTCCCCATCATCCGACTTCTTCATATCGCCCTTTTCGAATCCCGCAAACCACACTATGCGACGCAAAACTACAGAGAGTGGTCGTGTTGCGTCGTACGACCCGATTCCACCGGTCAGGCTAGAGCTAGACAGAAGGACGGCAAGGGGCCGGTTGCATGAATTCCAACCGGTCTAGTCATTGGTCGCCTTGGCATCTTGAAGCCGTCGGTTCTTCACCTTGGCCTTGAGATAGTCGGCGTTGAGGGTGGCGATGAAGTCGATGGAGATCGACTTGGGGCAGGCCTTCTCGCATTCCCCATGGTTGGTGCAGGATCCGAAGTAGCTCTCCATCACCTCGACCATGCGCTCAACCCGCGACCAGCGTTCGGCTTGGCCCTGGGGGAGCAGGCCGAGGTGGCTCACCTTGGCCGCGGTGAACAGGTTGGCCGCACCATTGGGACAGGCGGCGACGCACGCCCCGCACCCGATGCAGGCCGCGGCGTCGAAAGCGATGTCGGCAACTCCCTTCGGAATCGGGGTCTGGTTGGCTTCGGGAGCCGATCCGGTGTCGACCGAGATGTAGCCGCCGGCCTCGATGATGCGGTCGAACGACGACCGGTCGACGACCAGATCCCTGATCAGGGGGAAGCCGGCGGCCCGCCAGGGCTCCACGGTGATCGTCGACCCGTCGTCGAACTTGCGCATGTGGAGCTGACACGTCGCGGTCCCCGCCTGTGGGCCGTGTGCCTGTCCGTCGATCATCACCCCACAGCTTCCGCAGATCCCCTCACGACAGTCGTGGTCGAAAGCAACCGGCTCATCGCCCTGGGTCAGCAGCCTCTCGTTGAGCACGTCGAGCATCTCGAGAAACGACATCTCCTCGGAGATCCCATCGAGCTGATAGGTCTGGAACCCCCCTCGGACATCGGGCCCGGCCTGACGCCAGATCTGGAGGGTGAGGTTCACTTGTAGCTCCGGGCGGTCGGGGAGACCGCTTCGAATTCGAGCTCCTCGACCTGTACCTCCGGCTTGCCCGGGTCCCCGGTCCAATCCCAGGCAGCGACATGGGAGAAGTTGGCGTCGTCGCGCAGCGCCTCGCCGTCCTCGGTCTGGTGCTCTTCACGGAAATGGCCCCCACAGGATTCCGCACGGCGCAGGGCGTCGAGGCACATCATCTGCGCCAGCTCGAAGAAGTCGTCCACCCGGCCCGCACGCTCCAGGCTCTGGTTCAGCGACTCGGCGTCACCGAGCACCCGCGCCTCATTCCGGAACTCCTCGTGGAGCGCAGGGATTTCCGACAGGGCCTTCTGCAGGCTGGGCTCGCTGCGGGACATCCCGCATTGGTCGAACATCACCTTCCCCAGCTGGCGGTGGTACCAATCGACCGAGCGGTTCCCGTCACTGTACAGGAACCCGGCAACCCGCTCGCCGACCCCGGCTTCGATCTCGGTGAACGCCGGGTCGTCCTCGGGCACCGGAGTCGTGTTCAGCCACTCCGAGAGGTAGTCGCCGATGGTGGAGGGCAGGACGAAGTATCCGTCGGCCAAACCCTGCATCAGGGCGGAGGCGCCAAGCCGGTTCGCCCCATGATCCGAGAAGTTGGCCTCACCGATCGCGTACAGGCCGGGGATGGTCGTCATCAGGTTGTAGTCGACCCAGAGACCGCCCATGGTGTAGTGCGGTGCGGGGTAGATCCGCATCGGGACCCGATAGGGGTCTTCGTCGGTTATCCGCTGGTACATCTCGAGGAGGTTCCCGTAGCGCTCCTCGATGACGTTGCGGCCCAGTCGTGCGATCGCCTGCCTGAAATCGAGGTAGACCCCGTTGTGTAGGGGGCCGACACCGAGACCGGCATCGACCATCCGTTTGGCCACGCGGGAGGCGACGTCGCGCGGGACCAGGTTCCCGAATGCGGGGTAGAGCCGCTCGAGGAAATAGTCGCGCTCGGACTCGGGGATGGAGTCCGCCGGTCCGCTCTCGCCCGGGCTCCTCGGGACCCAGATCCGCCCGTCGTTGCGCAGCGATTCCGACATCAGAGTCAGCTTCGACTGGAACTCGTCGGAGGCGGGGATGCAGGTGGGGTGGATCTGTGTGAAACAGGGGTTGGCGAAGGCGGCGCCACGGCGGTGGGCGCGCCAGATGGCGGTGACGTTGGACGCCTTGGCGTTGGTGGAGAGGAAGAACACATTGGAGTAGCCACCGGTGGCAAGGACCACCGCGTGGCCAGAGTGGCTGGTGACCGTCCCGGTGACCAGGTCGCGCACCACGATGCCGACGGCCCGATCCTCCTTGACCACCACATCGAGCATCTCGGACCGGGTGTGCAGCTTCACCAGTCCGGCGTCGACCTGGCGCATCAGGGCCTGGTAGGCGCCAAGGAGCAACTGCTGGCCGGTCTGACCCCGGGCGTAGAAGGTGCGAGCCACCTGGGTGCCCCCGAAAGAGCGGGTGTCGAGCAGCCCCCCGTACTCCCGTGCGAAGGGAACCCCCTGGGCAGTGGCTTGATCGATGATGTTCACCGAGAGCTCGGCAAGGCGATACACGTTGGCCTCCCGGCTCCGGTAGTCCCCGCCCTTGATCGTGTCGTAAAACAGACGGTGCACCGAGTCTCCGTCGTTGCGGTAGTCCTTCGCGGCGTTGATCCCGCCCTGGGCCGCGATGGAATGTGCCCGACGTGGGCTGTCGTGGAAGGTGAACATCTCGACGTCATATCCGAGCTCGGCGAGGCTGGCCGCAGCCGAGGCCCCGGCGAGCCCGCTGCCCACGATCAGGATCTTGAACTTCCGCTTGTTGGCCGGGTTGACCAGCTTCACCGAGAATTTGTGGTTCTCCCACTTGTCCTCGATTGGGCCCGATGGCACCTTGGAATCGAGTCGCAGGCTCATCGCCTCACTCCACGAACCCGAACAGGACGGCCAGAGGCATGATCGCGTTGCCCACCGTCACCAGGACGGCAAGGCCGATCGCGAAGTACCTCCTCGCCGTGTTGTAACTGGGGTGGTTGAGCCCGAGGCTCTGGAACATCGACCAGGCGCCGTGATAGAGGTGGATCCCCAGGAGCACCATCGACACCACGTAGAAGATCGTCACCGGCGCTCTGCTGAACGTGGCCACGAAGTTGGCGTAGACCTCGCCCCGGGCCCAGGTCTCGGGTGCCGCGGGCTGGATGCCCCATGTGAGGTCGGCGAGATGGAACAGGAGGAAGGCGAGGAAGATGACCCCACTCCACCTCATCGTGCGGCTCGCGTAGTTGGCTGCGACGTAGTGGCGGGGGCCTTCGTAGCCGTCGGGTCGGGCTCGCCGGTTCATCAGAGTCAGCGAATATGCAGCGTGGATGTGGAGGAGGAAGGCGACGATCAGCCCGGTGCGCAGGATCCAGAGCACAACGTGGGGCGGGGCGAAGGGGACCAGCAGCTCCCGGAGTGCCTCGGCGTAGATGTCGATGTCCGGGACTCCGTCGACATCGGGGAGGAAGATCTTCCAATTGCCGAGCATGTGGGCGAGGACGAAGCCGATTATGACGATCCCGGTGATGGCCATGACCCACTTCTTGCCGATCGCCGATCCATAGAAAGCGAGCGGCCAGGGGAGTCTTCTCTTTTCGAGCGTGGTCGCCACGGCTACCCCATTATGGCAAGCCGCCCGGCCCATCCGGTTCAGGCGGTCTCGCCAGCCCCAGGGCCCCTTGACGGCGCGCGGCCGCGGTCGTAATCTCAAACGTGTAATTACACGGTTGTGAGGAGTTCCTGATGAAGAGCAAGCTCATCGAAGCGCTAGCGATAGGTGAGCTCTCCTGGCAGGACTACGCCAACTGCCGCGGGGCCGACGCCGACCTGTTCTTTCCGGAGCGTGGCGCCTCCACCCGTAAGGCGAAGGCGATCTGCGCCGCCTGCGAGGTGAAGGTGGAGTGTCTGGACTACGCGGTCGACATGGGCGAGAAGTTCGGCATCTGGGGTGGTCTCAGCGAGCGGGAACGCCGGCGTGTGCGCCGCGAGCGGGCAGTCCGCGAGCGCAAGGTTGGCTAGTCAAAGATAGAGCCCGGACTGGTCCTCGGGATTTCGGCCGGCCGGCCCGATTTGGGCACGCCTCTGCACCTCCGCCAACTGGCTCTGGGCAGCCATCTGCTGGGACCAAAGCGACGCTTGGATCCCGTGGAAGAGCCCTTCCAACCAACCGATCAGCTGGGCCTGGGCGATGCGTATCTCGGCCTCGGTGACTGTCTCGTCGAGGGGGACCATGATCGTCTCGAACTCGTCGAGAAGGTCCTTGGAGAGCACCTCGCGTAGCTCGTCGAGGGAGCGCTCATGCACTTTGGCCAGTCGCTTCCGGCCATCGTCGTCGAGTGGCGCATGCCGAACTTCCTCGAGCATCGCCCGTGTCATCGAGGCGATCCGGATCAGCTTCGTCGGTTGGGTGACTGCCGGCTCCGGCTCTGCCTCGGGTGGCGCTGCTTCGACCCGGTCGGGCTTCACTGGTTCTTCCATTGGTGCCCAGCCTATTAGCCGGTCCATGCCAGCCTGATCGCATGCGAGCGGCGCTCCTCTTCATAGCGGCCTACACGGTTGTGCTCTTCATATACGGGCTAACCGTCGACAGTCCTCTGACCTACGTGTACACCGGGATCAACCTGCTTCTGCTCGCATTCTTCGGGCTGGTGCACCATTGGGCTCGGTTCCCAGCCTCGGTCTGGTGGGGCATCGCCCTGGTCGGCCTGGGCAACATGCTCGGCGGAGTGCTCCTGGTCGACGGGGAGCCCTTGTATGTGGCGGAGGTTGTGAGGCCTTTGAGTTACGACAAGCTTTTCCACGCCGCAGCCGCGTTCGTCTGCTTCTTCGTGGCCTGGGTGGCCGTCTCGCGCTGGGCGGGAGGGGGAGCGAACCGTGGTGGCCTTCTGTTCATCGCCGTCCTCGCCACCATGGGAGGCGGGGC